>JALHOS010000129.1 GCA_022842905.1 Myxococcaceae bacterium | reverse complement strand
GGGCAGGGGCGTCAGGTGAGTTGGCGCTTGACGTGAGGGGACGCGGCGCGTATTTGCTGGCGCGTCGGTCACGGTTATCGCGGGGTGGAGCAGCCAGGTAGCTCGTCGGGCTCATAACCCGAAGGTCGCAGGTTCAAATCCTGCCCCCGCAACTCATCACGGCCGGAAATCCTGTGGGGTTTCCGGCCGTTGTCTTTGACGGGTAAGGTTCTCGCGTGACCGCACTTCCCGCCATGCTCGGTTCGCCGGAGACCATGGAGCTGGTGGTTGCGGGAGCGCCCGCTGAGGTTCGGGACCAGATCGTTTGGCTGCCCAAGCGGCTGCATGACTTGTTCGCCGAGCTCATCGCCGCGCCGCTCCTGACGGATCAAGCGCTCGATCGTGCAGTCGACGAGTACATCGACGCGGTCTTCCGAATTCGATCGGCGCTGGGCCCGATCCTCTCGAACGGAGACGCATTGCGGCTGGTAGAGACGAGGCTCACCGCCGACGCGGCGCCGATCGCCGGCCTTGCGCCCTGGCCTCGCGCGGCGGCGATGCGGGCGCTGGCGACGCTCGTCACCGTCTTTCATCTCAGCCGTCAGCTCCTGCAGCCCTACGACGCGCAGACGCTGCAGGCGCAGCTCCACACGGTCGACTTCAGCGGCGACGCAGAGACGCGCTCGATGGTGCGGGCGATCGTCGCGTTCTTGGGGCTCCTCGAGGCGCTGAAGAGCCCGGGGCCGGTTCCCGGAAGAGCCGCTGCCCTCGCGCGCCGAGCGGACGAGGCCTGCAAGCGCTTCGCAGAGGGACTTGCGCAGAGAGACGCGCAGCTCCGCCTGCCCTGGTACTTCCGCGATGCGCCGGGTGCGGAACGGGCTGACGCGTTTGGCGTATGGAGGACGGACCTGCTCCTTCGAAGGGCCACGCCCCTCAGCCCGGACGATGAGGCGTCATGGGAACGAGTGAAGCGGGCGATCGACGCGGAGCGGCCGCACCGGCCGGTCTTTGGGTGATCGTCGTTCTCGATGCTGGCGTGGCGGGTGGGCTGGCTCGCGCTGAACCGGTCGCCGAGGTGCACTCCTGGATCGTCGGTCTGATCTCTCGCGGCCGCACCGTGTGCTTGCCTGAGATCGTTGACTACGAATTGCGCCGTGCGTTTCTCCTCGAGCGCCTCACCGCGAGCATTCGCGCGCTCGACCAGCTCCCAGAGGTCGAATGCGAGTTTGTTCCGCTGACCTCTCCGACGATGCGACGGGCTGCACAGCTTTGGGCCGAACTGCGGCGTATCGGTCAGCCCACGGCCGCGAACCACGTGCTCGACGCGGATTGCATTCTGGCGGCACAGGCGCAGCTTCGCGGAGAGGCGGAGCGGCGCCCTGTGGTGATCGCCACGACCAACGTGAAGCACCTCTCGCGAATGGTCGATGCGAAGATCTGGTCTGAGGTTGTGTGATTGGAAATGGGCTTCAACCGCGCGGCGCGTGTGGCGTGTTTGCGCACCGACCCTTGCTACGCTATCCCGCCGCCACCTTCGCCTCCGCGAAGAACGCCGGCGGCATCTCCCGCTCCAGCTCCCAGATGATCTGCATCGGCTTCTCGCTCTCATGCGAGACGTACCTGACCGGTCCCAGGAACAGGTACGGCGACGTCGTGCCGGCGGCCGTCTCCTTCCCCTTGCGCACGAAGAGCAGCGTCCGCCACGACGGGTCCTGGCCCGCCTTCTGGTAGCGCCTGCCGGTCGCTGAGTCCGCCCGGGTCACGCCCTGCGACTCCCAGTGAAACCGCGTCGGCGAGATCGGGTAGTCCTTGTACAGCGTCGTCGGCGTGAAGTGCTTTGGGTCCTTGTCGAGCGTGACGAACAACACGTCGGCGCTCGCGGGCTTCGCTTCGAACACGCCGCCCTGCGTTCGCATCAGCTTGCCCTTGCGCACTTCCCCCAGACCGGCGCTCACCTCGTCACGCGTGTACGTGGCGTGGACCCTGAACGGCAGCCCCGGCAGCGCATGGGTCGGCCGGCGGATCCGGTCCGCCAGCAGGCCAAACAGGGCCACCAGCTCCTCGACCAGGTCGCGCTCCTTCCACAGCTCGCGGAAGTGCGGCAGCAGCTGCTCGACGGGACTGCGCACGTACCCCAGCACCGCGAAGAGCATCAGCGCGTGCGGATTGCCCACCATCGTCTCGGGCGGCGCCTCCGCGCGGAGCCAGTCCACCCAACGCCCCAGCCGCTCGAGGTCGTCGACGTGAAGCACGCGCGCCAAGGCCCGCGCCGGCTCGAACTCGAGCTGGTCTCCAGGACGCAGCTCGAGGTCCCGCTTCAGGTTGGCCAGCACGCGCCGCGCGTCGCCGTCTCGGTAGAACTCCTCGGGGCTCAGCCCGCAGCTGTCGAGGAACTCCGCCAGGCCCACGTCTCCGAGCCGGCGCAGGTCCGCCCGCAGCTCCTCCGTCTGCGTACCCAGGTGCGCGCGAATGTTCTCCAGCACCGCCTTCTGCGACGCGCGATCGAGCCGGATCTCGCAGCCCGCGGGCAGGTGAGGGAACCCTTCGACGACGGCGCGCTCCACCTCGCGCCGGGTCGACGCGCCCGTCAGCGCGCGGAAGCGCTCGTCGAACCGGAACTCCCGCCGCGCGCTGCCGACGAAGTCCAGCACCGTCAGGCACGCCTTACCCTCTTCGTGCCGCAGCCCGCGCCCCAGCTGCTGCAGGAACACCGTCGCGCTCTCCGTCGGCCGCAGGAACAGCACCGTGTTCACGCTCGGCACGTCGAGCCCTTCATTGAACAGGTCGCGGGAGAAGATGACGCGCACCTCGCCCTGTCGCAGCCCTCGCACCGCCGCCTCGCGCACCTCGCGGCTCGACTCCCCGGAGACGGCGACGGACGGCAGCCCGTGATCCGAGAAGTACCGCGCCATGAACTCGGCGTGCTTCACGCTCACGCAGAAGCCCAGCGCCTTGAGCCCGTCGAGCCGCGGCACCTGCCGCTCCACCTCTCTCAGCACGGCGAGCGCCCGCGCCGTGTCCGCCGAGTACAGCCGGTCCAGTGAGGCGACGTCGTAGCGCCCCGCCCTGAAGTCCACGTTCGAGAGGTCGGTCCCGTCGTGGATCCCGAAGTACTGAAACGGCACGACGAGCCCCTGATCGATCGCGTCCCACAGGCGCAGCTCGAACGCGACCCGTCCGTCGAACCAGTCGAGCACCGACCTGCCGTCGCCGCGCTCGGGCGTCGCCGTGAGCCCCACGAGCAGCTTTGGTCGCAGGTGCTCGAGCAGTCTCCGGTACGTGTCGGCCTCGGCGTGGTGGAACTCGTCGACGATCACCACCTCGTACGCGTCTGGCGCGAGGCTCTTCAGTCGCTCGCCATGCAGCGCCTGGACAGACGCGAACACGTGCTGGCCCAGCACCGGCCGCTCGTCGCCGACCAACAGCTCTCCGAAGTGCCCGTCGCGCATGGCCGCGCGGAACGTCGCCAGGCTCTGCTTCAAGATCTCCTGCCGGTGCGCGACGAACAGCAGCGACGGCTGACGCCCGGCCGTGCACTGGCGCGCGTAGTCGAGGGCGGCGATCACCGTCTTCCCGGTGCCGGTCGCCGCCACCAGCAGGTTCCGGTGGTGTCCCTGCGCCCGCTCGGCCTCCAGGGCGTCGAGGGCAGCCTTCTGGTGCGAGAACGGGCGGAGTTGCACCGCGCGGGCGAGCGCGTCCCGATCGGCGTCGCGGCGGGTCGTCGACTCGCGGAAGCGCTCACGGTCGTACTCTTCGAACTCGCCGTCTTCCCAGTACTGCTCGAAGGTCGTCAGGAACTTGGTGAGGATCGGCGCGTTGTCCACCGTCGAGAGCCGCACGTTCCACTCGCAGCCGTCGAGCATCGCCGCCGCCGAGAGGTTCGACGACCCGACGAGCCCCGTCGTGAAGCCCGAGTCGCGGTGAAACAGCCAGGCCTTCGCGTGGAGCCGCGTCCTTCGCGTGTCGTAGGACACCTTCACGTGCGCGCCGAGCTCTCGCAGCGCCTCGATCGCCTCCGCGTCGCTCGCCCCCATGTACGTCGTCGTCAGCACCCGAAGTCGTCCCGGGCGGCGCGCGACGAAGTCCTTGAGCTCGGTCCGAAGCAGGCGCAGCCCGCTCCACTTGACGAAGGAGACGAGCAGATCGACCCCGTCCGCCGAGGCGAGCTCGCGGCGCACTTCATTGCCCACGCGCAGGTCACGCGGACCGTTCACCAGCAGATCGCTGTGCCGGAGCGGCAGGCTTGGGCGCACGAGCTCGGCCATCCCCAGTCGGGCCTGCGCGCGATCGGCGATGGCGAGGAGGAGCTCCGCGGGCTCGGCGAGCGCCTCGTCAGCCCCGATCCCCGCCTCCTGCGAGTGTTGGCCCAAGAGAGCGAAGACCCGATTCGCCAGGTCGAGCTGGCTGGCCAGTCGCTCCTCCGTCGGGAGCGCCCGCATGGCCCGCACCGTCGCGTCGTACACGAGCCGCGCCAACACGTGAGGCGCCGAGGCGTCCGTCAGCGGCTCGAGCGTCGTGTCGGCCTCTTTCAGTGCGCGCAACGCGTCGCGGAGGCCCTTCGTGACCGCGGACTCGTACAGCCCAGGCACCAGCTTCATGGGGGCGCAGGCTACCTGTCTGCGATTGATTCGGCGTTGTCTCGAGCTGTGGCTGTCGCCCAGCTCCGACCTGTCACGTCGCCGAGCCCGCGGCGCGCAGTCCGAACGCACCACGCACGAGCAGGTACACGAGGAACCCGGCCGGCCCGACCATCAACACGGTGAGCAGCACCGGCGACGTCACCCACCACCCCAGCCCGCGCTCCTTCGCGTCGAGGAACACCGACCGGCCGACGAACAGATCGAACGTGAGGAAGTGCAGCCAGGCGATCGTCGCGGCCGCCGGAGTCCCCAGCAGCGGGGCGATCTGCTCGAGCGTCGGCTTGGCCAACAGCGGCAGCAGGGTGGGCAGCTGCGGTACGACCAACACCCCGTACGCCACCGCAGGCACGGCGGCGATCCACCACGACCGAACGATCCGCTCCGTCCACCGCCACCTCGGCGCGGCGATCATCAGCAGCCAAAACGGCAGGACCGCCGCGTTCCCCAGGCCGAACGCCAGCTCATGCACGCCGCTCACCGCGCGACCGCCTCGGCGACGTGGACCGCGCGCGGACGGCGTGGCCACACGACGGCGAGCGCCAAGAGCACACCGCTGGCACCGACGAGCGCCGCGGCGCCCACGCTCAGCTCCATCGGCGCGCGGCCCTGAACGAGCTGCACCACGGACGCAGCCCAGCCCAGCGCCCAGCCCGCGCCCGCCAGGCGGAGGCTCCGCAGCCGCTCCACGACATCGGCCCCGCGCGCCTCGAGCCACCACGCGAGCACAGGGAACAGCTGCAGACCGTGCAACGCCAGCGAGTGCACCAGCTTCCAATCTCCCGCCGCCCCCACCCGCGACGGCACGCCGCCCGTCTGCAACGCGATGCTGCCGTGCACCGACATCGCGATGCCGACCAGGGTGCCCAGCCCCAACGCGAACGTCGCCAGCCCGCTGGCCGTCGCCTGCGCAGCGTCCGGCGGTCCCTTCGTCGCGCGCACGCCGATCACGATCGCCGCCGTCATCGCGATCAGGATCAGCACGCCCATGAGCGTGAAGATCGCCCCGTCCAGCGCGGTGGCCACGTTGAAGTGCGAGCCCACGCCGCGCCAGGCCTGCAGGTCGATGAGCGCGACCTCCAGCGCCATGGCCACGACGTAGACGAGCCACCAGCGGCCTGTCTCGCGCGTCCGCGCCTGCAGCGCCGCCACGGACAGTGAAGTCAGCCCTCCGCTGAGCCCAAAGACGATCGGCTTGCGCCAGCCGGTCGGTCCTCCGAGCGCCGGCAGCCCGTCTGCGAGCCACACCAGGACATGGAAGAGGCCCGTCGCGATGAGCAGCCACCCGAAGCGAGCCAGCCACCGCACTTCTGGGCGCGCGTGCTTGACGTGGCCGCGCAGCGTGGCGATCGCGCCGCTGACGAGCGTGTTGAACAGCGGCGGTATAACGTCGTTATCTGCTGCGCGTGACGAGGACATGTGAGCTCCGGGGTGGTGGTGAAGACGGCGGGTTGATTTCAGACGGGTGGGGCAGCGCTCAGCCCCGCGAGCGCGAAGTCGAGCGTGCGTTCGTACGCGGCGTCGGCGTCGACCCCCGGCGGCATGCCGTTGGTCAGCTCCAGCGACACGAAGCCATGGACGACGCTCCAGACGGACAGGGCCAGCGGCTCAGCGTCTCTCGCGGGGCGGTCGGCGCGGGCCAGCACACGAGTCACGCCGAGGACCAGCGTCCCGAAGGCTCGCAGGCCGTGCACGGCGGCCGGCGTCGGAGTGCCCGGTTCACAGCCCTCCGGCGTCGCGGTCCCGGACCACATGAGTCGGTACGAGCTCGGGTGCGCCTTCGCGAAGCGGCGGTACGCACGCCCCAGCTCGCGCAGGTGGGCGAGGGGATCCGGCAGGGACACGGCCGCGAGGGTGTCCGCGAACTTCGAGAAGCCCTCCGCGAGCACCGCCGACATCACCGCGTCCCGGCTGCCGAAGCGGCTGTAGAGCACCATCGTCGAGGTGCCGAGCGCCGAGGCGAGGCGGCGCATGGTCAGCGCGGAGGGGCCTTCTTGGACGACGATCGCGCTGGCGGCGTCGAGAATGGTGCGCGCAGACGCCCCGGCTGCCGCTGACGGAGGCGGCTGGCGACGCGAACGCTGCTGGGTGGCACGGCCCTTCATGCACGTGGGGGTATAACGCTGTTATAGCGCTCCGCGCAAGCCCTCCCGCGACTCGAGCACGTCAGCCCCCGCCCGCGCTCACTTGCTGAGCACGCCCGCCACCACCAGCAGCGCCACCAAGATCCCCATCAAGCTCTCCCCGGCGATGAGGCCGCTGCTCACGGGGATCACCAGCCGCTCCGCCATTTGCGGCCGCTTCTTCCGCAGGAACTCCGCGATCGCCGCGCCCAGGAACATGGCGATCGCGTTGCTGCCGGGGATCACCATGGCGATCCCCACGCCCGACGGCGACGGCACGTACGGCTTCACCGTCTTCGGCGCGAACTTCTCGAGCAGCGCCAGCGCCACGCCCAGCAGCAGCCCGATCCACACGGCGGTGCGCGCGGAGTCCGGCAGCGCGCCGATCCCATTCGCGAACGCCTTCGACACGCCGGCCCACACCAGACACGACGGCGCCGGCCACGCGTCACCGCCCAGCGCGCTGGGATCGGGGATCAGAATGTTGAACGCCGGCACCACCACCGCCGCGCCCGCCACCACGCCGAACAGCTGCGCCTTCGCCTGCTGCCGCGTGCTCGCGCCGAGCAGCTTCCCGGTCTTCAGCGTCGTCAGCAGATCCGCCGCGTGCAGGCCGATGCCGCCCGTCACGTTCGCCGACATGATGTTCCCGCTCAGGTTCCCCGGCGTCATCACGCCGAAGAGCAGCTGCGTCACCGGCCCCAGCGCCTTCGTCGGCGTCACGTCCGTCTCGCCCGTCACGCGCGCGGCGACGAAGCCCATGAGCACCGCCAGTGGCACCGCGACCACGCCCGCCCACCACGGAATGTGGAACAGCCACCCCATGAGGAAGATGACGACCGGCCCGAGCACCGCGAAGCCGACCGGAAACCACCACGGCGGGCACTCTTCGGGATCCACCGGCGGCGCGTCGGCCTGCTTGCGCCCGAACATGGCCGTCAGCCCCGAGAAGCTGCGGCCCACGCTCTTGTAGTCGAGCGCGAAGCTCGTCAGCCCGCTGCCCACGAGGATCGCCGCGCCCGGCCACAACGTCCAAGCGACGATCGCCTTGTAGCCCGTGCCGGTGATCGCCCCTTGCTCGAGCAGCGCCGGCGCCAGCACCACGTACGTCAGCCCGCCGCCCAGCAGCAGCGACCAGCCCGTTCGAAAGCTCATGAGCGCGCCGGCGGCGATCAACACCACCTCCGTCTTGAGCGACAACGTCCAGTCCTTCAGCGCGCGGCCCGCGAGCGTGAACGGCAGCTCCACCGCGCCGGGAATGTTGAACGGCATCCACCCGGCCTTCGCGTCGCGCAGGAACGCCACGAGCGCGCCAGCGCCGGCAGCCCACGCCAGCGCCTTGGCCTTCTTGCCGCCCTCGGCGTCGCCGCCCGCATCCGCGCCGTGCAGGGACTTGAGCGTCTCCGCCGTGGCGGTGCCGGTGGGGAAGGGCAGCTGCTCCTCGTCGATCAGCTGCCGCTTGATGGGGATCGCCGCGAACACGCCCAAGGCCGCGATCGCCGCGAACCACGCGATGATCGGGATCGACGGCGGCCGGTCCGACGTCACCATGAGCAGCGCGCCGAACGCCGCCATGTTCCCGCCGCCCGTCATGAAGCCCGCGCCCGACGCCACCGTCGTCAGCGCGTTGTTCTCGAGCACGCCCAGCGGCTTGTTCGTCACCTTCGCCGCGACCAGGCCCTTGAACGTCGCCCACGCCAGAATGCAGGCGGTCAACGTCACGCCCATGGACCAGCCCGTCTTGAAGAAGACGTAGATGTTCGACAGGCACATGACCGCGCCGATGAGCATGCCGACGACGATGGCGCGGGTGGTGAGCTGAGGCTGCACGAGGCGACTCCTTGGCCCTTGGACGGGCGGAAGGCGCGGCACCTTAGCTGCGAATCGGTCGAACGTTGGCCTTCGAGTCGCGCGGTCTTTCAGCGCTTGGACGAAGGCTTCTTCTTGAGCGCCCGCACCACCGGCACGAGGGCCCGCAGCTCTTCCTCGGGGTACTTCTCACGGTACGCCGTCATGCGCTGGCGGCCGGTGTCCGCGTCGACGCTGCCGTCGAGGATCTGCTTGAGGATCTGCTCGTCGCTCAGCCGGGCGTGGAGCGCCGGATCCGTCAGGTCCGGCACCTGGAGCTCGACGCCGATGACCGTCTGCCCGCGCCCGTCGCGTCCATGGCACGTGGCGCAGCGCTTGATGAAGAGCTCCTGCGCCGGCGGCAACGACGCGCGCGGGGTCATGCCTCGCGGAGGTGTCGGCAGCGATCCCCAGCCACGCCCGCCCATGCCCTTGATGAGCCACGCCCCCTTGCGCTTGACGACCAGGAGAATCGACGTCCACTTCTTCTGGTACTGCTGGCGCGTCGCCACGTGGCGGACCGTCACCTGCGCGAGCGCGTCGGACAGGAACCAGACGGAACACTGCGCGTCGAGGGCCAGGTCGCTGCGCGCGGCCTCTTCGATCGCTGAGTCCACCGCGCCGATCCAGTGCGCCTTGTCGAGCGTCGCGCCCGTCGCCTCGGCCGTACCGTCGTCCGTCACCAGGCTCACCGGGAAGTCGAACAGCGTCGCCGCCTTCTCGATGTCGGCGGTGCGTACGGCCTGCGTCAGCCCGTCACACAGCGCCTGCACCGCGACGGCCTCGGTCAGGTTGAGGTCGGTCTTCGGCGGGTTCCAGTCCTTGAACTCGCCTGCAGGTGGCGGCCCCGCCCACCCGTGGCCTGCCACGAGGGCGACCGTCACTGCCGTCAACACCTGCCGCATGGGACGCCTCAGCGTCACGACGAAGTCCACAGCTAGGTTGTAGCGCGTCTGCTTCGTGGCGCGCGCGACGCTTCTTCTTCTGCGTCCCAACAGACCGTCACGGCGAGGCCCTCTTGCAGTCGGGCGCGGACTGCGATGATCCATGGCCATGTCTGGGACGTGGACCGCACTTGCCTGCCTGGTGGTCTCGAGCGCGGCGTGGGCGCAGAACGTCGCCGACGGCCGCGACGTGTACGGGCCCTGCGCGGCGTGTCACGGCCAGCACGCCGAAGGAGGCAAGGGCGGTGAGTACCCGCGCCTGGCGGGCCAGCCGGTGAGCTTCCTCCTCAACTCGCTGAAGCAGTTTCAGGATCGCCAGCGCCTCAACCTGCCCATGTTCCCGTACGCCGAGCCGCGGGAGCTGTCCGAGCAGGACATGCGCGACGTCGCCGCGTTCATCACGGCGATCGAGCTGCCCACGAAGATGCCCCCCATCAGCCCCGACGCCCCGGCGCTGGAGCGGCTGCTCGCGGCCGAGCGCGTGCTGGTCGTGCCCAAGGTCAAAGGCGACGCCGAGAAGGGCAAGGCGCTGTTCCGGAAGAACTGTGGCAGCTGTCACGGGCGCTCGGCGCAGGGCAAGGCGAGCCGCGACGCGCCGCGCCTCGTCGGGCAGTACCCGAACTACCTCGAGCGCCAGTTCGCCGCGTTCAAGAAGGGCGAGCGGGCGGGCGGTGAAGATCACCCCATGAACGGCGTCTTGGACGAGGTGAGCCCGGCCGACTTCACCGACGTGCTGGCGTGGCTGACGTCGATCCAGGATCAAGCCCCCGAGCCTGAAGGCTCCACCGACGCCGGCGTCGCCGCGCCCGTCACCCCTCCGGAGAAGAAGCCATGACGACTCCCCGACGCTTCACGCTCGCGCTGAGCCTCCTGCTCGCCACCGCGAGCCTCGCCGACGAGAAGGCGGACAAGGCCACCGACAAGACGTTTCGCATCAAGTGTGGCCAGTGCCACGGCAAGGACGGCAAGGGCCAGACGAAGAAGGGCGCGCCCATGGGCATGCGCGACATGGCGAGCGCCGACTTCCAGGCGGGCTCGGACGACGACTGGAGGAAGGCGATCGTCGACGGCTTCAAGCGTGAGAAGGACGGCAAGCCACAGGAGATGGACGGCTTCCGCGAAGAGCTGGACGACGCGCAGGTCGACGCGCTGATCCGCTACGTCCGCGCGCTCAAGAAGTGACGCCTCAGCGAGCCTTCGTGCCCGTACCTTTGCGCGGGGCCGAGGGCTTGGGAGTGGGCACCGCGGCGACGAACGCCTCCATCGGCTGATCGAGCGACGACATCGACGTGACGACGTCTCCCTTGGGGTTGACGAGGAAGACGGTGTTGTCGTGGGCGATGACGCCGGACTCGGGGTTCTTCGTGTACTTGAACTCGAGCAGCATGGTGAGCGTGCGCACCTGCGCGTCGTCACCGACCAAGATCCGCCAGCGCGCGGCGTCCTTGAGCGCGTAGCGGTCGCGGTACTTGACCAGCTCCGCGGGCGTGTCGTGAGTGGGATCCAAGCTCACGACGACCAGCTCGAGCGGCTTGCCGGCCTGCGCGAGCGTGTCGTCCAAGCGCTTGAGCTTCTTCGTCGTCAGCGGACAGGAGCCGGCGCACGACGTGTAGATGAAGGACAGCGCGTACCAGCGGCCCTTGAGCGCCTCGAGGCTCGTCGCGGCGCCACCTTCGGCTCTCCAGCTCGTCGGCAGCGCGAGCACGTTCTTCACGTCGCCACCGGCGGCGGCGGCGTTGGCCAGCAGCGCGGAGAGGATCAGGGACTTCATGGGGCCTCCTTGACGTCGTACGCACAGCGGAACCCCAAGCGGGGCAGGGTGCTGCGCGGCGTCAGGCTCGAGCGCATCGCGTAGCGCATGAACGCGGCGTAGTCCTCGCGGCGAGCGCTGCCGGTGGCGCCGCTCCCGCACATGAACTGCGCGCTCTTGTCGCCGTCCTGGCGGTTGTCGCCGGACACGAACAAGGCGTTGAAGTCGTCGGTCCACTCCCACACCAGGCCGTGGAGCGCCTCGACGCCGTAGACGTTCTTTGGGCTGCCGGGCTGGAGCAGATCGTCCGGGCGGTTGGGCTTGCCGTACCAGCCCAAGATCCGCTCGGCGAAGTCGGCTTGGCGAGAGGCGTCGGCGCGCGTCTCGTCTGCCGCCGCGGCGTACTCCCACTCGAGCGTCGTGGGCAGCCGGCCTCCCTTCCACGCGCAGTACGCCCGCGCCGCGAAGTAGGACACCTGCGTGACGGGCGCGCTCGGCGGCAGCTTTCCGAAGCCGCTCAGGTACTGCGAGTCGACCACCGTGCGCGGCGCCTTGCCTCTGGCCCAGCTCGGCTGCTGGGCGAGGAAGGCGGCGTAGTCCGCGCGCGTCACCGGGCGCACGTCGAGCTTGAAGGCGGGCACGGGGAACGCCTGCTGGCCCACGTCGAGCCCGAAGAGCGGCGCGAAGCGCCCTGCCGGCATCGCAACGTCCCCGGCCGAGGCGGCCGAGACGACGAACGAGCACAGCAGGGCGATCGCGCGCACGGGTTCGAGCCCTCCGTCAGTGTCCGCCGGCGGGCTTGGGCAGCTCAGGCAGCGCTTCGCGGAGCTTCTTCACCTCGTCCGCGGTGAAGGCCGGCGCTTTGTTGCCCATGGAGCTGGTGACCCACGTGAGCAGCGTGGCCAGCTTCTCGTCGTCGAGCCCCGCGACCGCCGTCATGACGCCGTTGTACTCGACGCCGTTGACGGTGATCTTGCCGGTCTTCCCGCGCAGGACGATCTCCACCAGCTCGCCGCGCTTCTTGTTCGCGAGGGTGTCGAGGAAGTCGCTCTTGGCCAGCGGCGGGAAGGCGCCGGGCACACCTTGGCCTTCGGCCTGGTGACACATGGCGCAGCTGCTGACGTACAGCGCCTTGCCGTCGGGCTTGGCGGAGCTGACCGCCGAGGCGCTCGGCGTCGCCTTGAGGCTGGTCGCGACCGCTTCGTCGCCCAGGTACACCTCGTCGACCTCCTTGCCGCTGTAGATGTCCTTCTTCCCGGGGCCCTCGACCTTCATCATGCCCAGCGAGCCCTTGTTGAACGTTCGGAAGATCGAGTGGTCGACGAGAATGTACGTGCCGTCGGTGTCGAGCTTGAACTCGACGATCGCGCTGCCGCCGGCGGGGACGATCGTCGTCTGCACGTGCTCCTGCGCCTTCGTTCCGCCTTCGGTGTACACCTTGTCGAAGATCTCCCCGATGACGTGGAACGAGCTGACCAGGTTCGGCCCGCCGTTCCCGACGAACAGGCGCACTGACTCGCCGACCTTCCCCTTGAGCGCCCGGTCGCCGACCATGGACAGCGCGCTGCCGTTGAAGACGACGTACGACGGCCGCTCGTCGATCGCCCGCTTCATGGAGAACGGCTGCAGGCCTTTCTGGCCGAAGTCCGCGTCCGTGTAGAAGTCGCCCTGCACCACGTAGTACTCGCGGTCGACCTTCGGCAACGCCTTGGTCGGCTGCACGTAGATGAGCCCGTACATGCCGTTGGCGATGTGCATGCCCACCGGCGCGGTCGCGCAGTGGTACACGTAGAGCCCCGGGTTGAGCGCCTTGAAGGTGAAGCGGCTCTTGTGGCCCGGCGCGGTGAACGTGCTCGCGGCGCCGCCGCCGGGGCCGGTGACGGCGTGGAGATCGATGTTGTGCGGCAGCTTGTTGTTCGGGTGGTTCGCCAGCCAGAACTCCACGGTGTCACCTTCGCGGATCCGAATGAACTTGCCGGGCACCGTGCCTCCGTACGTCCAGAACGTGTACTCGACGCCATCGGCCAGCTGCATGACCTTCTCGACGACCTCGAGCTCCACCAGCACTTTCGCTGGCGTCGTCCGGGTGATCGGCGGCGGGACGTTCGGCGGATCCGTCAGCACCGCTTTCTCTTCGGGCAGCGCTCCGGTGGACAACAACAGGCTCAGCAACGCGACGTGCATGGTTCCCCCTACGAGGTGGTTTCACTGCGTGAGTGCAAACTGAAGTCCAGCTGCTGACGCCGGGTGCATGTATCAGAGTGGGTTGTTTGGTGTCTCATTCTGAAACTGTCTGAAACATCGTTCCGAGGGCCTTCAAGGCACCGTCCATGGGCGGCGCGCTTGGCACGAAGGCTGAAGAGCGCCGCGGCATGCTCTCAAAATCCGCAGCGAAGGCGTTCTTCCTGGGCGGCACGGCGGTGACCGCTTCGGTGTTCCTCGCGCTCACGTGGGACACGTTCCAGCAGATCCCCGGGCGCACCAACGCGAGCGCGCTGACTGAGGGGGTGAAGCGCGGCAAACACCTGTGGGAGTCGAACAACTGCATGGGCTGCCACACGCTGTTCGGCGAAGGGGCCTACTACGCGCCGGAGCTCACGAAGGTGCACGAGCGCCGCGGGCCCGCCTTCATCCGCGCGATGTTGAAGGACCCCCAGGCGATGTTCCCCGGCCAACGGCAGATGACGAACTACCACTTCAAGGACGAGGAGATCGAAGACCTGGTCGCCTTCTTCGAGTGGGTCGGCAAGGTGGATCTGAACGGCTTCCCCGCGAAGCCGAACTTGGGAGCGCCAGCGCAGCGCGCGCAGGTGGCCGGCTCGACGGGGCACGCGCCGGAGGTCTTCGGCCAGGTGTGCACGACGTGTCACTCGCTGCAGGGGGCGGGTGGCACCGTCGGCCCGGCGCTGGACGGCGTGGGTGATCGGCTGGACGCGGCGTACCTCGAGAAGTGGCTGCGCGATCCGATGTCGGTGAAGCCCGGCACCACCATGCCCAAGCTGCCGCTCGACGACGCGCAGCTCGGCGCCCTCGTCACGTTCCTCTCTTCCCAGAAGCTGACCAAGGAGGTCGCCCAGTGAAGTTCCAGAGCCAGAAGGTCGCGTGGGGGTTCTTCGCCACGTGCATGCTGTTGCTGTCGCTGCAGCTCATCTACGGCTTCATCATGGGCTTCGCGCACGCGGGCTACGACGGGCTCCACCAGTGGATCCCGTTCAACACCGCGCGGGCCACGCACACGAACCTGTTGGTGATGTGGCTGCTCGCCGGCTTCATGGGCGCCGCGTATTGGATCATTCCCGACGAGTGTGATCGTGAGCTGGCGTGGCCGAGGCTGGCGTGGGTGCAGCTGATCGCGCTCGTCGTCGTCGGCGTCACGGCGATCATCGGCTTCCACCTGAACTGGTGGGAAGGCCGGAAGTTCCTCGAGATCCCCCGGCCGCTCGACTTCTTGGTCGTCGTCGACGTGCTGCTCTTCGTCGGCAACATCGGCTGGACGGTGTGGAAGGCGGACAAGAAGTCCACGACGTCGATGGTGCTGTTCTTCGGCCTGCTCGCGGCGGCGCTGCTCTACCTGCCCGGCATGATCCCCACGGACAACCAGACGGTGGACAGCTTCTGGCGCTGGTGGGTGGTGCACCTGTGGGTCGAAGGCGTGTGGGAGCTGATCATGGGCGCGATCCTCTCGTACCTGCTGATCAAGCTGACCGGCGTGGACCGGGAGATCATCGAGAAGTGGCTCTACGTGATCGTCGGCTTCACGTTCCTGTCCGGCGTGCTGGGGACGGGGCACCACTACTATTACATCGGCACGCCGCGGTACTGGCTCATGGTCGGCGGCATCTTCTCGGCGCTCGAGCCGCTCGCGTTCCTGGGCATGGCCATTTACGCGTTCGCCATGGCGAAGAAGGGCGGCCGCACGCACCCCAACCGCGTGGCGCTGCTGTGGACCGTCGGCTGCGCGTTCATGAGCTTCGTCGGCGCCGGCTTCCTGGGCTTCGCGCACACGCTGCCGCAGGTGAACATGTACACGCACGGCACGCTGGTGACGGCCATGCACGGGCACATGGCGTTCTGGGGCGCGTACGCGATGTTGGTGCTGGCGATCATGGCCTACGCGCTGCCGATCATGACGGGGCGCAAGGTCTACGAAGGCGCGACCGCGGGCTTCGCGTTCTGGACCAGCAACATCGGCATGACGGCGATGACGCTGGCGTTCGCGGTGGCCGGGGTCTCGCAGGTGGTCCTCGAGCGGCGCGCGGGCATGGACTTCCTCACCGTGCAGAAGGAGATCGAGATCCACTTCTGGGGCCTCATCCTCGCGGCTTGTCTCTTCACGCTGGGGATCTGCGCGTTCATCTACGACTTCATTCGCTACGGCCTGCCGACGGCGCCGCTGCGCTCGGGTGAAGCTCGCAGCGTCACGCCTCCCGAGATCCTGCCCACCGCCGCCGCCGCCCGCGGAGCGGTGTAGGACGGCGCCATGCCCACCTGGTACCGGCCCGTCGGCGACGAAGTCACCGTGTTCGAACGCGCGCAGGCGCAGCGGCTGCCGGTGCTGCTCAAGGGGCCGACCGGGTGTGGCAAGTCCCGCTTCGTGGAGTTCATGGCCGAGCGGCTGAAGCTGCCGCTCATCACCGTGGCCTGTAACGACGAGACGAGCGCGGCGGATCTGGTCGGGCGGTGGCTCGTGCGCGGCGGGGACACGGTCTGGCAAGACGGGCCGGCCACGCGCGCCGTCAAGCAGGGCGCGATCCTCTACCTCGACGAGATCGCGGAGGCGCGGGAGGACGTGGTGGTGCTGCTCCACCCGCTGACGGATCACCGCCGGCAGCTCTACCTGGATCGCAACGACGAGGTGCTGCGCGCGCCGTCGGAGTTCATGGTCGTCGCGTCTTTCAACCCGGGCTACCGGCGGGGCCTGAAGGAGCTCAAGCCGTCGACGCGGCAGCGCTTCGTCACGCTCGGCTTCGGCTACCCCAAAGAAGACGTCGAGGTGGAGGTGCTGCAGGGCGAGACCGGCGTCGACGTGAAGCAGGCGCGGCGGCTCGTCGCCTGGGCCACGAAGGTGCGCGGGCAGGACTCGCTGGCGCTGGCGGAGACGGTGTCCACTCGGCTCCTCGTCATGGCGGCGCGCCTCATCGCCACGGGGCTGCACCCGAGGGTGGCTTGCGCGGCGACGCTGGTGCAGCCGTTGACGGACGACCCCGCGACCGCCGCGGCGCTGCAGGATCTGGTCGATCTGTCGTTCTGACGAGGCGAGGGCGCCATGGCCTGGGACGAGACGCTCTTCGGCCTGGCGTGGGGCGGCGCGAAGAAGCTGCTGGGTGAGAAGCCGACCGCCGACGTGCTCGCGCGCAGGGTGGAGCTCGAGGCCGAGCGGCCGCGGCTTGAGGCGCTGGCGCGGCTGCTGACCGGTCGGCCGATCGCCGTCGCGCTGACCGACGAGCTCGGCGGCGTCGCGGGGGACACGTTCTTCCTGCCGCGGACCTTCGATGTCGGGCCGACGATCGCGCTGAATCGGGCAGGCGTGGTGGTGCGCGTGGCCTGGTCGGCGATCGCCCACGGGCTCGAGGTGAAGGCTCAGCGAGAGCAGCCGGTGCTGGAGATGGCGAAGCTCGCGTCGACGGTGCGCGCGAGCCTTGTGCGCGACTACCCGCCGCTCGCCGAGCTGTTGCCCGTGCTGGAGGCGTTCGTGCTCGCCGCCCGCTCGAGCCCCGAGCCTGACGACGCGCGTGGGCAGGCGATCGAGGCCGTGGTGCGGTTGGCGTTGGGCGCGCCGGTCGATGACGCGGCGCTGCCACTTCCCGCGTGGCGCTGGGCGCAGCGCACGCTGGCGGGAGAGGCCGTGGCGCTGCCCGACGCGCCTCGGCGCTGGCTCTCCCAGCCGCGGCCCGTCGCTGGGATCGCCCTGTGGGGTGAGCTGCTCGCCAGCCCCCGCCTCGCCAAGCCGAGCGCGCCCGGGAAGGACGCCGGCGAGCAGCTGTCTACCGGCACCGAAGCGCAGAAGAAGCTCGTCACCCGCGTCGAGCGTGTCCAGGAGCCCGCGCAGGAGCTGAACGAGAACCCGCTCGTGCACAGCTTCGAGAAGGTGCACACCCTCGAGACGTACAAGGGCGGCAGCAAGCGCATCGACGGCGACGACGAGCTGGCCGCGCACCAGAAGGCGCTCGACGAGCTCGATCTGCGCCAGGTGGTGCGCAGCCACCAGCGTGCGCGCAGCGTGTACCGCGCGGATCTGCTGCTCGACGGCGCGGTCGGCGAGCTCGAAGACGAGGCCGCGGAGCCCGCCGAGGCGCTCTACGACGAGTGGGACGAGGCCAAGGGTGAGTGGCGGCGGCAGTGGTGTCGGCTGACGACGCGCGCCGTGCCCGAGGCGCCGGACGCGGGCTCGTCGCTGCGGGCGCTGCGTGGCCGGCTGGTGCGGACGACGGCCGGGCTGCGCGCCGT
>JALHOS010000128.1 GCA_022842905.1 Myxococcaceae bacterium | reverse complement strand
CGCAGCACCAGGTCGGCGGGGCGCGCTCGGAGCGCCGCCTTGAGATTCCTCTGTGCAGCGACGAGCTCGCCCCATGGCTTCCCCACGACTCCCATGTGAACGCTCCTTGTGGACCCCGAGGTAGGCACTGGAGTCATCGCCACGTCGCGGCGGGCGCGCCACGCAATGAATGAGCAGCTCGCGTTCAAAGAACCGAAGGGCTTCGGCGCCCGCCCCTTCGAGAGCGCTCCGTGGCCAGCGGGCCGGCGGAGGCGCGGCACGGCCGGCACGCGGGAACTTCAGCGCGCACGACAGTTGGCCCACACACGCGCGCCGTTCCGACAACACCGTGCGCCTTCGGCAGAAGGCGGTAGGCGCTCAGCGTTCGCCTCCCGAGCGCGATCCACGGCGCATCCTGGTCGGCGCCGCCGCATCGCCTAGTCTTCACCCATGCGTGAGGGATCCGTCCGCCTGCTCGTCCTCGCCGGTTGCGCGTACGCGAGCTGCGTCGCTCCGCCCAGCGTCGACGCGGGCTGCGATTCGCCCTGCGGTGTTGGCGGTGTGGCTGGCGTGGCTGGAACTGGCGCCGCGGCTGGTTCAGGCGCCGCGGCTGGTTCAGGCGGCGCGGCTGGCACTGGCGGCGCGGCTGGGACCGGCGGCGCGGCTGGGACCGGCGGTGTGGCTGGTTCGGGCGGTGTGGCTGGTTCGGGCGGCGCAGCTGGTTCGGGCGGTACCGCTGGCGTTGGGGCCGGGACCGACGCAGGCCCCTACCGCTTCGGCTTGAACTCGACCGAGGTCGCGGAGCTGATCAGCCTCTGGCGCGCGGACGACCGCCTCAACGTGTACCGCGACGCCATCCGCAACGGCTTCAGCACCGGCACCGGGACGAGCTACCCCCTCTACGCCGCGCAGCTCACGTCCATGAACGTGCTGCTGGCCGCGTGCGACGCTCGCGCCGTGCCGCTGCTGGACGAGCTGGCGGTGTTGGGCTCGTACTCGTTCGGTTGGCTGTACGGGCCCGGGCGCGTTCCCTGGGACGGCGGCCTCGGGCCGACCGCGGTGAGCGCGCTGACGTGGCCCGAAGGCAGCGGCACGCCCGTCGTCGAGAACCTGAACAACACCGTGCAGTGGACCTACTGGCTGGCCACCCTCCTGCGCTGCAGCGCCCAGGTGCCCGCCCCGCAGCGAACGGCCGCGCTCACCCAATTCCTCACCACCGGGAGCGCCATCCTCTACGGCCTGTTGCAGCGCCTGGTGTGGACCTCCGCGCCCGCCTTCGGCGCGACCTTCGACGGCTGGTCCGGCTGTCACCCGCCCGCGACCGGCGCCCTGTCGAGCGAAGAGCTGCTCCGTCGCAAGCTCACGCGCAGCTTGCCGCAGCTCCCCGACGCGCCGTGCAACCTCGCGCTCGACTGGGACGTGCAGCTCCTCGGCTCAGCGGCGGAGTACGTCGTCGCACGCCGGCTCGAGCCGGGGCTCCACGGAAGCACCACGGACGACGCGCGGCTCCTCTCCTACGTCGAGCTCGGCGCGAGCCTGCTCGCCTCGCAGCTCGTCTACCCCGTCAACCCCACCACCCAAGACACGACGGCCCTCGCGTGGCCCGGCGCGTGGAGCACCCACGACGACTTCCAGTACGCCGGCCAGACGCTCGGCTTTCGCTCGGCTGTCGACGCGCGAGCCGGGCTCCTTCCACCGCTCGGGCAGCTCGCCCCGGTCGCCACTGTCGGCGAGGACCTGGGCCACTTCGTCCGGTGGGTCTACGTGCTGCGCACGCTCCACCGACACCGCGCGCTGCTCGCGCTGGACTTCCCCGCCGACTCAACACTCGTCCGGCTCGGCAGGCAGCTCTCGCAGCGCGTCTTCAACGGCGACCTCTCGCTGCCCGAGTTCGCGAACTTCATGGACGGCTCCAACGGGTGGTTTCGCCACCAGACTCCGTCCCGCGCCGGCCCCTTCAGCAACGGCGGCGCAGCGGTCGTGCAGGGCGGGTACCTGTTGCTCGCGGAATGGAACCCGACGCTGGCCCAGGTGCGCGCCCGCCTCGAGACCCTGCTGGCCGAGTCGCCGACGGGGCTCGACGACGCGGGCATCGCGCTCCGGCGAGCGGCCCTCTACACGTACGCGGAGCCGTGCAGCTTCGACGGAGGCCTCTGGCACGGGTGCGCCGTGCAGCTCGATCGCGCCCTGAGCCGAGTCGAGCGCATGTCGCTGCTGGCCATGCGCGGCCAGCCACGTCCGCCGCTGATCAGCGCCGGGCCGACGCCCTTTGCGCTCGTGCGCTGTGACGCCGGGTGTGCCGACGCCGTGCCGTCTGGCTGCACGGCCACCACGCCGTGGGGCGTGCGGTGGGTGACGGGGACACTCGTCACACGGAGCGGCGGCTGGCGGGTCACCGAGGATGTCGACGGCTTCGTCGACGGCGGGCTCTACCCGTGTGTGGACACGCCGCGGTGGCTCTCGGTGAGCGCCGCGCTGGCCGCCGGGCTTCAGCGCTGCACTTCGAGCGATGCCGGCTGCGTCGGCGACGTCTTTGCGTGCCAGACGCCGACGGGCCTCGCGCTGGGCCAAGGGCAGTGGAGCGGCGCTCAGTGGCAAGTCGCGCCCACGCTCCGCGGCGCGTGGCTGCCCTGCTCCGGCGCCGTGTACGCGCTGGCCCCCGGTGCCGGTGGACAGCTGATCCGCCGGGCCCCCACCGACCTCGCCGTCGACGCCGGCGTCGCGTACGGCTGCGTCGCGGCGACTGAGCACCTTGGTGGAGACCCGTTCGTCCTGGGCCGCCTGGAGCTGGCGCGTGGCCGCTGGCACGTGCGCAGCGCCGGGCGCCTGCTGGAGTGTGTCGGGCCGGTGGTCTTCCTCGAATAGGTCGACGCTGCCGCACGGCGGGCCCGTTCTCGACGGGTGAGAAGCCCTGCCTTCGAGCGTCCTTCCAGCGCGCGCCGCTGACAGCCCACCGACCGAACCCGAGGCGCTGGGCGCCGACAACTCCGGCGTCCACTCACACACCCCCGAGCTCGCCATGACCTTCTTCCCCACCAAGCAACCCCTGACCCGCTGGCCGTTCCCTCGGGGCCCCGTCCTGCCCAAGCGCGACGGCCCGGCCCCGGCCCCCGGTTCGAAAGCAGACCTCGACGCCCGCCTCGGTGCGCTGTTGGAGAGCCCGCGCGCGCGGGTGCTCACGCAGGCGCCTTCGCTCGGTGAGGACGCCGTCCGCGTCTTCGGCAAGGTGCGGCAGTCCCGCGGCCTCTTCGAGCCAGAGCCGTTCCCCTGGCGGGGCCGAGGGCTCTTCTCCACGGCCGAGTACGTGCTGAGCGGCGGCAAGGTGTACGCGAAGGTCGAGCTCTTGACCTTCGGTCCCCCGGGCATCAACCCGCTGGCGCCGCCTCCCGAGCCGAGCAGGCGCACGATCTGGCTCGAGCTGCCACCGGCCAGTCCGGGGCTGCAGCAGCTGTTTCGAGACTGGGCGATGGACGGAAAGGTCGTCGACCCGGTGCCCAGCCCGCTGCGCCGCGACGTGTTCGTGGCCTGAGAGGCGCGGGTCCGACCCCTCGACTCAGCTCACGCGGCCCGAGAAGGCGACCGGGCCACGCAGGCTGACCTGGAGCGTGCCGTCGACGAGGTGCGTGACGCGGGCGAAGTACTGCCCGGACTTGGCGCCGCGCAGCACCTCCGTCGTGACGGCCTGCTTCGGGCTGGGGGACAAGGTTCGGCGGGCGACGACACGAGCGTCCGCCGGCAACTGCGCGGCGATGGGGGCCTTCATCAACGCTTCGTCGAACGCCCGGGGCAGGCGCCAGCCGAGTTGGGTGGTCGTGCCACAGCGAATGAAGGGGCGGCGAATCGAGGACAGGGCGTTCATGGTGGGCTCCAGGCAGGGGGTCTTGCCTGGCAGACGCGCAAAGCCGGGGCGTCCACTTGAGGCCCTGTTGTCAACCGACGCTACCTTCGGGCCTGGGAGGCCGACTCGCGCGCTGCCCACCTGCGCAGCGGTTGGCCGGCGCCAAGCCAAGTCGGTGAGCAGCGACGTGCAAGCTGCGGCGGGGACCGCGAGCAGCGCGCCACCGATCCGTCGCGTCACGGCCGACGGTAGCGCACGGTGAGCTCGGCGCGCCGCACGTCGATCTGTGCGGCGCTGCTCCGGGTGTCGACGACGGCCGGGCTCACCGCGACGGCCAGCTCCGCGCGTGGCGCGCTCCACACGCGCTCGATGGCGCGCGAGTCCGTCGACGTCCATGACAGCCAGCCGCCGGGCACCGGCGTCACCGCGACCGGCGCGAAGCCCTGGCTGACGTCGTACACGCCCAAGCTGACGGCTGCCGGCACCCCACCGTCGAGCGCCTGCGCGCTGGCCGACGCGTCGACCCGCAGCGCCAGCGCCTGCACGCGCGCCGCAGGCTCTCCCAGAAAGGCCGTGCGAAAGCGCAGCACGACCGACGGGCGCTCGCCGAAGGTCCGCCCCCACTGCCACGGCGTGTTGTCGCGGGTCCCGACCGCGTTGCCGCTGATCAGCAGCACCTTCCCGCGGCGTGTGTCGAACGTCATGCTCGCTCCCATTCTCGCGGCGGGCCCTCCAGCGGAGTCGGCGCTCGCCTGGCTCCACGCGGCGCCGTCCCACTCCCAGACCTCGTCGCTCGGCCCGCTGCTCGTCGCGCCGCCGAAGAGAACGGTCCGCTGGCGCACAGGGTCGAACGCCATCGCGTGACCGCCGCGGGGCGCTGGCGCGACGCCGCCGTCGCCTGCACGGCTCCACGCGGCCCCGTCCCACAGCCAGGTGTCCGAGGAGGAGCCGCCGAACAGCACGCTGCGCCGTCGCGCGGCGTCGTACGCCAAGGCGCGCCCCGGGTCCGCCGGGGGCCCTGCGTCGGCGCGCAACTCCCAACCGCCGCCCGTCCACTCCCACGTGTCTGCGAAGTTCACCGCCGAGCCTGTGCTCCCTCCGAAGAGCACCGCCCGCCCGCGCGCGCTGTCGAACGCGAAGGCCGGCTCGTAACGCGGCGCAGGGACCATGCCCACCGGAGCCCAGAGGCTCCAGGCGCCGCCGTCGGCGACGTAGAGCGCGGACGTCGGCGACATCGGCACCCGAGCGCCGCCGAAGAGCAACGTCTGGCCACGGACGCTGTCGAAGACGAGCCCCGGAAGCACCCGAGCATCCATCGACTTGGGGAGCCCGGCATCGCTCAGGTCATGCCACGCCGGTCCCGCTGACTCCCAGACCTGGAGCTGCGTGTTGGGCAGGAGCGGTGCGCCGACGAACACGTTGACGCCCCGCCGGTCATCGTGGGTCGCCGTCAGGGCGAAGGACCCCGGCCGCGCGCTCCCACCGGTGCGCTCCAGCCAGCGCGTGCCGTCGAACTCCCACTGGTCGCGCAGCGCCAGCGCCGGGCCGTTGCCTCGCCCGCTGACGAGCACCAGCACGCCGCGAGCGCGATCGAACGACAGCAACGGCTCGGCACGGCCGGGAGGCGAGATGGCTGGAGTCCGCTCCGTCCACGCCGCGCCGTCCCACTGCCACAGGTCCCCCAAGAGCGGCTCGGAGCTCGACCGCGAGCCGCCGTACAGCCAGCTGACGCGGCGAACCGGGTCGTACGCCCAGCCAAAGAAGTTGCGCCAGCGCGGGGCGGCTGCGGCCGCCAGGCGTCGCCAAGCAGCACCGTCCCATGCCCACAGCTGCATGGTGTTGCCCGCCATGTCTGGGACGAGCAGGAGCGCGTGGCCCTGCGCCTCGTCGAAGACCATCGCCCCACTCGAGCCCTGAGGGCCGAGGCCGGCGTCGGCTGCCCAGCGCCGCGCCCAAGCATAGCCGTCCCACTCCCAGGTGTCTGGGCGCTCCTGAAAGTCGAGCCCGACACCGCCGTGCAGCAGCACGCGCCTGCGGATGGGGTCGAAGGCCATGGCTGGCCGTGACCGTGCCCCCGGGCCCCCATCGGCCGTGGTGCGGTTGGCCCAGCCATGCCCGTCGTACTCCCACGTCTCGTGGCTGATTCCGTCGGGAAGCCCACCGTGCACGAGGAAGGTCCCGCGCGCGGGGTCGAACGCCATGCCGTGAGCGCGCCGGCTCGAGGGCGCTGGGCCGGGCGGGCGCACCACACTCCATTGCTGCCCGTCGAACTCGGCCACCTCACTTCCACCGCCGGCCAGCAGCCCCCCGAAGTGGACCAGGCGACCGCGGGTCGCGTCGAAAACGAGCTGGCCACCAAGCTGCTCAGGCACCAGCTCTTCCCGCTCCCAGCGCGACGGCGTTCGGGCAGAGACCGGCGGCACGGCGGGCCGGCCGAGCGGAGAGTCGAGCTGGTGGGAGAAGGCGGCGCGCACCTCGAGCGCGTGTGGGTTCCGCGAAGGGTCCGCCAGCGACAGCCCTTCGAGCGACGCCACCCACTCCACGTCTTTCACGTCGACCGCCGCGCTGGCGTTGCCGGCGGAGTCCACGGAGCGGACGAGCACCTCCGAGCGGTCTGCCTGCACGAGCGGCGCGAAGAAGGCGCCGGCGTCGCTCACCGCGGCGCGACCGAGCTCCGAGCCTCGCGCGTCGGTCACCACCAGCGTGGTCCCGGGCTCAGCGGCGCCGGCTGCGCCCACCACCTCGTAGCGCACGCCGGCGTCCAGGCCGCCCCAGGGCACGCGGCGGTACAGCACGCCCCCGTCGACACGCACCGCCGGAGGAAGCGGCGCGAGGGTGTCCACCCAGACGACGTCGGGCTGGGCCCAGCGCGCCTCGTTGCCGACGTCGTCCTGCACCAGAATCGTCAGCTGCTGCGGTCCCTGCAGCGCGCCCGCGTCGACGCTCCCTTCGAACGAGAACGAGGTCGCCGTGCGGCTGATGAGCCGGAAGCCGACGGCCGCCGGCGCGACGGCCAGGTCGGCCGAGCTTGGCTCGTCGAGCGCGAAGGACACTCGCAGTCGCCCGCCGACGGTCAGGCGCTCTACCGTCGGACGGAGGCTGCCGACGGGCGGGCGCACCTCGAGCGCGAGGCTGCCCGGCAGCACGGAGGGCGCGGTGAAGTCCAGCTCCAAGGGGGCGGCGGCCGACGCTGGGTTCCCTGCCTCGTCCACCGCCAACACGGAGAAGAGGTGCCCGCGCTCTTCGTCGTCGAGCGCCACCGGACGACGACAGAGGCAGCGCCACCAGCCGT
Organism: Myxococcaceae bacterium; assembly: GCA_022842905.1. Taxonomy (GTDB): domain Bacteria; phylum Myxococcota; class Myxococcia; order Myxococcales; family Myxococcaceae; genus JALHOS01. The sequence goes on along the minus strand of JALHOS010000128.1, from coordinate 10,631 downwards.
CGGCGGAGCGCACGCAGGCCTGGCCCAAACCGCAGCCGGCGAGCACCTGGGTGTCGTGACGGGCCGCGAAGCTCACCGCCGTCGGGTCGACGCGGAAGCCTACCCAGGCCTCGTCGAAGCCCGGGGCTCGGCTGAAGCGCGCGGTCGGAACGAGCCCGCCGTCGCTCGCCCGCAGCACGTCGAGCGTGGGGCCTCCGTCGAGGCCGGTGAGGCGAGGCGGCGTCTCGTCTACTGCGTAGCGGGCCGCGAGCGGGCCGCCGGGCCGCACGTTGCCCGCGAGGTCGGCGACGTCGCTGACGTCGAGCTGGTAGTCGCACCCCGCCACCCCTGCCGGTGCCGCCACGGTGACGTCGACGAGGCTGCCGCTGGCCGAGGCGGTGGTGAAGGTGACGGTCGGACAGGCCGCGCTCACGCCGCGCACCGCGAAGCCGGGCGACACGGGCTCCGAGAAGGCCAGCCGCGCTGCGACGGGGTCCGCGGCGCGGACGGCGAGCGCACCAGCGTCGTTGCTCGGGCGCGGGGCGGTGAAGGTGAGCGACGCTACCTGGGGCGGCGTGAAGTCGCAGAGGACGGAGCCGAGCGGGACGAGGCCGCTGGAGTTGCCAACCCCGTCGGTCAGCTCGGTGGAGAGCGACGCCGGCCCTTCGATGTCGTCGGCGTCGAGCCGGCGCGCGAAGACGTACTGGAGTCCCGTCTGCTCCACCTGCTGCAGGGCGACGGTGCGGCCGGACTGCGTCAACAGCACCGGGGGAGGCAGCCCGAGCGGCTCGGACACCTCGAAGGCGACCCGCAGCGCTGCGCCCCGGCCGAGGGGCCGGTCGGGCAGCAGGGAAGACACGACGCCTGGCGCGGCGCCGTCGCCGTCGGCCGCGGCCAGGCAACGGCCCAGCGCGACGCGGCAGACGAGCCCCGTTGGGCACGACGGCTCCTGCGCCGAGCAGGCGACCACCCCGCTCGGGGCGCTGGCATCGAAGGAACAAGCGCTGGCCACCACCACCGCGAGCATCGGAACCAACCACCGTGCGGTCTTCATGCCGAGCAGCCTGCCATGACGGAGCCCGCGCTGGGCGAAACGGCTCGGGCTGGAACCCGGCGTCCGCTCGCCCTCAGACGCCGAAGGTTCGACCGGACTGCGCATGACAGCGCAGCACCCGGACAGGACCGGCCCCCAGGTCCCGCGTGGGCAACGCCAACCGCCTCAGCTATCAGTCGCCGCCGTGACGGCGCTGCTCACCCTCGCGAACGTGTCCGCCGGCTACCCCGGCCGCGAAGTGCTGCGCGGGGTGTCCCTCGAGCTCGCGCCGGGCCAGCTCTGGGCGGTGCTCGGCCCCAACGGCGCGGGCAAGAGCACGCTCGCGAAGGTCGCCGCGGGGCTGCTGCCTTGCACCGGCGCGGTGCGCTACGGCGCCGACGACGCGGCCCGCCTCGGCCCCAAGCGCGTGGCGTCGAAGGTCGCCTGGGTGCCGCAACACACCAGCGCCGAGCTCGACTTCACCGCGCTCGAACTGGCGCTGCTCGGCCGCTCGCCCCACCTGGGCCCCTGGGGCCTGACGGGCACGAAAGACGAAGGCCAGGCCCGCGCGGCGCTCGAAGAGTTCGACGCGGCGCACCTGGCTGAGCGCCGGCTGTCTTCACTGTCCGGCGGCGAAGCCCGGCGCGTGTGGCTCGCCCGCGCCCGCGTGCAGGCAGCTCCCTTGTGGGTGCTCGACGAGCCGACGGCGTTCCTCGACTTGAAGCACCAGGTCCAAGCGCTCCGCCGACTCCAGGCGCTCGTGCGCCAAGGCCTGGGCGTGCTCGCGGTGCTGCACGACGTCGCGCTCGCGCCGCACGTCGCCACGCACGCGTTGTTGCTCAAAGAAGGCCAAGTGCTCGCGCAAGGCCCGGCCGCACAGGTGTTGACGGCGGAGCACCTGAGCGCGCTGTATGACGTTCCTCTGCAACTGCAGTCCACCCTGGGGCCCGTCTGGCCCGCCGTCGAAGGAGCAGCGCCATGAGCATCGGCACCACCAAGTCCCTGTCGCTCAACTACGAGCAAGCCCTCGAGCGCGTCCCCGAAGCGCTCAAGGCCGAAGGCTTCGGCGTGCTCACCCGCATCGACATGCAGGCCACGCTCAAGGAGAAGCTCGGCGTCGACTTCCGGCGCTACACGATTCTGGGGGCCTGCAACCCGCCGCTCGCCCACCGCGCGCTGACGGCGGACCCCGCGTTCGGCGTGCTCATGCCGTGCAACGTGCTCGTCTACGAAGAGGCCAACGGCAAGGCGACGGTCACCGCCGTCGACCCGAACCAGACGGTGGCCGCGCAGAGCCCGGCCATGGCGAGCCTGGTGCAGGAGATTGGCGCCAAGCTCGGCCGCGTCCTCGCGGCGCTGTCGTAAGGCCCTTCCCGCGCATGCCGCGCCCCATCGAGTCCTTCAGCGCCCGCCTCGTCCTGGGCTCGACGCTCTCGCCGCGCGTGCGGCAGCTCACGTTCGAACGAGAGGACGGGCCGTTCGACTTCGAGCCAGGCCAGTGGGTGAGCGTGGCGCTGCCGGTCACCGACGCCGCGGGAAAGCCGGTGCGTCGGAGCTACTCCATCGCCAGCGCGCCGAGCCCAGGCTCCGGGCGCTTCGAGCTGGCGGTGACGCTGGTCGACGAAGGACCCGGCTCCTCGTACCTCCACGCGCTGAAGGTCGGTGAGCGAGTCGAGGTGCGCGGCCCGCAAGGCTTCTTCACGCTGACCTCAGCCGACGCGCCGGCGTTGTTCGTCGCCACGGGCACAGGCCTGGCTCCCTTCCGCGCCATGTTGCAGGTGGAAGCGAAGCGCGCGCGCACCGCGCCGCTGTGGGTGCTGTTCGGCGCGCGCACCCAAGCCGACGTGCTGTGGGCTGACGAGCTTGAAGACCTGGCGCGCGCGCACCCGTGGCTGAAGCTGGAGATCTCGCAGTCTCGCCCCGCGCCCGGCTGGACCGGCCGCACCGGCTACGTGCAGCGCCACGCAGGGGAGCTGTTCACGGCCCTCGCCGCGACGAGCCTCGTCCCACCACACGCCTACGTCTGCGGCGTGAAGAAGATGGTGCTGGAGGTGCGCGACGCGCTCAAGGCGCTGGGGGTCGAGCGGCAGCGGCTCCACGCGGAGACGTACGATTGACACGAGGTGCTGGTTCGAACGGGCCGGACACGACGGCCCCGCCGTTGAGCGCGCTCCGGACTCACTCGAGCGACTTCGCACGAAGCCAACCCACGTCGTCGACGTGACGCCTGGGCGCTGGGCGTGCGCACCGCTGAAGGGCTGCGGACGTCTGCGCTGCCGGTCCGACGGACGAAGTGCCACTGGCAGGTTCGAGGCGCCGCTGCCAGTTCTCGCCGCCTGAGAGCCGGTGTCCCCTCCCCGAGGACAGCGGGGCCGTCCAGCGCACCACGCCGCGCTTGAGCGTGCCATTGGGTCCCACTAGGGAGCGCGCACCCATGCCCCGCAACCTCCTCCAGCTCCTGGTGCCATGTGTCGTGTGCGCGATGGCGTGCGGTGAGTCGAGCGGGCGGATCAGCGACGAAGCGCCCACCGACTCCCTGTCGGGCGACGTGTCGTCCACCAGCGGCCGGGTGCTCCTCTCGCTGTCTCACACCCGAGAGCTGCGCGGCCTGTGGGTCTCGACGGTGAGCAACTTGGACTTCCCGTCGCGGCCGGGCTTGTCGGCGACGCAGGTGCGCGCCGAGGTCGACGCCATCGTGTCCACCGCGGCCGACGCGGGCTTCAACGCGCTCTTCGTCCAGGTGCGGCCAGAGAGCGACGCGCTGTACCGGTCGACGAAGGAGCCGTGGAGCCGGGTGCTCAGCGGCCGGCAGGGCCAGGACCCCGGGTACGACCCGCTCCAGCTCTTCATCGACACCGCGCACGCGCAGGGCCTGGAGCTGCACGCGTGGATGAACCCGTACCGCGCGTTGGTGAACCGGCGCACGACGGCGCACGAGAAGCACATCAGCCGCGTGCTCTCACAAGACGCGGTGCCCTACGGCAGCGGCGTCACCATGAACCCCGCATCGACGGCGGTCCGCGCCTGGGTGGTGAACGAGGTGAAGGACGTCGTCAGCCGCTACGACGTCGACGGCATTCACTTCGACGACTACTTCTACCCGTACCCCGTCACCACCACGACGGGGCTGCCCGACGGCGGCAGCGTCACCAGCACCGAGCGCTTCGACGACGCGCGCAGCTACGCCGCGTACACGGCCGACGGCGGCACCAGCTCGCTCAAGGCCTGGCGCCGCAGCAACGTCAACGCGCTGGTGCGCGACGTGAGCCAGGCCGTCGCCGCCACCAAGCCGCACGTGCGCTTCGGCATCAGCCCCTTCGGCATTTACCGGCCGGGCATGCCCGCCGGCATCGTCGGCCTCGACGCGTACGACACGCTGGCCTGCGACGCGGTGGAGTGGCTCGAGCAAGGCTGGGTCGACTACGTGGCGCCGCAGCTCTACTGGCCGTCGACGCAGGCCGCGCAGGCCTTCGGGCCGCTGGTGCGCTGGTGGTCGCAGACGGCCTTCAACGCGGGCACCGGCCGCTACGTCTTCCCGGGCTTGGGCCTGTACCGCAGCTTCGGCGCCGAAGAGTACGGCCGGCAGGTGGCGCTGGCCCGGGCCGAGCGGCCCAGCGTGCAGGGCGCGCTGTGGTTCACCTACGGAGACTTGGCCGACGCGAGCACCGACGTCGCGGCGCTGCTCAAGAAGGCCCACGCCAACCCCGCCGCGTCGCCCCCCGTGGCCAGCCGGCGGCACGTCGCGTTCCGCGCGCCGGCGGTGCGCTACTCCGGCGAGCGGCTGTGGGTGTTCCACGAGACGCCCGGCCAGGTGAAGGCGTACGCGCTGTACCGGCACGGCGTGGCCGGGTGGACGCTGCAGCAGCTCTTCTGGGGCGGCGCGCAGCGCAGCTTGAGCCTGCCGGCCGGCCGCTACGCCGTGTCGGCTTTGGACCGAGCCAGCGTGGAGAGCCTGGCGGTGGTTCAGCCGGTGCCCTAAGTCAGCGACCTCCCCATGCGCCACATCATCGACGTCGGCACCGAAGTCGCCACGCTGTGTGTGTTCGACCCGCAAGCGCTGCCAGAGAGCTTCGATGAAGCCGGCGCCGACGCGCTGGACGTGCTGCGGCAGATGCGGGTGGACGAGCGTGCTTTCGTCTGTGGCACCGGCGCCGACGGCAGCTTCGTGCTGCACGTGTCCGTCAACGAGACGATTTCCCCGGAGCTGCTCAAGCACCTGAAGGACCCCGTGCCGCTGCGGAACTTCCGCGTGCCCAGCGGGACGCTCATTGCCTGTGGGGCCGAATCGGCGAGCCGGGCGGGGACGCCACCGGAGCCGGGCGTTGGCGCGGTGTTCAAGGTCGAGCCGGGCACCTACGACGCAGTGGCCTACCGTGGTGAGTGGCCCAGCGGCACCCTCAGCCAGCGCTTCCTCGAGAAGACCAAGGGCGGCTTCTTCCTCTTTCGGCACTTCTCCAAGCTCGTCGCCGTCGCCGTGCTGGCCATCATCGGCGCGGTGCCTGCGCTGTGGCTGGCGCCGGACCTCACGTGGCGGCTCGTCGTCGCGGCCGCGGTGCTGCTGGCCGTGCTGGTGCCCGTCTTCGTGGCGGGGACGAAGAAGTACAAGGAAGGCGAGCGGCTGACACACGAGCTGGAACGTGAGCTGCCGTCCTTCTTCCTCGAGCTGAACGGCCCGCAGACCGACGACGCCGACGAGGCCGATGAGCGCGAGTAAGCGGGCTCATTGCCGTCTTGGTGGAATTCTCCACGCCTCCTCCAACGTGCGCTAAGGGTCACCGCCGCAGCACCGGTGCGGGAGGCCTCGAACAGTGTCGGACGCGAAGGACCCGCATGTCGTGCTTCGAGCGGACTCGCGCGCGCACTTCGTGTGGCACTGCCTCGACGCGCTCGCGAAGGGCGGCGTTCGCGCACACCTCGACGCGTCGGTGCCCGTCGGGCGGCGGGTGGTGGTGGAGCTGGCGCCGCCTCCGGGGTTGGTCGGCGCGACGAGCTTCGAGCTGAGCGCCATCGTGGTGCGGCACGCGGTGGGCAGCGAAGGAGATTCTTGGCTGTCCGTCATGGACGGCGCCGAGGACGCGCTGCGCAGGCTGCTCCAGTGTCTGGACGGGTGGGACGGGGTGGAGAGCGGCCGACCGCGGGAGTCGCCGCGCCCACCACAGTCGAGCCCGTCGGGCCTGCTGCGCGCGGTGACGTCACCGTCGGGGCTGTTGGTGGCGCCCAACCGGGAGGAGTTCGAACGGCGGCTGCGTTCGAACGAGCCGCTCGAGGCCGCGGGTGAGTCGGTGACGCAGGCGCTGACCGCCGAGCAACAGCGCTTGCTGGCGCTGGTCCGCACGCACTCACGTTTCAGCGCGCTGCTCATCGCCTGTCGGGACTGGCTGACGCCGCCGGGGCTGATCGCGCTGCTGCATGAGTGCCATCAGCGCGGGGCGCTGCGCTTTTCGCACTGACTTGGGTGGCGTGGGCGACGGCGCTCGAAGCGCCGGCGCGAAGGTCCACGATCGTGGCCACGAGTCGCTTCACGCCGTCCATACCCGAGTGACGGCGAGGGCGGTGCCGCCAAGTCGGGTGCCCGCGGCCGCTCTTGCGGGGACGCGAGTGAACTCACTGACGCGGTCAGCTGCGACGACTGCGCGCGCGACGCCAGAGAAGCACTCCCCACACCCACGACACGGAGACGGTCGCGCAGCCGCAGCCCTCGGGTGTACCGGGCTCGCCCCCACCTGGACCTTCGACGCCCGCGTCTGCAGTGCCTGGTCCCCCATCGACCGGCTGGCCCGCGTCGGAGGTGGGCTCGGTGCCGGCGTCAGGTACGTACGCGCCCGCATCGAAGACGGCTCCCGCATCGACGAGCCCGGCGTCGTTCCGCCCCGCGTCGGAGGCCGGTTCGGTGCCGGCGTCAGGCACGTGTGCACCCGCATCGGCCAGGGCTCCCGCGTCGACAAGCCCGGCGTCGGCGGCTCCAGCGTCGAGGCCCGGTCCGGCGCCAGCGTCCTGCGAGCTCGCACCGCCATCGGGCATCGCTCCCGCGTCGACGGCCCCCGCGTCTGGAGTGGGGCGACAGACGCGGGGCGTACCGGCGCAGCTCCAGCCACTCTCGACGACACACGCGGCTGAGCAGCCGTCGTTGGGCGCGGTGTTCGAGTCATCGCAGCCCTCTGCCCCCACGCGGTAGCCGTCGCCGCACACCGCGTCGTCGGAGGCCGCGAGCGGGCTGGTCCCGCGCAGGAGCTCGACGCCATCTGGCACGCCGCCGTCGTCGGTGTCAGCGCGGACCGGGTCTGACCCGTGCAGACACAGCTCGTCGAAGTCGGTGAGGGTGTCTGCGTCCGTATCGGTCGTCGCATTGACGACGTCGACGGGAGTGGTGCTGGCCGTCGAGAGCGCGGCGGCGAACGTATTCACCAGCGCGTCGTTGCCTTTGCTCGTCGCTCCGAAGTTGCCCCAGGCCCGCGCGTTGACGTTGGGCGTGACCGGGTCGAGGTAGCTGCCCGCGAGAATCCCCTGCGCCCCCGAACGCACGAGACCGAAGGCGCTCGTCGGCGCCGGCAGCAGCACGTCGTTCGACTGAATGGCGTCGTCGTTCCAGAACATCGCCAGGGGCACGCGATCGTTGGCGGCGGTGACGCGAAACATGCGCAGACCGGGCACGAGCGTCTCGACGTCAGCGAGCGGTACATGGACCTCGCCGACGTTGAGCGAGACCTGACACTGGTAGCGCCCCACCGCCGCAGCCTGGCCCCCGCCGTCCAGCCCGCTCCAGGCGATGCGATTGGTGCCGATGACCGCGGGGCTCATCGCAAACGTGTCGGCGGGGTTGGTCCGGTCGAAGACACCATCTCGATTGAGGTCGCACACCAGGTGCGCGCTCCCCTCGACGTTGCTCATGAAGACGAACGCACCCGTCGCCGACGCCCCAGGCACGAGCGCAGCGCAGCGGCCCATTGGCGCGCCGGCGTACTGCAGCTGCGTGAGGACGGGCGACTGCGGCAGGTTGGCCGCCGGGCTCGGAGGGTTGAGGTACAGCGGGTATTGCGGCGCCGCGCTGTTGCCGGCCTGCGGCAGACTGACGCCAGTGGCGACTTGCGTGAGGCCGGCCGAGTTGGCGATGACGGTGGCGTCGTTTCCCTGAAAGCCAGCGAGCTGCAGTTGCACCACCGAGCTGCGACCCGACGAGCCGCCCGGGAGCTTCGCGTAGAACGAGACGTTCGCGCCGGGCGCCGCCGAATCACCGATGAGAAAGTGCCAGCTGGTCGAGTACAGCCGGCCCCCCGTGGTCACGGCGTTGTTGACGACGACGCTCCAGGTGTCGCCCACGAACTGACTCGTGTTGGGGTCGAGCTGGTAGGCGCCCGCAGGCCGACCGACCAGACTCGCTGTCTGTCCGCTGCTCAGCGTGGTCACGAGCGCGTTGTTCGGCGCGCGCACCGCGAGGGTGCCGCGCCCAACCCACGTGATGCTCTCGACCGACGGGTCTTCGATGTCGACGAAGAGCACCGTGTCTTGTTGCAGCCGAAGCCGCCCGCCCGTCTCGGTCGTGCCTTCGGCGAAAGCGGCGGCGCCGACGACGAGCGCGCTGCAGACGAGCCAGCGAGCGGCGCTGCACGCAGCTGACGAGCACGCACTGGCTGCACGTTGAAGTCGGCTCATTCGCACCTTTCAGCTCGTCGGGGGTCGCGTCGAAGACTAGCGCGCGAATGCGCGTGAGCGCTGCCGACGAGCGAGGTCACCACCGGCGTCGTCGAGCGCCGGGTCGTCAGCGGGCAAGACCTCGAGCGAAGCAGCTGGGCGAGCGCCGGACGCAACACCTCGTTGGCGCCGGAGGCGCGCACCTGGCGCCGAGTGTCGTCGGCCAGACGACCGTTCTGCTCGAGCCACCCCGGCCTCACGCGCGCGGAGCGACACGCGGGTCATCACTGCGAGTCCGGCGCCTGCCTCACTTTCGTTGACTCAGCGCCACGGCGTCCGGCGAGGAGCGCGTCACTTCGCCCGCCACTCCACCGCGAAGCGCCGGCGCGGGGTCCACCGCCGTCACCCCCAACAACCCCACGCGGTACATGCCGAAGTGCAAATGCGGCGGCGTCGTCCGCGCGTTGCCGGTGTTCCCGACCGTCCCCAGCGCAGCCCCGGCGCGCACGGCGTCGCCCTCGTCGAGCCCGTCGGCCCAGGAGTCGAGGTGCGCGTAGTAGTAGAGCGTGTGGCCTTCACCCAAGACGGTGACGACGCGCCCGCCCAAGCTGTCCCACCCCTTGCGCCAGACGACGCCGCGCGTGGCCGACACGACGGCGGTGCCCTTGGGCGCGAACAGGTCCACGCCTTCATGCCGCCGCCCACCCGGCCGCACGGCGTGCCACTGGCTGTGGACCTGCGCCGGCAGCAGCCCTTCGACGGGCATGGCCAGCGCCTTGGGTGCTTCCCAATACGGCAGCGCCCACGCGACGCGGCCCAGCGCCCACGCAAAGCCCAGACACCCCACCGCCACGAGGGCGGACAGCCACACTCGACGCATGCGAGGCGACACCAGTGCAACGCCCGTGCGCTGCTATGACGAGCGCCGCATGCCCAAGGACAAGTTCAGCCCCCGCAAGCTGCCGCAGCAGCTGCGCTCGAAGGCGACGGTGGACGCCATCTTCGAAGCGGCCATGCAGGTGCTCGCCAACACGCCCGCCGACCCGTCGGTGCAGCACATCGCCGACCGGGCCGGCGTCAGCGTGGGCTCGCTCTACCAATACTTCCCCACCAAAGAAGCGCTGGTCGGCGCGCTCATTCGCCTGCACCTCAAGCAGCGCGTCGAAGACCTGGAGGCCCGCTTCGCGAACGTGCAGGGCCAGAGCGCCGAGGCGGCCGCTCGCTCGTTGGTGGAAGGCCTCGTCGCCATGCTCAAGCCGCGCCTGGGCATCGAGCGGGCGATGATGCGTTCCTTCGTGCGCGCGGGTGACTTGCTGAGCCTGACGGCGCTCGACGCGGAGATGGCGGCGGCCGTGGAGCGCTTCCTGGGCTCCGTCAAGGACCAGCTCCGCCCCGTGGACCTCACGCTCGCCGCCTTCGTGGTGATGAACGCGCTGCGCTCGACGCTGCTGCTGACGGTGCTGGAGAAGCCCGAGCGCCTCGACGAGCCGGCGTTCGTCGAAGAGCTCGTGCACCTGGTGGTCAGCTACCTGCGACCGACGGCGCCGCCCACGCCCCCTTGAAGGCCGTTCGCTGAGACAGGGTGGTCAGGGTCGACCGACGGCGCTGCGCCCAGCCGGGCTCGGGAAGACGGCCGGAGAAACGGTCGTCGCACGGATGAGGAACTTCACCGCGCGCTCCAGCGTTCCGAAGCAGGGCACTCCGGCGTCGGAGAGCCGCTGCAGATCGACCAACCGCGTCAGCGGGAGTTGATCGAGCGTCGGTTTGTAAGATCGGCCCGGTGGGTAGTGCTGCGAGAGCCACTCCTTCAGGCCGCGCCGAGCCTCCCAGCTCGCCCCGTCCCAGCGAGTCCCGGGGCGTAGCCCTGGGCGCCCCTCGAGCTTCTGACCAGCCAGCTGTTCGACACACGGCAGAAAGAGCACCTCGAACTCCGGCTTGAGCAGCACGTACGCGACCGGGAGCGGCGGCGCCACCTGGCGAATCTGCTCCG
>JALHOS010000127.1 GCA_022842905.1 Myxococcaceae bacterium | reverse complement strand
GGGCGGCGCCAACACTGGCGGCACCGGCGGCTCGGCAGGGACCGGCGGCTCAGCAGGCACCGGCGGCTCGGCAGGGACCGGCGGCTCAGCAGGCACCGGCGGCTCGGCAGGGACCGGCGGCTCAGCAGGCACCGGCGGCTCGGCAGGCGGTGGCGGAGCGACACTTCAGCCGCTCGATGCGGGGCGAATGACGGCGTACCTCGCGGTCGAGACGGGCCCCTCCATTCTCCGCAGCAACGAGATCGCGCTGACGGGCGACGGCCAGGTGCACCTCAGTCACTCCAACTCGGACCTGCTCTTCCCGGTCATCGACGGAGGCCTCATCGACCGCGTGTTCCGCGGGCCAGCGGACGGCGGCTTCGACGTCGAGGTGGCGATCGACCTGGCGCTGGGCACCGGCGTCGCGGACCGTGCGCGCATGGTGGCTGGCGGCGGCAAGCTGCACGCGCTGGCGCGCTCGAACAGCACCGAAGGCTACCGGCTCGTCTACGCACAGCGGACGGACGCTGGCTGGCAGCCCCCCGAAGAGGTTTCGCCTGGGGTGCGCATCGGCAACTTCTCGTACGACTTGGCGGTCGCCGCGGACGGCACGGTGCACGTCGCCTTCCAGTACACGAACGCGGTGCTCGACGCCGGCGTGTCGACGGCCGCGCTGGCCCACGCGCAGCGCACCGGCGCGGGCCAGTGGACGGTGACGCAGCTGGGCCTGTCGACGCAGCCAGTGAGCACGAATCGGACCTTGGCGCGGACGCTGTCGCTGGCGCTGTTGCCCAGCGGCGAGCCGGCCATCGCGTACGAAGGCGACACGGTCATCGGCTCGGACGGAGGCCTGACGTCTGGCTACCTCGTGGCCACGCGCAGCGGCGGGCTGGGTGGCACGTTCAGCACCGAGACGGTCGTTCAGCCCATGCTCCGCACGACGACGGTGTTCCCCGTGTCCCTCGGCATCTCCGGCAGCGGGGCCATGTACCTGGCCTACCGCGCCCAAGGTTTCCCCAACGCGGCAGTCGAGAACGGCCTGCGCATGAAGTACCGCGCGGCCGGCGCGACGAGCTGGGTCGACGGCCCGCTGGTCGGCCCCGGCTGGCCGAACAACGAGCTCAACCCGCTGTTCGGCGCGACCAACCCCATCATGCGGCGGGCGCCGGACGGCTCGGTGTGGCTCGCCCACGACAGCATCGAAGCGCTGTACCGGCTCGACGGCGCTCAGCTGCGGCGGCTGCTGTTGCCGTCGCCCATTCCGCTCCCGTTCGGGGCGTCCTTCTTCAGCTACCCCGCGTTCACGTTCAGCCCGGACGGCAAGCTCCACTTCGCCGGGCGCTACCGCTACACCGACGGCTCGGTGACGCGGCTGTATTACGTGCGCTTCGACTGACGCGCCGCTTCCCAAGGAGTCCGTCATGTCCGACAGCATTCGCCTGGCGAAGGACCGCGGCACGGAGTTGCTTGCCAAGGGCAAGCTCAAGCCCGCGCTCGAGCAGTTCGAGCGCATTCTCCAGGCCGTCCCGTCGGACCTGACCGCGCGGCAGAAGCTCGCCGAGACGCTGGTGCGCTTGGGCCGCGTGCCCGACGCCGTGCAGCACTACGTGCTGGCCTGCGAGGGCTACATCTCGCTGGGCAAGTCCATGCAGGCCGTCGCGCTGTGCAAGGTCGTCCTCAACCTGGACCCCAGCCACACCGACACCCAGGAGCGCCTCGCGCGGCTCTACGGGCAGGTCGGCCGGCCCAGCCCGGTTCCGCAGAGCGCACCAGCGCCGCCGCCGCCCGCAGCGAGCGTGTCTGCCCCCGCCGTCCGACCCGCCGCGACGCCGGACGAGCTGCTTTCGAGCCTGCCCAAGACGGTGCGCCACCTCCCGTCGGCCCCGCGCCCAGAAGCCGCGCCCGTCGAGCCGTTCGGGCTCAAGCCGGTGGAGCCTCCGACGCTGGCGCCCGTGCTGGCCCAGGTCGAGCCCGTCGAGGAAGCGCTGATCGAAGTCGACGAGGCCGACGTTCCTCAGTTCTCCCAGCCCAGCCGCCCGCCGGAAGCGCCGCAGCTGCCGCTCTTCTCCAGCCTGGCGCCAACCGAGTTCGTCGCGGTGCTCAACGACGCGGTGGACGGCGTGGTGTTCGCCCCGGGAGATCCGATCGTCACTGAAGGCATGCCCGGCGACGCCATGTACGTCATCGTCGAAGGGCGCGTCGCGGTGGAGCGCAGCCTGGACGGCAGCCCGCTCGTCGTCGACGAGATGGGGCCGCAGGCGGTGTTCGGCGAGGTCGCCCTCATCACCAACAGCCCGCGGCTGGCCACGGTCCGCGCGCTGACGCCGGTGGTCGCGCTGCGCTTCGCCCGTGAACCGATGAAGGGCGTGCTGCAGCGCCACGCTCGGGTGGCCGCGGTGCTCGACGGGTTCGCCCGGGAACGGTTGTTCGCCAACTGGCTGCGCGCCAGCCCGCTGTTCCGTGCGCTCGACGCGGCCGCGCACGCCGAGCTCATGCGGCAGTTCCACGCCAAGGCCACCAAGCCTGGTGAGGTGTTGGTGAACGCGGGGCAGCCGAATGACGCGGTGTACCTGCTGGTCCGCGGCGCCTGCGAGGTGACGGACCCAGGCGGCGCGCGCTACCCCGATCTGTTCGAAGGGGACTCCTTCGGAGAGATCTCGGTCATTCGCGGCATTCCCGCGACGGCCACCGTGACGGCGACGAGCTACGGCATCGTGCTGCGGCTGGCCAAGGACGACGCGCTGAGCGGACCGTTCTCACACCCCGCGGTGCAGCCTCTGGTGCAGCGCATCATCGACGAGCGGCTCCAGCGCACGGCAGAGCTGCTGCGCCAGGGGTGAGCTCATGAGCGAAGCGTTCAACGACAAGCAGCTGGCCACCGACAAGGCGCAGCGCTACCGCGAGCTCGACGCCGAAGTCGCCTCGGTCTTGGCCGGCGAGCGAAACCTCGTCGCGCGCATGGCGAGCCTGGTGGCCATGCTCAAGCTGAGCTTCCCCAGCTTCTTCTGGTGTGGCTTCTACGTGGTCGACCCGCAGCAGCCCGACGAGCTCGTGGTCGGCCCGTACCAGGGCAGCTTGGGGTGCCTGCGCATTCCGTTCGGCAAGGGCGTCTGCGGCGCCGCGGCGAAGCAGCGCACGGTCCAGCTCGTGCCCGACGTGCACCAGTTCCCCGGCCACATCGCCTGTGACGGCCGCTCGAAGTCGGAGGTGGTGCTCCCGGTGTTCGATTCCGGCGGAGCGCTGCTGGGCGTGCTCGACGTCGACGGCACTCAGGTCGGCGCGTTCGACGAAGTGGACGTTGCCGGGCTCGAGCGACTGCTGCGCCACGTCGCGCCCTGACGACGACACCGTCACCCGCGGCGCTTGGGAGAGCGCGCGGGTGCGGTGGACTTACGGACTTACTTGCAGACGGCCTTGGACGCGCAGTCCGTCGAGAAGCTCGACAGCTTCGCGGTGTCGTACATGCCGTTGGTGCAGACGTAGTGCGACGACGCGCAGTTGAAGTACTCGGACACGTCGCAGGTGGTGTCCTTGAAGGAGTCGCAGTTGAAGCTGCTGGTCACGTCCACCGAGCCGCAGGAAGCGGACATCAGGAACTTCTTGCAGGCGGCGACGTTCGAGGGGCCAGGGCCGCAGGCGAACAGGCTGAAGGCGACGGCGGACAGCGCGAGGAGCTTCTTCATGGGGGGTTCTCCGGAAATGAGTGAGTACGGCCGCGCGCGCCTAGCCCACGTCCAGTGGCCTTGCACGATCTAACGCGCGATCCGACGGCGGTCAGGTAACGCTGGCGTCGGGCCGCCCGGTCGGCCACGGTCGAGCGCATGCTGCGACGTGTCCTGCTGCTCCTCGGTGGCGCTTCTTGCCTGGCCTGCGCGACGGCGACCGCGACGGTTCCCAAGTCGAGCCCGCTGCCCGAGCTGCTCGATCGCCGCGTCGCGCTCGACGACGCCGGCAAGGCCGCCGAGGTCGCCGCGCTCGACGCGCAGATTCGCGCGCAGCTCGAGCGCCCGCTGGCGGTGATGATCACCGACCTGTCGGGCTTCACCGCCACCACCAAGCGGCTGGGCATTTTGGGTTTCCTCAGCCAGGTCCGACGGCTGGTGCACCTGGCCCTGCCGCTCATCACCCAGCACGGCGCGCGGCTCATCAAGGTCGACGCGGACGATCTGTTCGTCGTGCACGAGTCGCCGGAGGCGCTGCTCGGGCTCGCCCGCGCGCTGCAGGCCGCCATCGCCGCGCACAACCAACGCGCGCCGGAGCGCACGCTGGGCCTGGCCGTGGGCCTGGGCTTTGGTCCCACGCTCGACGAAGGCCACGACGTCTGGGGCGACTCGGTGAACACCGCGTCGAGGCTCGGCGAGGACGTGGGGCGCGCCGACGAAGTGCTCGCCACCGACGCGTTCGTGCAGGCGCTCCCCGAGGCGGCCCGGGCGAGCTGCACCGCCGTCGAGAAGCCCGCGGAGCGCGGGTCGAAGGAGCCGTTCTTCAGCTGCCGGTAGAAGCGCGAGGCGGCGGTCCACGAACGCCAGAAGTCGACCCGCCCGAAGGTCCGGCTACACTCGCGCGCCTCATGGCGACGATTCGACTGGGCGACCTGCTCGTCAAGGCCAAGGTCATTTCCGAAGCGCAGCTGCAGGCCGCGCTCCTGGAGCAGAAGCGCTACGGCGGGCACCTGGGGAAGATCCTGGTGCGCCTGAACGCGCTGTCCGAGGAGATGCTGGTCAAGGCGCTGTCCAAACAAATGAACCTGCCGTCGGTGGACCTGGCGGCGCTGCCCACCATTCCCGGGCACGTGCGCGCGAAGGTGCCGCTGGACGTGGCGCGGGAGCTCGACGTCGTGCCGCTGCAGCTGCGCGACGAAGGCAAGACGCTCGTCGTCGCGATGGCCGAACCCCAGAACCTCAAGACGCTGGACACGCTGCGGTCGGTGACGGGGCTCCGCGTGGTCGCTCAGCTGGCCGGGTACCAAGCCATCGCCCGAGCGATCGAGCGGTTCTACGAAGCCGACGCGCGCGTCGCCGAGCCCGACACGCCGCTGCGCATGCAGGGCAACTTGGGCTCCACGTACCACACGCTCCAGCCCGTCGGCGGTGGGGCCCCCGCGCCCGCTCCGCAGGTGTCCGCCCCGCGGCCGCCGCCAGGAAATGGGCCCTCGGGCCAGCCCGCCGCTGGGGCAGCGCCGTCCCAGTCGCTGCGCGCCGTCGAAGAGGCGCAGCGCAAGGAAGTCGCCGCGCTCAAGGCCATGGTGGAGATCCTCATCGAGAAGGGCGTCTTCACGCGCGAGGAGTACCTCGCCGAGCTCAACCGTCGCTGACGTCCTCGAAGACCCGCTTGCGTTTTCCCCGTGAAGTCCACACACGGGGTCTCCATGGGCCACCTGCCGCTGCTCGACGAGCTGGCCGTCGTCGCCGCCATCGGCGTGTTGGTGACGCTCGTGCTCGCGCGGCTGGGCCTGCCGGCCGTCGCGGGGTTGCTTCTGGCCGGCGTCATCGCCGGGCCGCGGGGCCTGGCCGCGGTGACGTCGCTGGACACCATCGAGGTCCTCGCGGAGCTGGGCGTGGTGCTGCTGCTCTTCACCATCGGCCTCGAGTTCTCGCTGGCCAGGTTGGGCGCCATCTTCCGGCAGGTCGCCGTCGGTGGCTTGCTGCAGGTGGCGCTCACGACGCTCTTGGTGCTCGGCACGGCGGTCGGCCTGGGCTTCACCGCCAAGCAGGGGCTCTTCTTCGGCTTCGTGGTGGCGCTGTCGTCCACCGCCATCGTCCTGCGCGCGCTGGGTGAGCGCCGCGAGCTCGACGCGCCGCACGGCCGCTTCATCGTCGGCACGCTCATCTTCCAGGACCTGTGTGTGGTGCCCATGGTGCTGGTGGTGCCCCTGTTGGGAAAGGACGCGGGCGCCGCGCTGGGCACGGCGCTGGCGCGCGCGCTGCTCGAAGCGGGCGCCGTCGTCGTCGTCACCATCGCGCTGGCGCGGGTGGTGGTGCCTCGGGTCTTCCGGTGGGTGGACTCGGCCAAGAGCCGGGAGATCTTCCTCTTGGCGGTGCTCGGCGTCTGCCTGGGGACCGCCTGGCTCACCAGCGTGGCGGGGCTGTCGCTGGCCCTGGGCGCGTTCCTGGGCGGCATGTTGATCGCCGACACCGAGTTCGGCCACCGCGCGCTGAGCGACGTGCTGCCCCTGCGCGACGCCTTCGTCAGCATTTTCTTCGTGTCGCTGGGCATGTTGTTCGACGTGCGCACCGTCGCCGCGCAGCCGGGCGTCGTGCTGCTGCTGACGGCGGGCTTCGTCTTCGGCAAGGGCGCGGTCGCGACGCTGTCCGCCATGGTCATGCGCTTCCCGTCGCGCGTGGCGTGGCTTGCGGGCGTGGGCCTGGCGCAGTTCGGCGAGTTCGGCTTCGTGCTGGCGCGGCTGGGCGAAGATGCCGGCGTCGTCGAGAAAGGCAGCCTGGACCCGCTGCTCGCCGCCGGCATTCTGAGCATGTTCTTCACGCCGCTGTTGGTGCGCCTGGCGCCGCACGTGACGGCGGGCGAGCGGCTGCTGGGGCCGCTCGAGAAGCTCATCGGTGTGCGCGGCATCGACCAAGCGAGCGCGGCGGAGGTCGACTTGGGCAAGCGCGGCCACGTCGTGCTGGTGGGCTACGGCGTCGCCGGGCAGCTGCTCGCGCGCACCCTGGCCGCTTCGAAGGTGCCCTTCGTCGTCCTCGAGCTCAACGCGGAGACGGTGCGCGCCGCCCGCGCGCGGGGTGAAGCCGTCTTCTACGCCGACGCGACCAGCGCCGAAGCGTTGGGCCACGCCCACCTCGAGACGGCGCGCGCGCTGGTGCTGGTCATGAACGACCCGTCGGCCGCGCAGCGTGTGCTGGCCACGGCCAAGCGACTGGCGCCGAACGTGCCGGTGTTCCTGCGGACCAAGTACGTGGCCGATCGCGACGGGCTCACCGCGCTGGGCGCGAGCGAGGTCGTCGCCGAAGAAGTCGAGGGTGCGCTGGAGATGATCACCAGGCTCCTCGCGACGCTCGCCGTGCCGCGCAACCACGTCGAGGCGCGGCTGCGTGAAGTCCGCGCCCACACCCGAACCACGCAGCGCAAGCTCACCGTCCCGCGCAAGACGTTCGGCGAGCTCGAAGCGCTGGCGGACCTGAAGCTCGAGCGCTTCGTCGTCGACCCCGGTGCGCAGGCCGTCGGTCAGTCACCCAAGAGCCTGGATCTGCGCAACCAGACCGGCGCGCTGGTGGTGGCCGTTCAGCGAAAGGGCGCGCTCCAGGAGCAACCGGACGCCGCCGCCCTCTTCGAGCCGGGGGACATCGTGTTCCTGGCCGGGAGCGGCGAGGCCATGCGCAAGGCGACGCCGCTGTTCTCGTTCGCGCCCGCCGCTGGGGCCTGAACGCACCGTCGCGCTCGCTCGGTCAGGCGACGCTGGACCGCAGGCGCTTCCAGTCGAAGTTGGGGCCGGGGTCCGACTTGCGGCCCGCGGGCATGGCGACGGCGGCGTGGCTGGTGATGTTGCTCATCTGCACCTGGTGCTTCTCGCGCAGGTACCCGACGAGCTTGATGACGGCCTGCATCTGCTTCTCGGTGAAGGGCTCGGCGCCATTCCCCTGGTTGCAGATCTCGATGCCCAGCGACCGCTTGCCGACGCTGTCCTTGCCCTGCAGGTACGACTGGCCGGCGTGGTACGCCATCTGCTCGTCGCTCACGAGCTGGGTGATGGTACCGTCCCGCTGCACGATGTAGTGCGACGACGCGTTCGAGCCCGGCGTGGTCAGCCAGCGCAGGTCCGCGTTCTCCGCCTTCGCCACGTCCTTCACCGGGTTGCCCGTGTCGTGGAGGATGATGCTGTCGATCTTCTCTCCGTCGCGCGGCTCGAAGTTGGGCGACGGCTTCACCTTCATCACCGGCTTGGGGAAGCGCCCAGTGGGGATGCGGTCCTTCGTGGGCGCGCCCAGGGCGATCTTCTTGCCGTGCGTGTCGAGCGCCTCGAGCAGCTGCTTGTTGATGGCGCCGTTCACGGGCAGCTGGTGCTTTTGCTGGAACGCGCGAATCGCCCCGTCCGTCGTCGCGCCGAAGCGACCGTCGGGCTTCAGGCCGAGCCGTTCCTGCACCCACGCCACCGCGCCGCCGTCTCGGTGCGCCTTGGGCGAGCTCATGAAGATGCTCTTGCCTTCGGTGCGAATGTGCTTCGTCGTCGGCACCGGCGTCGTCCCGTGCGGCGCGCCGCACCCGCAGGTCCGCTGCAGCACGTCGATGTCGATGCCCCCCGGCGTCGGCTTGGGGTCCGCCGGCTTCACCGGTGGCTTGGACTCGGTGGGCTTCGTGTCCACGGGCTTCGTACCACCCGGGGCCTGGGTCGGCTTCGGCTCGGCCGGCTTCACCGTCGCGGGCGCCTTGACGCCACCTGGGAAGACCTGGTCCAGCTTGGCCAAGAGCGCGCGGTCGATGACGCCGGACGCCACCAGGCCGTGCTCCTGCTGGAAGTCCTTCACCGCTTCTTCGGTGAGGGGGCCGAACTTGCCGTCGACCTCTGCGTCGAGCAGGTCCTGCACGTACGCGACCGCCGGGCCGTTGCGGCTCGGCTTGGGCGTCGCCATGCTCACCGTCGCCCCGTTGTCCTTGACCTGCTGGAGCGTCGGGCCGCCGAGCCGAAACAGCTCCGCGCGTTCCGCGGGCGTTCGGACGACCTGCGGCAGGGCGGTCGCTGAGGTTCCGGTCGAAGCGGCTTGGACAGGGGGCATGGTCCTACATGGTCGCAGGGAGCAGGCGTCGCGTGTTCAGCCAGTTTGTAAAGTCCCTGTCGGGATAAGACGCCGAAACAGTTGGAAGTTTGCCAACGCGAGCGCTCACGGTGTTGACGCGACGCGTCGGCGGCTCCACCACCAGACGGCGAGCCAGAAGGCAGTCAGCGTGACGGCGACGAAGAAGGCGAGGACGAGGTCGATCATCAACAGGGCGGCCCCTCCGAAGCCGGCGCCGAACTCCGCCCGATAGTCCGCTTCGGTGCAGGGGTGCGCGGGAATGTCGGGCGCATGCGGGCCGCACACGCCCGCGTAGCTCGAGACGTGGTGGACGTAGAGCGCCACGTCCAGCGCGAGCGGCGCGAGGAGCACCAGGCTGGCAGACACGAGCACGGCGGGGGCGGTCACCTTCATCGGCGCTTGCACCGTAGCAAGGCGTGGGGGCTCGGCGGTCTGCTACGAGCCGTCGACCCATGGACCTCAAAGCGCACATTCGCGGCGTGCCCGACTTCCCGAAGAAGGGCATCTACTTCTACGACGTGGCGTCGCTGCTCAAGAGCGGACCGGCCTTCACTGAGACGACGCGGCGCTTGGTCGAGGCGGTGCGCGTGCACGAGCCGCAGGCGCTGGCGGTCATCGAGTCCCGCGGCTTTCTGTTCGGCGCGCCGGTGGCCGCGGCGCTCGGGCTGGGGCTGGTGCTGGTGCGCAAGCGCGGGAAGCTGCCCGGAGACGTCGTCGCCCACGCGTACGACCTGGAGTACGGCACCGACACGCTCGAAGTGCAGGCCGACGCCGTTGCGCCGGGGCAGCGGGTCGTCCTCGTTGACGACGTCCTGGCGACGGGCGGCACGGCGCAGGCGGCGGTCGACCTCCTCCACAAGGTCGGCGCGAAGGTGGCGGGCGCGGCGTTCCTCATCGAGCTGCGGTTTCTCAAGGGCCGGGGACGGCTCCACGTCCCCGTGGACTCCCTCCTGGCCTACGACGAGTAGGTCCGCTGGCCCTAAGGCCACGAAATGACTATCGAAGCTAAGGTAGGAAACAGGCTCCAGCATGGTGACGAGTGTTCTGAAGTGTAACTTTGTCCTACACAGGAGACAGAATTCCTTGCGCGGTGGGAATCGACAACTTGGGTACCTATGCCCTCCCTCACCATTGGCTCCCAAGGCGACGCGGTCCGTACCCTCCAGCAGGCCCTGATTTCGAAGGGCTTCGAAATTGAGAAGGCCGACGGGAAGTTCGGCGCGAAGACGGCCGACGCGCTCAAGAAGTTCCAGGAGGCCAACGGCCTCGAAGTGGACGGCAAGGCCGGCAAGCAGACGTTGGCGAAGCTCGGCGTCAAGGATGACTTCGACACCGGCGCGGTCACGCAGACGCAGCGGGTCGAGGGCGACGCGTTCGCCGACTCGAGCCGCGCGGTGGCCACGCTCAGCCGCTTCCCGTCGGGCCCGGGCATGGTGTCTGGGACGCTCGTGCTCAACGGGAACTCGTACAAGTTCAACACCGGCACGGGGAGCAACCTGTCGGTGCCCCTCGGCAACTTCGAGGTCACCAAGCACCAGACGCACCGCAGCCTGAAGGACCCGCGGCAGGCGCCCTTCGTGCGCAACGGCGTCGGGTTCTCGTTCGCGCTCGGCCACGAGGGCATGGGCGAAGGGCGGGCCAAGGACGCGCGCGCGACCGTGAAGCTGCACCGGAAGTTCCGCGAGCACCCGGGCGAGCGTTCGCTGCTCCGCATTCACCCCGACGGCCGCAGCCCGGGCTCCGAAGGCTGCATCGCGCTGACGGGCACCAAGGCCGAGCTCGAGCGCTTCCGCCGCGACATGCTGGCGGCGATCGACGCGAACGGTGGCTCCTTCAAGCTGACCGTGCGCGTCGCGAACTGAAGCTGGCGCGCCGAGCAGCGCACGGTTCGGCCGCTCGAGCACTGGCCGCATGAGGACGGCGCGTTGGGCGCTACGACCTCCGGTCCGACTCCGAGGTGAACCCGCACTTCGTTGCTGCGCGGTCGGCGAAACCATCGACGCGCTCGAAGTGGGCGCCATGGGCACGACGACCTTCGGTCCGACGCCGAAGGCTCCGCTGCGCTTCGTCTGCGGGCGTGCGGCCAGGCGTCCATCCACCTGCGCACCTCAGGCTTCGGTTGCGCCCACCATCGACGCCGCAGCGCTCCCGTGCGGCCAGACGTCCGTCCACCTGCGCGCCTCAGGCGCAGCGACCCTTCTCTTCGGCGAGCTGAATCAGGCCGCGTCGTCGTGGAGAATGGCGCGGTGCTCGGCAAGCCCGACGGGAACACACACGCACCTGCCGTTGGAGAGCCCACCGGGTTCGCGTTCCTTCGTCTGACCCAGGGCGGCCCAGCCGGGAACGGGTCGGCGGCGTCGTTGTCGGTACGCAGCGTGCTCCCGCTCCTCTTCGTCGCCGCGCTGGGTGCGTCACCGTCGCCGCTCCCGCCGCAGCCCTTCGTGCGCCACGCGCTGCTCCGCGCCCCAGCGGACCTTCGCCCCGTCGGCGCGCTCGACCAGGCGGCCGTCACGCTCGACACGTTTCGCAGCGAGACCGTCGCAGGGCTGCACTTCGCCGGGACGCGGGTCGTCGTCGACGCGGTCGTCGACCTGTCTGACGAGGCGACGGAGCTCGAGCTGCGCTTCGGCTCGAATGTGGAGGCGGACGACGCGAAGGGCTTTCGCGTGCAGGTCCACGCCGGGGCGGCGCTCCCGCTCGTCGGCGTCGGCGCCGAGCGCTGGGTGGTCGGCTTCAGGCCCGAGCAAGACCTCCCGAGCTCGTCACTCGTGCTCGACGCTCGTCCAGCACCCGTCAAGCGCGAGCGCGGCTCGCCCTTCGAGTGCCCCGTCGAGCGAGTGCACGCCGCCCCGTCCGCGCAGAGCGCCAGCTGGTCTCCCGCGTCCTTCGTCTGGCAGCTCGAACGGCTGAGCGCGGCGAAGGACGGGTGGACGCGCCTGGCCGTGGTGCAGCCCGCGGAGAAGCTCACCGTGCTGGCCTTTGTGCATGAGTCGGCGGTTCGCTGCGGCGGAGGCACCGGCGGCGGGTGGCTCGGCAGCTCAGGCTCGTTCGGCGCCGCAGACGGCCGAGTGTCAGCGCGTGCGCTGCGCCTGCCGTCCGGCACCGCCCTCTTCTCGTCGAGCGACGGTGGCGTCCCCGTGGCCCGGCTGCTGCGCGCGACCGACGCGCTCGAGGCTGACGATGGCTCGCTCCGACTCACCCTCACAGACGGGCGCTCGACGCTGTCGCTCTACGGCCTCTTCGTCGACGCTGCAGGGCCGCACGGGAAGGGGCCGTACATCACCCACGGCGTCGGCAGCACCACCTCCCGACTGGGCTCCGGCTGGCCCCGACTCAACCTGTCGCCAAACCCGTGACGCGCTGCGCCTCGTAGCTGTCGCGAATTTGAGCACCATGCCCGGTAGATGTCCGAAAATCGGACGCACCGGCTGATTCTTGACAGAGTCGCGCCGAGTCTCAGCCACTTCCGTGGCCGAGAAATGGTCACCTATGCCCTCTCTCTCCATTGGCTCCAGCGGTGATTCCGTCCGTGCACTCCAGCAGGCCCTCATCGACCAGGGCTTCAACCTCGGGACGGCGGACGGCCGGTTCGGCGCGAAGACGGCCGAAGCCGTGCGCCAGTTCCAGTCGCGCAACGGCCTGACGGCCGACGGCAAGGTCGGGCCGATGACGGCGGCGAAGCTGGGCCTGGGCGATTCGTTCGACACGGGCGGCGGCAGCCAGCGCGTCACGCAGGGGCAGCGCGTGCAGGGTGACACGTTCACGGGTGGCGGCGGCGTGGTGGCGAAGCTCGACCGCCTGCCCAGCGGCGCCGGCATGACGTCGGGCACCATCACGCTCAACGGTCGCTCGTACCGCTTCAACAGCGGCACCGGCAGCAAGCTGTCGACGCCGGCCGGAGAGTTCGTCGTCAAGGCGCACCGGCCGTCGCGCAGCGATGGACCGTTCACCCGAAACGGCGTCGGCTTCTCCTTCGAAATCAAGGACCCGAACCTGTCCGGCGACGGCGTGTTCGACGATCCGCGGCGGCCCAACCAGCGGCGCACCGAGCTGCGCATTCACCCGGACGGCGGCGGCGCCGGCACGGCCGGCTGCATTGGCCTGACGGGCAGCGCCGAAGAGCTGCGGCAGTTCCGCTCGGACATGACCGCGCTCATCAACCAGAACGGCGGCCAGGTGCGGCTGACGGTGCAGGCGTAAGGCACCCTCCGCGACACGGTCCTCGTCTGCGTCACGGGCGGCGCCCACCTCTTCCTCGGGGGTGCGGCGCCGTCGCCGCTTCGGCGCTTCTTTTGGAGCGAAGGCCCGCCTATAGGCGCCGGCCATGCCACGTCGCCCCGACATCAAGAAGGTGCTGCTGGTCGGCTCGGGCCCCATCGTCATCGGCCAGGCCTGCGAGTTCGACTACTCCGGCACGCAGGCCGTCAAGGCGCTCAAGGACGAAGGAATTGAGGTGGTGCTCCTCAATTCGAACCCCGCGACCATCATGACGGACCCGGAGTTCGCGCACCGGACCTACGTCGAGCCCATCACCGTCGAGGCCGCCGAGCGCATCATCGCGCAGGAGCGGCCGGACTCCATCTTGCCCACCATGGGCGGACAGACGGCGCTCAACCTGGCCAAGGCGCTCGCCGAGGCGGGCATTCTCCAGAAGTACGGCGTGCGGCTCATCGGCGCGTCGCTCGACGCCATCAACAAGGCCGAGGACCGCGAGCTGTTCCGCCAGGCCATGCACCGCATCGGCCTGTCCATGCCCAAGTCGGGCCTGGCGACGACGCTGGACGAAGCCCGCGCGCTCCAGAAGGAGATGGGGCTGCCCACCATCATCCGCCCGAGCTTCACCCTCGGCGGGACCGGCGGCGGCATCGCGTACGACCTCGAGCAGTTCGAGCAGATCGCCCAGGGTGGCCTGGCCGCGAGCCCCGTCGGCTCGGTGCTCATCGAAGAGTCGGTGCTCGGCTGGAAGGAGTACGAGCTCGAGGTGGTCCGCGACCACAAGGACAACTGCATCATCGTCTGCAGCATCGAGAACTTCGACCCCATGGGGGTGCACACCGGCGACAGCATCACCGTCGCGCCGGCGCAGACGCTCACCGACAAGGAATACCAGCGGCTGCGCGACTACTCGCTGGCCATCATGCGGGAGATCGGCGTCGACACCGGCGGCAGCAACGTGCAGTTCGGCGTCAACCCCAAGGACGGGCGCGTCGTCGTCATCGAGATGAACCCGCGCGTCTCGCGCAGCTCCGCGCTCGCCTCGAAGGCGACCGGCTACCCGATCGCCAAGGTCGCCGCGAAGCTGGCCATTGGCTACACGCTCGACGAAATCCAGAACGACATCACCCGGGACACGCCGGCGAGCTTCGAGCCGACGATCGACTACGTGGTGGTGAAGATCCCCAAGTTCAACTTCGAGAAGTTCCAGGGCGCCTCCAAGGTGCTCGGCACCATGATGCGTAGCGTGGGCGAAGTGATGGCCATGGGCCGCACGTTCCGCGAGGCGTACTTGAAGGCCATGCGCTCGCTCGAGGCCGGCCGGCTGCCGATTCCGCCGCGCGCCGAGCTGAGCAAGCGCACCGACGCCGAGCGGAGAGACCTGCTCAAGGTGCCGACGCCGGAGCGCCCGTACGCGGTCTTCCAGGCGTTCCAAGCGGGCCTGAGCGTGGACGACGTGTACGCGCTCACCGCGATCGACCCGTGGTTCTTGCGGCAGCTCAAGGCGCTCGTCGACGAAGTGGACCAGGTGGCGGGCGTGAAGAGCCTGGCCGCGCTCGACGACGACACCCTGCGCACGGCGAAGTCGCACGGGCTGTCCGACGCGCAGCTCGCCAACGCGCTGGGCACCACCGAGAAGGCCGTGCGCACGCGCCGCCACGAGAAGGGGCTGCGGCCGGTCTACAAGCGGGTGGACACCTGCGCCGCGGAGTTCGAAGCGTACACGCCGTACCTCTATTCGACGTACGAGCGGGAAGACGAAGCGCCTCCGACGGACCGCAAGAAGATCGTCATCCTCGGGTCGGGCCCCATTCGCATCGGCCAGGGCATCGAGTTCGACTACTGCTGCGTGCACGCGGCCTTCGCGCTGCGCGAAGCGGGCTTCGAAACGCTCATGGTCAACTGCAACCCGGAGACGGTGTCGACGGACTACGACACGTCGGACCGGCTGTACTTCGAGCCGCTCACGCTCGAGGACGTGCTCGAGGTGCTCCACCGCGAGAAGCCGCTGGGCGTCATCGTGCAGTTCGGCGGGCAGACGCCGCTCAAGCTGTCGAAGGCGCTCGAAGCCGAGGGCATTCCCATTCTCGGGACGACGCCGGACGCCATCGACATCGCCGAGGACCGCGAGCGCTTCGCGAAGCTGGTGGAGAAGCTGCGGCTCAAGCAGCCGGAGAACGGCGTGGCCCGCTCGCCGGAAGAAGCGTTCAAGGTCGCCGACTTCATCGGCTACCCCGTCATGGTGCGCCCGTCGTACGTGCTGGGCGGCCGGGCCATGGAGGTCGTGCACGACCGCGCGGACCTCGACCGCTACATGCGCGAGGCGGTACTGGCGTCTCCGGAGCACCCGGTGCTCATCGACCGCTTCCTCATGGAGGCCGCCGAGGTGGACCTGGACCTGGTGCGCGACCAGACCGGCGCCTGCATCGTCGGGGGCGTGCTCGAGCACGTGGAAGAGGCGGGCGTGCACTCCGGCGACGCGGCCTGTGTCATGCCGCCGCACTCGCTCAACGCCGAGGTGGTGGAGCGGCTCAAGGACATCGCCCACGCGCTGGCCGCCGAGCTCGAGGTGGTGGGGTTGATGAACGTGCAGTTCGCCGTGCAGGGCAAGGCGATCTACGTGCTCGAGGTGAACCCCCGCGCGTCGCGCACGGTGCCCTTCATCAGCAAGGCGACGGGCGTGCCGCTGGCCCGCGTGGCCGCGCTGTGCATGGCCGGCAAGACGCTCAAGGAGCTGGGGCTCACCGAGGACCCCGAGCCCACGCACGTGGCGGTCAAGGAGTCCGTCTTCCCGTTCGCCCGCTTCAGCAACACCGACGTCATTCTGGGCCCGGAGATGAAGAGCACCGGCGAGGTGATGGGGCTGGACACGACGGTCAACGCCGCCTTCGCCAAGAGCCAGCTCGCCGCGGGCACCAAGCTGCCCAAGGGCGGCCTGTGCTTCGTCTCGGTGAAGGACGACGACAAGCCGGCGCTGGTGGACCTGGCCCGGCGGCTGCTCAAGCTGGGCTTCACGCTCTGCGCGACCGGTGGCACCCACGCGTACCTCGAGAAGAAGGGCGTGGCGGCGGAGAAGGTGCTCAAGGTGCTGCAGGGCTCACCGAACGCGGTGGATCGCATCGAGCAGGGGCAGGTGGCGCTCGTCATCAACACCACGGCCGGGAAGAAGGAGATCTCGGATAGCTACTCCATTCGCCG
This sequence comes from Myxococcaceae bacterium, assembly GCA_022842905.1. GTDB lineage: Bacteria > Myxococcota > Myxococcia > Myxococcales > Myxococcaceae > JALHOS01. The sequence goes on along the minus strand of JALHOS010000127.1, from coordinate 1,687 downwards.
CGGCGCGCTGGTCAAGGGCGTGCCGTACTTCACCACGGTGGAGGCGGCGCGCATGTTGGTGGGTGCGCTGGAGGCGCAGGCTTCGGGAGAGCGCACGTACCGCCCGCTCCAGGACTGGCTGGGCAGGCCGCGGCAGCCGCTGCGCGGGTCATGACTTCTTGAGGTGACGACGACGATGATTGCGATTGCGGTGATTGCTGGGGTGGTGGTGCTGGGCGGGCTCATCTTGGTGTTCAGCAAGGGGGGCGGGAGCGCGACGGCCGACACCGCGCCCACCGAGCCCTTGCTCAAGTGGACCGTGACGAAGGTGACGAAGGAGACGCCGTCGACCGTCAGCTTCGAGGTGGACCAGGGGCTGTCGTTCAAGGCCGGCCAGTTCGTGCTGATTCGCCCCAAGCCCGAGCTGCCGTTCCGCGCGTACTCGTTCTCCCGCGCGCCCGGCGAGCCCTTGCGGCTGACGGTGAAGCACGTGCCGAACGGCCAGGTGTCGACGCACGTCACGCAGGCGCTCGAGGCGGGCGACGTGCTCGACGTGAAGGGGCCCTACGGCCAGTTCGTGCTGCCCGAGGGCGCGAAGTCGGCGCTGCTGTTGGCCGGCGGGTCCGGCGTGACGCCCATGCTGTCCATGCTGCGCGCGCTCGACGCGAAGGGCTGGCCGACGGCGGTGCGGCTGATCGACGGGAACCGGACGCAGGCGGAGATCATCTTGAAGGCCGAGCTCGACGAGCTCGTGCAGAAGAGCCAGGGCAAGCTGACCGTGCAGCACGTGCTGGACGACGCGGCCGCCGCGCCGAAGGGGCCGTTGACCGCCGAGGTGCTCGAAGGGCTGCTGGGCGCCGTGGAGACGCCGGACGTCGTCGCGCTCTGCGGCCCCACCCCCATGATGGACGCCGCCCGCCCGGTGTTGGCCAAGCGATTTGCCGGCGTGAAGGTGCTCGAAGAGAAGTTCGCCGCCGAGGCCGCGGTGTCCGCCGACGCGCCGACCTGCACCGTCACCGTGGTGGACAAGGGCAAGGAGAAGTCCTTCGCGGCCAAGCAGGGCGAGCACGTGCTGGCCGCCGCGCGCAAGGGCAAGGTGTCGCTGCAGGCCGGCTGTGAGATGGGCGCCTGCGGGACGTGCCGGGTGAAGGTGCTGAGCGGGACCATCGACACGCCGGCGGACTCCTGCCTGTCGGACGACGAGCGCGCGCAGGGCTTCGCGCTGGTGTGCGTGGGCAAGGCGAAGGGCGACGTGAAGCTCGAGCCGGCGCCCTGAGCGCTACTGACACGCCGGCGGACTCCTGCCTGTCGGACGACGAGCGGGCGCAGGGCTTCGCGCTGGTGTGCGTGGGCAAGGCGAAGGGCGACGTGAAGCTCGAGCCGGCGCCCTGAGCGCTACTTCCCGGCACAGGCCTTCGCCGAGGCTCGCGCGCGGTCGAAGAAGTCACGCAGGCGCTCGCTGGCGCGGCGACGCAGGTCGGCCAGGTACCGGCGCTGGCTTGGCGTGCGGCCGACCCGGCCGCCGAGGTCCGTCGTCTCCACGATGAGCACGGCTTCGAGCTCGGGTGGCAGCGTGGCGCTCGGGCAGCCGGGCCTGAGGTCGCGCAGCAGCGGCGCCAGCATCGCGTAGGCGCGTGCGCTGACCGCGCGAGAGGGCGTGCTGGACACGATGTCCCGGGCGAGCACGCCGCGCTGCCCAAGCCACGTC
>JALHOS010000126.1 GCA_022842905.1 Myxococcaceae bacterium | reverse complement strand
CCAGCGCCAGCGCGCGCAGCCCGTCGCGGAGCAGCGCCGCCGACTGCCCCGGCCCTGCGAGCAGCGCCACCAGCTCGTCGTCGTGCAAGGCGCCCGGGCCCCGCCTCGCCAGCAGGCCGCGCACCCGCTGCAGCTCTCCACCGCTCCTGTCCTCCGCCGCCCACGCTCCGTCCATGTCGCCGCGCCCCCCTCGGGCTGCGCCTTCCACGTTCTGCGCCAACCCGATGCGCCGCGGGTTGCGCCGACTTGGGACGGAGCGGAGGCCCTCGTGCGCGTGGAGCGCGTGGACTCCAGCGGCTCTCGGGCGACGGAAACTGGCGCTGCGCGTTGACGTGGGCGCGGTACGCCTCGACGAGCGCGTCGATCTGCTTGCCCAGCGCCAGCCGCGCCCTGAGCCCACGCCAGCTGCCGAGCACGGGGAACGCGCGGGCGTCCAGCGACGCGCCGTGGCGCCACTCCAGGAAGGCGCGCGTGGACTCCACCAACTCTCCGGCGGTCGGAAACGGGCGCTCCGCGGTGACGTGGGCGCGGTACGCCTCGACGAGCGCGTCGATCTGCCTGCCCTGCGCCAGCCCTTCGTCGCGGCGCCGCGCCTTGAGCCCACGCCAGCTTCCGAGCACGGGGAACGAGCGGGCGTCCAGCGACGCGCCGTGGCGCCACTCCAGGAAAGGAGCGCGTGGACTCCACCAACTCTCGGGCGGACGGAAACGGGCGCTACGCGGTGACGTGGGCGCGGTACGCCTCGACGAGCGCGTCGATCTGCCTGCCCAGCGCCAGCCCTTCGTCCCGCAGCCGCGCCTTGAGCCGACGCCGGCTGCCGAGCACGAAGAACGCGCGGGCGTCCAGGTACGCGCCGTGGCGCCGCTCCAAGAAGTAGCGCGTGAAGAGCGCCACTGGGGGCACCGCGGCGAACACCGCCAAGGCGCCCCAGCCGCCCCAGGCGACGAACGCCACGCCGGTCAGCACCGCCCACCACAGCGGCGCAACGAGCATGGCCGCCAGCAGCTTCACCGTCGACTCGACGTCAGCCTCCGCTCGGCTCGCCCGCGCCAGCAGCAGCGGCACCCAGTAGGGAATGAAGAAGGCCACCAGCCCCGCCGCGACCACGGGCAGGCCGACCAGCCACATGGCGTTGCGCAGGACGAAGCGTGCGACGGTGCCGAGCCGGTAGCGCACGTGGAGGTCCGCCGGCCGCACCTCGACCAACTCGAGCCGCCGCGCGAAGGACGCGACCTGGGCCTTGAGCTGCTCGAAGCGCTCTGGCTCCGCGCCGCGGACGACCGGCAGGCCTTTGGCGAACGCCCGCGTGCGCTCGGGGTCGCCCTCGGCCTCACCCTTCGTCAGCGCGTAGAGCGCTTCGGCGGTCTCGACGATCGGCAGGTCTTCCCAGGCCTCGAGGTTCAACGTCACCTCCGAGAGCGCCTGCGCGATGCGCCCGGTCAACGCGCTGACCTGCTCGCGGTCGTCCTCGAAGTCGCCGGAACCGACGACGGCGAGCACCCGCCCCACCTCGACGTGCACCTCCGACCGGAAGCGGTTCTTCGCTTCGTACGTGAAGCCCAGCGGCACGATCTGCACCGCAGCCCCCTGCCGCGCGGCCATGAGCGCGATGCGCGCGCAGCCGGTCTTGAGCTCCTGGAGCATCGGCTCGCTGTGGCTCTTGCCTTCCGGAAAGATGGTGATGGCGCGGCCCTGCACCAGCGCCTGCGCGGCGGCGCTGAGCGTGCCGTCGTTCTTCGCGGTGTCCGCCCCGTCCTTTTTCCGAAAGACCGGCAGCGCCCCGAGCGCCTTGATGAGCGCGCCCAGCACCGGCATGCGGAAGAGCGGCTCCTTGGCCAGGAAGGTGACGTGGCGCTCGGCGAGCACGAAGACGAGCGCGGGGTCGACCAGGCCGTTGGGGTGGTTGCCGACGAAGATGACGGGGCCGGGCGTGCCGAGCGCACGGGCCGGGTCGACGACGGGTCCGAGCCGAAAGAAGAGCCGCACCGCCAGGCCGAAGAGCGCGCGGACGAACGTGTAGAACGCAGACATCAGCGGCGGTCCGGCCCGTCGGACTTGGCCGGGGCGCGCTCGAGCCACTCTTCCTGCGGCGTGTAGCCCTTGCGGGCCAGGCGCAGGCGCTCCACCACGTCCGCCGCGCGCTCCAGGCTCGCCGCCAACACGCGCAGCCCTTCGCTGAGGCGGCGCTGCAGCCGATCGGTTCGCTCGAGGCGCGCGGCGCGGCTGTCGTCCCGGCGGAACAGTGGTAGGCGCATGCGCGCGGGACCTTACCAGCGAAGCGAGGGAACGATGACGACGCTGCGACGAGTGGGCTTCTTGGGCCTGGGCATCATGGGCAGCCGCATGGCGCTCAACCTGAAGAAGAAGGGCTTCGAGGTCGTGGTGTGGAACCGCACCGCCGCGCGCACCGAGGAATTGGTGCCGCATGGGCTCACCGTCGCCGCGACGCCGCGCGAGCTCGCGGCCCAGGTCGACGCCATGTGCACCTGCGTCGCCGATCCTGGCGCCCTCGAGCAGGTCGCGCTCGGGCCCGACGGCCTGGTGCACGGTACGCGGCGCGGCCAGCTGCTGATCGACTTCTCGACGGTGTCGGTGGATCTGGTGCGCTCCCTCGCGGCGGCCTTCGAAGCGAAGGGCGTGAGCTTCCTCGACGCGCCGGTCACGGGGTCGAAGGGCGGCGCCGAGAAGGGCACCCTCGTCATCATGGTGGGCGCGGACGAGGCGGCGCTGGCCCGCGCGCAGCCGATCTTCCAGGCGGTCGGTGAGAAGGTCATTCACTGCGGCCCCGTCGGCGCGGGCACGCAGGTGAAGCTCGCGGGGAACGGCCTCATCGCCGCCATGCTCCAGGCCTTCAGCGAAGGGCTGCTTCTCACATCCAAGGCCGGGGTGAACCCGCAGGCCTTCATCGACGTGGTGCAGGCCAGCGGGTTTCGCTCGCCCTACTTCGACTTCAAGGGGAAGCAGATCCTCGACCACGACTTCGCCACGCACTTCAGCGTGGACTTGATGCACAAGGACCTGTCGCTGCTCGTGGACAACGCGGGCAAACACGGGGTCCCCACGCCCAGCGCGGCGGCCATGGAGCAGACGTATCAGCTGGCTCGGGCCGGCGGGCTCGGCTCGCAGGACATCGCCGCGGTGGTCACGGTGTTCGAAGAGCTCATGGGCCACCGCATCGCCCGGCGCTGAGCTGGCAGCGGACGCGATTCATCAGACGTCCTTCATCGACCGTCCGGCGCTCCCCTCAAGACGGCGAGCCCGAGGCACCGCTGCGTCGGAACACCGACGCCTCACCGATGAGGACCCCGGCGAGGATCAACGCCCCGCCGAAGACCATGGCGCGGCTCAGCGCTTCCTGGCCCAGGCCGACCGACGCCGTCGAGGCGATCACCGGCTCGAGCGCGAAGATCAGCGCCGCCTTCGTCGCCGTCGTGCGCGCCTGCGCCCAGATCTGCACCGCCATGGCCAGCGTCGACGCGACGACGCCCGTCGTCACCACGGCGACACCGAGCGCGGGGGTCCAGCTCACCTGCGGTCCCCGCAAAGCCGCGGCGATCGCCGAGAGCCCGGACGTGACGAACACCTGCACCGCCACCAGCGCGAACGCCGGCGTCCCAGCCGCGGCGGCCGGCTCGGTGAAGACGATGTGGAGCGCGTACGCCACGGTGCACCCGAGCGTCAGCCCTTCGCCCAGCCCGAACCCGTCCAGGTCCGCGCCGCCGGTCAGCACGAAGAGGCCCACCGCCGCGACGCCCGCGCCGACGAGGGCCGCACGCTCTGCGCGCCGTCGCAGAAACACCGCCGAGAGGAACGGCACCAGCACGACCGTCAGCCCGGTGATGAAGGCCGAGCGCGCCGGGGTCGTGTGCCGGAGTCCTTCGGTCTGCAGCCAGTAGCCCAGGAACAGGAACACGCCCAAGCCCGCGCCGTGGCGCCAGACGCGAGCGTGCCGCAGCGCTTGGAGGGCGAAGGGCAGCGCCACCAGACCCGCGACGGCGAAGCGCAGCGCCAAGAAGGACAGCGCGTCGGCGTGCAACATGGCGTCCTTCACCACGACGAAGGTCAGCCCCCACGCCGCCGTGGCGCCCAAGAGCGCCGCGTCCGCCGCGCGTGAGCGGCCTTGCGTCACGGCACGAAGAAGAACGCCACGCCGAGAATGGCGTAGACGCCCAGCAGCATCACGCCCTCGAGCCAGTTGGACTCTCCGTCGAGGCCGATGAGCGTCGCCGCCGCGACCGACGCGCCCATGCCCGCGACCTCCATGTGGCTGAACTCGAGCGTGAGCTTGTGCCCGAGCGGCAACGACAGCAGCACCAGCACCGGCGCGACGAAGAGGGCGATCTGCTTGGACGACTCGAAAGCGATGTTGAACGCCAGGTCCATCTTGTTCTTCATGGCCACCAGCACCGCGGTCGAGTGCTCGGCCGCGTTGCCGACGATCGCGATGACGATGACGCCGATGAAGGTGTGCGTGAAGCCGAACGCCTGCACCGCGGGCTCGATGGCCTCGACGAGCAGCTCCGCGAGGATCGCCACGCCGACCGTCGAGGCGATCAGAATGACGAAGGCCTTGGGCTGGGACCAGCTGGGCAGCTCTTCGCCCGACCCTTCTTCCTCGGCGGCGTAGATGTGCTTGTGCGTGCGCAGCGCGAAGAGCAGCGACAGCGCGTAGATGACGAGCAGCACGATGGAGATGCCGACGGATAACTGCTGCATGACCGGCTCGGCGGCGGCGCCTTGGCTGAAGTGGAAGAGGTCGGGCACAGTCATGGCGACGAGCGCCAGGAACATCATCGCGCTGCCGGACAAAGCCGCCGTGGCGCTGAAGGTCTGCTTTTCCCGCGTGGCGCCGCCCGCGACGACGGCCATGCCGAGCACCAGCAGCAGGTTGCCCAAAATCGCGCCGGTGATGCTGGCCTTGACGACCTCGAGCTGGCCGGCCCGAAGCGCGGCGATGGCGATGATGAGCTCCGCCGCGTTGCCGAACGACGCGTTCATGAGCCCGCCGAGGCCGGCGCCAAGCTTGTGGGAGATGACCTCGGTGGCCTCGCCCATGAGGCGCGCCAGCGGAATCAGCGCGATGCAGGCGATGACGAAGGTGGGCGTCCCGGGGAAGAGGAAGTGGGACGCGACGGCCAGCGGAAAGGCCACCGCCAAGAGGACAGTGAAGACGCGGTCCGGCGTGAGCCAGACGTTGGTCGGTGCTTCGGGCGGGGCGGCGGCGGACACGGCGGGCCGGGGCTTACACCAGGCGAAGGGGTTGTCACGGCTGACGCGTGGTGAGCCGGGCTGTATCGTCCGGCCGTGAGTGCTCGCGACGAACTGCCCGATTGGGAACGGCTGCTCGCAGCGGAACGGCATATTCAAGCGCTGGTTCCGGGAACGGTGCTCGTCGGGGGCACCGCGGCGGCGCTCCACGCCCACCATCGGCAGAGCATGGACGGCGACCACGTGCTGACGGATTTGCGCGAACGCTTCGATGAGGTGCTCCTGACCCTCGAGACCGCCGCAGGCTGGAAGACCGAACGAGTGCAGCGACCCGTGCTCATTCTCGGACAGTTCAACGGGCTCCTGACTGGCATCCGACAACTCCGGCGCACTGCACCACTCGAGACGGAGTCCGTGCAGGGGTTGACGATTCCGACGCTCGCCGAGATGGCGCGAATCAAGCTGTGGTTGCTGGCGATCCGCTACACGGTCCGGGACTACCTCGACGCCGTGGTCTTGCTCGAGCGCCTGGGGGAAGTTGGCGCTCGGGCCGCGACGGCGCGGTTCGACGAGTTCTACGCGCAGCCCACCGGGGCGAGCCCGCTCGCGGAGGCAATCGAACGGCTGGCGGCAGGCGAGCCACTGGATCGCGCCAGAGTTGACCTGTCGAGCTACCGAGGACTTCGTGCGCCCTGGAACGACTGGGGTCACCTCGTGGCGCGCGGACGACATTGGGCGACGGTCCTCGGTGCTCAGGTCTTGAGGCGCCCATGACGCTGGAAGACAGCCGCGCACTGTGGAACCGCTCTCGACTCGATCTTTCGAGCGACGAGGTCCTCGCGCAGCTTCTGGATCGTGGCACCGTGGACGACTGGTCCGAACTGTACGCGCGCTGCGCGCAGGAGCCCGCGCTTCGAGCCCGCGTGCATCAGGTCGTGCTGAGCGTGCCGCTGCCTCTGCCCCACTTCTGGTTGGCGCTGCTCCGTTCCATCGGAGAGCCCGTCGACTTCGACGCACGCCTGCCTCGGTACGACGCCGCGGCGCTGTGAAGTTGGCGCAGGCTTGCCTCGTTCAGCGGCGCGTCCCCCCTCGCGCGACTCGAACCAGTCGAGCGACACCCGGGATTCGCTTGAATCCAGGGCCGAGTGACGGGGCCAGCCTGAGCACGGCCGCCACCATGGGCTGCGTCAGCTCGGTCACCTCGTCCGACGGCCCACGCGCCAGCGCGAGCACCCGCCCGAGCACCGGCGCGTCACTCGCGTCGGGCACGCCCCAGAGCGAGCACGTGGTGAGCGGGGCAATCGACGTCAACACGTGCGCGAAGAACGCCGGGCCGGTCGGGCGAACGACGACGTCACCCACGCGGCAGGCGTTCACCTCGCAGCGCTCCACCCACAGGCGGTCGTCCTCACGCAGCAGCGGCCACATGCTCGTGCCGGCGGCGCGGAGCCAGAGCCGCTGACCTGGCGCGGCGGCGCGGAGCAGGTCGGCCGGAGTCAGGGCTCGGCCTCGAGCGCGGCCAACAGGAACGCCGCGGCGTCGGGGTGGTTACGGCAGCGAAAGCGACGCGTGGCCACGCCGTCCAGCAGGCTCGCCAGCCGCCCAGCTTCGTTCGGCGGCGCGAGCTCGGGGAGCGAGAACATCTGCGCGACGCTGGTGCGCATGACGTCGCGGCCAGGCCAGGGTGTGAACGCCTCGTCGGGCCCCTTGTCGATCGTGAGCCAGAGCTTCAAGTCTGCGCCGCCCGGCGTGCCCACGCAGCGACGATCCGAACGAAACGGCGTGCCGTGCACGCGCCGACCGGGGAGGACTTGAATCATCTCGTCGGACAGCAGCCGCGCGCCGAGCGCTTGGCAGTGCCGGGCGATGGTCGTCTTGCCCGTGCCGGAGACGCCCGTGACGAGCGCGGCCTTGCCGCCCGCTTCGACGGCGCAGGCGTGGACGAGCACCCCGCCGAGCTCGCGGGTGGCGAGGTACCAGAGCAGGCGAAGCGCGGCCTCCGCATCGAGCGCATCGTCCGCGCGCACGAACACCGACGAGCCGTCGACGCCGTAGCGAAGCGAGAGCTCAGGACCTTCGACGCCGGCGACGGCCCGGCCAGCGTCGACCTCCACGGTCCACTGCACCTGGCCGTCTGCAGCGGCCCAAGGACGCAGCGCGAGCCGCTGGGCCGCCAGTTCGTGAAGGGCGTCGGGAACGCGAGCCGCGCTCCCCGGCCCGGTCAGCAGCAGGTGCCGATGCACTGGTCTTGCGGCGCACAGCAATCACCCGGATTCCCGCCGCAGTCCGGTGAGCAGTCGACGCCCTGCGCCGAACAGATCAGCAGCAGCGTCGGCTGCGGCGCCGTCTCCGTGCGCACCGAGGGACGCCGATACGACCGCCGTCGCTGCTCCACCTGCTTCTCCATGGAAATCACCATTTCACGGTTACCGTCTGAATTCCATTCACGCGATCGCCGATGACGAAGTCCGGCGACCCGTCACCCGTCACGTCGCCGATCGCCACGCTGGTGCCCAGCAGCGAGGTGCCCGTGGCCCCCTTGAGCTGGGCGACCCACGGGTTCGGCGCGGTGCCGATCTGCGTGCCGAAGGAGCCGTTCGGCTGCTGGAAGAGCACCCACCCGCTCGTCGGCGCCGTGCCGCCTTCGCCGACCGCCAGGTCCATGCGCCCGTCCTGGTTGAGGTCGCCCGCGGCGATGATCGAGCCGAAGAAGTTGCTGCCCTGAATCGCCACCGGCGCTCCAGACGTGCCCGTCGCCGCCAGGTCCAGGTGGAGATCGACGCGGGCGAGGAACGGGTGCCCCACGAGCAGGTCGAGCCTCGGCGTCATCGTCAGATCGCGCACGTTGAGGCCGCCCAGCGCCGCCGCAGCGTAGCCGTTGATGGCGGTGTTGCTCGTCGTCGGGTCCGGGCTGAGCACCTGGAGCGCCTGCGCCGAGCTGAAGAGCGCGGGCGGAATCACGACGACCATGGGGTCGTGCAGTGTGCGCGCGTTCCAGAGCTGCAGGCGGTTGCTCGTTTGACGCGACATGGGCACCGTGAAGTCGGCCTGGCCGTCACCGTTGATGTCCCCCAGGCGCGTCAGGCCGTGGCGATTCGTCCCATAGGCGTTGGTCGTCGAGAAGCGTGGATTCGGCCCCTCGAGCACCCACGTCGCATCCGAAGGCAGCAGGGCCCGGTTCGGCCAGCTGGCCCGTGCGCGGCCGCGGAAAATGTAGACCCGCCCAAGCCCCGCTTCGTTCGCGTTGAGCAGCGCACCGCCGTCGGGCTCGAAGTTCTTCCAGCCGGTCGCCGCGATCGCGAGGTCGTCGAAGCCGTCGGCGTCGACGTCACCGATGAACCGAGCCGTGGCGCCGAACGAGCGGCTCTGCGTGTCTCCCTGGAACTCGAGGAACGTGCCAGCGGTGGTGCTGATCGTCCCCGACGCAACGCCCCAGTACACGAGCACACGGCCAACGGCGCCCGCGGGGCTGACCGGAGCCGCGAAGCTCTGCTGGCTCACCACGAGGTCGTTGCGGCCGTCGTCGTCGAAGTCGCCGTCCACGGTCATTTCGTGGCCGAAGCCCGTGCCGCTGGGTGGGTCGATCTTCTGGCAGCCTGTCGTGCACCCGGTCTGGTTCGCCAGTCCGGCACCACCCGAGTACACGTAGATCGCCCCGTTTCCGCCCTGGGCGCTCACCACGACGTCGCGGAACGTGTCGCCGTTCAAGTCCGCAAGGCCAACGGTGTTGCCGAAGAGCGAGTTGGCCGTCGTGTCGGTCAGCGTGATGGTGTTCCACAAGTTCGACACCGCACTGGCCCCAGCCGGAGGCGCGACGAAGGCGCCGTAGTTCCCGACTTCGTCGATCGCCCGGACGGCGACGAAGTACTTGTTGAGCGGCGGCAACGTCAGCGTCGTGCTCGTGGCGGTGCCCGCGAGCAGCGCTTCGACCACGCTGACCGTCGCGAAGTAGTCCGTCTCACTCTGCATTTCGGCGTTTGCAGGCACGGAGCTCGTCGTCCACCGCACCTCGTGGCTCGTCGGAGGCCCTGACGCCGAATCGCCAACGTCGTCGACCACCGCCGTCCACGACACGCCGAGCGAGCCGCTGCGGGTCGGCGTCGCGAACGTCGGCGTGACCGCCCCCGGAGCAATGACGTCCGCGAGCAGCTGGCCCGAGAGCACCGGCGCCGTGTTGTTGGCCTGGTCGACCACCACGACGTTCAACGCCCCGGCTGCATGCTGCGCGACCGTCAGCGGCGAAGAGAAGCTCACCGGCCCGTCGGCAGAGATGGGCTCCGTCGCCAGCGTCGCCGCGCCGAGCGTCGCGCGCATCACCCCGCCGATGGCGCCAGTAACCGAGGTGGCTTGGGGCGTGAACTGGCCGCCCGGCGTGCCTGGGGCCTGGTCCACGAAGAACCCCGCCGCGTTCGCGCGAATGTTGGCGTTCGTCGTCGCCGCCACCAGTCGAATGCCGCCGTCCGCCGCGAAGTTCGTCGCACCGTTGATCGACACGCCGCTGACCACGGGCACCTGGGTGTCGACGTTCACGTTCACGGTGGTGATGTTCCCCGAGCCGTCGTTGATCGACACGGTGTAGCTCTCGCCGTGCACTGGCGCGAAGCCCGTGAAGGTCACGTTGCCCGAACCGTTCGTCATCTGTGTGCCGACCACCGTGCTGGGCAGCCGCGTGAGCGTCACCGTCTTTCCCGCGCCGCAGTCCGACGTGTTGGCCGACAGGCTGGTGATGCTCGCCGTGCTCTGGTTCACCCAGTACGTCGTCGAAGACGACGAGAAGAGCCCGCTGACCGTCAAGTTGCAGTTCGGCGCCGCCACGGTGAAGCCACCCGTCGCCTGGCACTGGTTCCCGACGGCATCGTCCACCGTGGCCGTCAGCGTCTGGGTCCCGTTGTTGAACTGCGCGTTCCCGCTCGCCACACCCGACGAGACCGTCAGCGTCGCCAGCACCGTGCTCGGCGGCACGTTCGTCTGCACCGTGACGGTGCGACCCTCGGCGCCGCCCACGGTGACGCTGATGGCGTTGTTGCGAACGGTGCTCGTCGAGCCAGGGACCGGCGCGGTGATGCTGCAGGTCGGCGCCTGGAGGTCGATGCGGCCGTTCCACGCCGTCGCCGGCGTCGTGTTGCCGGCTTGGTCGCGGCAGCTCGCCGTGAGCGCCCAGGTGTTGTCACCCGTCACGTTGAAGCTGGCCGTGGCCACGCCCCCGCCGACGTTGACGTTCTGCGCGGGCGGAGACGACGGGCCGGTCAGCGAGAACGTCACGCCTCCGGTCGACACGTCGCTCGCCGTCGACACGCTGACGCCGAGCACCCCGCTCGGCACCTGGCTGGGCCCCAGCAGCGTGGCGACGGGCGCGGTGATGCTGCACGTCGGCGCGACCAGATCGACGTCCAGGTCACCCGCCGCGAGATCGCCCGTGCCGCCGTAGAGGTTCTTGTTGCCGGCCTGGTCCGTCAGCTCGGCGAAGAACGTGCGCGTCGCCTCACCCGTCAGCCCCGCGAGCGAAACGTTGATGCGCCCGCTCGCGAACGAAACGGTCTGCGTCACCCCGCTGGGCAGGTTCACCACGGATCCGGCGACGACCTGCCGGACGACGACGGCCGTCGTCTGGCTCAGCGTCGACTGGGAGTCTCCGCAGCCGATGGGGAAGGACACGAAGGGCAGCGTCGTCTGCGCGTACTCGGCGACGTTGACGTGCGCGTCATTCGCGTTCGCCGGCACGCTCGCGCCGTTGTCGCGGTCGAAGCGCAAGCCACCCACACCGACACAGGGGCGCGCCACGTCGACGGACACCGGCATGGGCGCCGACGAGTTGAAGCGGCTGCCCAGCACCACGACCAGCCGCAGCGAGTAGTCGCCGTTGGGGAACGTGAAGCCCGTCTCCGGCGTCACCGCGCTCGCACGAAGCAGGTACCAGCCCGACTGGCCGTCGGCACAGGCGGCGCGCATCGTGCTCGTCACCGGATCGACCGCCTGCGTCGTGCACACGTCCACGCGGCCCCCCGGCGGGACGTTCGCCGTAAACACGAGCGAGCGCTGCGCACCAGGCACCGCCGACTGACCGTCTTGCGACGAGTTGATCGCCACCACGCCGCCGTCCGCTGCGGGAATCGGGCTGACGAACGTCGGCACCGACAGGTCCACCGTCACGTCGCACGTCGCGAAGTCCACCCCCGTCTGCAGGTTCGTCGCCTCCGCGCGAATGGTGTTGAGCCCGTTCGACAGCGGCGCCAGCACCGGCCCGTAGGTGGCCCCGGCGCTGATGCTGCCCGAGCTGACCTGCGTCGCGTTCACGAACAGCCGCGCCGGCTGGCCGACACAGTTGCCGCCGGTGAACGCCGCCAGCAGGCCGCCGTCCGTCAGCTCGTTGCCGAACACCGTCGCGCCACAGGCGGCCGGCTGCGTGAACGCCACCGCGCAGCCAGCGAGGTTGGCGTTGAGGTTCACCAGCGACGTGCCCAGGTTCCCCGCGGGATCCGTCACGTCCACCGACAGCTCGTACGCGCCGGACGCCGGGAAGGACACGGCCTGCGAGGCCCCTCCGCCGGACAACGCCACGCAGCCCAGCTGCGTGCGCATGCCCGTGCCCTGCCGCAAGAAGAAGCACGCCTGGCCCGACGCCGCGTCCGAAGTGATGGTCGCCGTCGTCGGTGAGGTGGTCACCAGCGCCACGCCACCGTCCGCCGGCGCGCTAGGCGCGGTGATGACGACGCTCGGAGCCACCAGGTCGATGCGCCCGGTCCACGTCGTCGTGTCCGCCCGGTTACCGGCCGGGTCCAAGCACCGCGCAGCGAGGTTCCACGTCGCGTCGCCGCTGACGGCGAAGGTCGCCGTCGCGACACCCGAGCTCAACGTCTGCGACTGCGGCGACGGGGTCGAGGGCCCCGTGAGCGTGAACGTGACGCCGCCGTCGACGACGTCGGCGCTGGTGTTGAGGCTCGCGGTCAGCACGCCCGCCGGAACTTGCGAGGGACCCAGCAACGAGCCCGTCGGGTTCGTCAGTGAGCAGGTCGGGCCCTGCAGGTCCACCGCGAGCGCCTTGGCCGCGACGTCGACCGGGCCCGACAGCACGTTCACGTTCCCGGCCTGGTCCCGCAGCTCGACGAAGAACGTGCGGCTCGACGTACCCGTCAGGCCGATCAACGCCACGTTGACTCGGCCGCCCGAGAAGGACACCGACTGCGTCAGCCCGCTCTCGAGGTCGTCGACGCTGCTGCTGACCACCTGCCGCAGCACCACGCCGTTGCTCGACGCGAGGCTCGCCTGCGTCTCGCCGCAGCCCAGGACGAAGGACACGAACGGCACCGACGACTGGCCGTACTCAGCGATGTTGAGCCGCCCGTCCTGTGCGAACGCCGTGTTCGTCGCGCCGTTGTCGCGATCGAACGAGAGCCCGCCGTCGGCCACACACGGCACGGTCACGTCCACGCGCAGCGGCAGCGCCGCCGAAACGTTGAAGCGCGTGCCCGAGACGACCACCAGCTTGAGCGAGTAGCTCCCTTCGGGGAACGTGAAGGCGGCGTCCGGCGACGTGGCGCCGGTGCGCAGCGTGAACCAGCCCGACGCTCCGTCAGCACAAGCGGCGCGCATGGCGCTCGTCACCGGGTCCGTCGCCTGCGTGGTGCAGACGTCGACGCGGCCGCCCGTGGGCACGTTCGCCGTGAAGGACAGCACGCGCTGCGCCCCCGCAGTCGACGTGTTCGAATCTTGGCTCGCGTTGACCAGCGCCACCCCGCCGTCTGCCGGCGCTGCAGGGTCGACGAAGGTCGGGATCGACGTGTCCAGCGTGACGTCGCAGGTCGCGAAGTCCGTTCCACCCTGCAGGTTCGTCGCCTCGGCGCGCAGGGTGTTGCTCCCCGTCGAAAGGGGGACGACTACCGGTCCAAACGTCTCCCCGACGCCGATGGTGCCGCTCGCGGACACGGCGCTGTTGACCAGGAGCCGCGCCGGCTGCGACGCGCAGTTGCCGCCGGTGAACGCGACGGCCACGCCGCCGTCCACCAGGTCCGACGAGAAGAACGTGGTCGGGCACATGGCCGGCTGGGTGAAGGACACGCCGCACCCGCCCAGGTTGACGTTCAGAGGCACCGACGCCGTGCCGACGTTGCCGGCGTCGTCGGTGATCTCCACCGTCACCTCGAAGGACCCGGACGACGGGAAGCTGACCTGGAGCGTCGCCATACCGTTGCTCACCGCCGCGCAGCCGATCTGCGTGCGCGGCGCGGTGCCCTGGCGGCGGAAGAAGCAGGCCATGCCCGACGGGCTGTTGGTCGTCGCGGTGACGGTCACGGGGCTGCTCGTCACCAGCGCCGCTCCGCCGTCCACGCGCGCCGGCTGGGTGATCACGACGGTGGGCGCGTCGAGATCGACGCGGATCTGCTTGGTGTCGACACACGCGTTGCCGCTGGCGTCCGTCGCCGTGAGGGTGAGCTGGTACTGCGCGTCACCGGTGGCCGGCAGCGTCAGGTCGGCCGACGTCATGCCGCCCGCGTTGGACCCCGACGCCGAGGCGACGTTGGGGATCGTGAACGCCACCTGCGTCACGTTCGCGCCCACGGTGCCCGTCGCGCGCAGCTGGAAGCCGGGCCGGTTGGGGTCGGCGTCCTGCATGGGTCCGTTCAGCAGCCGCGTCGTGTTCGCGCAGGTGGGCGCCGCGCGCCGCACCTGAATGGACGCCACGGCCTCCGGGTTGCCGCTGGCGTTGTTCTTCGCCATGGAGCCGTCGGTCAGCTCGGCGAAGAAATCCAGTGTGCCCTGGGTGACGTCGTTCGGCATCAGCCGCGACAGCTCGACCGTCGCGCTGCCCTGCGTGGAGATCGCGATCGGCCCACCGGGCGTCGCCGCGCCCTGTTTGATCTGCACGGACAGGCCGAAGGCTTCCGCAGCCTGCACCTGCACGCGGAGCACGCTGCCCACCGGCCACTCGGCCGCGTTGAGCACGCCGTCGTTGTTCCCGTCTTGAGGGAAGGACACGCGCGTCACCTTCGGCACCGTGACGGCGGAGCGCGCGTTGACCACGACCGAACCGGACACCTCGGCGCAGGTCATCTTCTGCTTGAGCTTGGCCTCGAGCGTCGACAAGCCGCTCTGCAGCATGACGCCGCGGAACGTCGCCACGTTCGTCTCGAGCTGGCCCGTCAGCGGCGCGGCGGCCTGGGCCGCTCCTTCAGCGCGCACCGACAGCGTGGCGGACTCGACGGCGACGCGCTCGTTGTTCGCGTTCAGGCCTTCCACCTGCACGTCGATGTTCGGGTTCACCTGCGCCATGTCGGTCGGCGTGATGAAGCGCACCGTCTTGACGGTGCACTCGTCTTGCGTCGGCTGGCACTGACACCCCGCGGTGATCGCCAAGGCCACCAGCGCCCCACCCAACCGATGCCTTCGAATCGTCGAACCCATCATGTTCAAGTCCCCTCTTGTGACCGCGCCCCGGGTCGGCATTCACCTACACCGACAAGATGCGCTTGCTTACCAGCGTTTGAATGAAGGCGAGGACATCTCGCTCGGCGACGTCCTGCGGCACGTCGAACTCCGCGACCACGGCCTGGGCGATCTGCCCGACTGAACGCTGGCCGTCCGCCAGCGCGACGATTCGCTCACCCACGTCCGAGAGTTCCCCGTCATCGTGCTCGAAGCTATGCAAGGCGCCGTCCGGCGTGGTGGCCAGCAGCTGCCCGCCGACACGACTGACCTCCACGCGCTCGGCGCGGCGAGGCACGGTCGCCAGCGACACTGGGCCTTCGTCTCGAAAAGCCATGGAGTCTTCGGTCGTTGCGCCGCGGCGGGTCCGGCCACCGCGCCCGGCACCCAGGCCCTTAGTGGCCTGGGCGGGTCGTTTCAAGCCCGGGTCGGCAGCGCCCCACCGTCACGTGTCCGTCAGGCGCACGCCGCCGTCGACCGCCAGCGCGATGAACAGGCCCGTCAGGTGAATGAGCGAGGTGAAGAAAAGCCTGCGCGCCCACGCAGCGTTTCCCGCGCGAACTGCGCCGACGAAGGCTTGCCAGACGAACACCGCCCCCAACGTCACGGCGGCGCCGGCGTAGAGCGGACCGGCGACCCCCACGAAGGTCGGCCCAAGCGAGAGCGGCACCAGCACGGTCACCAGCGCTGCCGCCCACCACCGCGCCGCGACGTCGCCCTTGGCCAGCGGCAGGCTGGTCAGCCCCGCAGCGCGGTATTCCTCTTTGCGAAACAGGGCGATCGCGATCGTGTGCGGCAGCTGCCACACGAAGAGAATCGCAAAGAGCACGACACCCGGCGCTTCGATGCGCCCGGTCGCGGCGGTCCAGCCCATGAGCGGCGGCAGCGCCCCGGGGACCGCGCCGGCCACCATGGCCCAATGCGTGCGGGACTTGAGCGGGGTGTACACGAGCACGTAGGACCCCAGCGCCACGGCCGCCAGCAGCCCAGTCAGCGCGTTGACGCCGACGGCGAGCGTCGGCAGCGCGATCGCCCCCAGCGTGAACGCGAAGGCGCTGGCCTGCCAGGCCTCGAGCCTGCGCTGCGGCAGCGGCCTGCGGGCGGTGCGCGCCATGAGCCGGTCCGACTCACGCTCGATGACACAGTTGAGCGCGTTCGCCGCGCCGACCGTCAACGCCGTGCCTACCAAGGTGAGCACCCAGGTCCACGTCGGCAGCCGGTGCCCCGACAGCCACATGCCCCCAAACGTCGTGAAGAGCACCAGCGACGACAGCCGAGGCTTGGTGAGCGACACGTAGTCGCGGGCGACGTCGAGAAACCCCGGCCGCTCCACGGGCTGCTCGACGGCGACGGACGACGGCGACGACATGCCGCGGGCTCTACCTCGCCCGCCGAACGGCTGACAAGCCCAACGCCTGCGTCACTGCGCCAGCCGCTGCATGTCCGCGGCGCACTCGCCCTGCGCGTCGAGCTTGAGGTACTCCTTGGCGACGTCCTTCTGCTTGTCGCGGTCCTTGGGGTCCCCCAGCTTCGCGAGCAGCCGCGCGTAGTGGCAGTACGCCGCGGAGAACTCACGGTCGGCGTTGAGCGACTTCTCGTAGTTGGCGCGCGCGCGATCTTTGTCGTTCTTCAGCTCGTACGTGGCGCCGAGGTCGTCGTACACCGACGCCGCCATGGACGAGTCCGAGAAGTATTCCGCCGCGGCCTTCTCCATGAGCCCCGCCGCCTTCTCGTAGTCCTTCTTCTCGTCGCGGTAGATGCGACCGAGCAGGTAGCGCGCTTCGGGGTTCTTGAGCTTGGGGTCGGCGACGGACTTCTCGAGCGTCGCCACCGCTTCGTCGACCTTCCGCTGGCGGAAGAGCACCTGGCCGAAGAGCGAGAGCAGCTTGGGGCTCCCCGGCACGAGCGCCAGCGCCTTGCGCAGCGCGTCTTCGGCTTCCTTCTCGCCGCCCTGCTTCTTGAGCAGCGCCCGCGCGAGCTCGACGTGGAAGTGGGCCATCTGAGAATTGAGCTCGATGGCCTTGCGGATCTCCGCCGCCCCTTCGTCGAACTTCTTCTCGAACACGAGCCGCTTGCCCCGCACCAGGAACAGCTCGGGGTTGGTCCGATCGAGCGCCAGCGCCTGGTCTTCAGCCTTCTGAATTTCCGAGCGCGCCTTGGCGGCGTCGGCGCTGACGCCGGTGCCTTCTTCGAGCGTCTTCTGGAACGCCTTGTCGCTGAAGAGCGGAATGTCCGTGGACACGCGCGAGACCAGGTAAGCGCGCACGGCGTTGCCCAGCGCGAGCTGCCGCGGAGACGGGGGCGGATCCGACTCGAGCAGCGTCTTCACGTAGCGCGCGGCGGTGACGTAGCCCTGTCCCGGGTTCTCCTGATCGAGAATGAGGATCGCCGTGCCCAGCAGGCCTTCGGGGTGAGAGTTCTTCGTGTACTTGAGCGCGGAGTTGAAGTTGTTGAGCGCGACGCCGTCGTTCCCACGGCGTCGAGCGAGGTTGCCCAGCGCGACGTACACGCGCGGGTCGTCCGGCGCGTTGCTCTGAGCGTGCTCGAGCGTCTCCTTGGCGGCCTCAAGGTCACCCTGGTTCATCTGGATGATGCCGAGCGTGAGCTGCAGCATGGCCGGGCGCTTGTTCTCCGACTCGAGCTTCTTGACGGTCGCCTCGAGCTCGGTGCGCGCTTCGGCGCCCTTGCCCGTGTAGAAGCGGTGCAGCGCTTCGGCGGCAAGCAAGTGCGCGAACGTCTGGTCGGAAGACTTGGCTTCCCGCGCTTCCTTGAGGTGCTCCTCGGCGCGCTGGCGGATCGCGTCGTCTCGCTCGTGCTCACCCGAACGGATTGTGTACGCGTACGCGAGGTACGCGTGGGCGATGGGGCTGTCGGGGATCTTGTTGAGCGCCTCTTCGGCGGCCTCACATGCGGCCTTGTAGGACGCGAAGGTGTCGGTCTTGAGCAGATCGTTCGCCTTGGCGAGCAGCGCCTTCACTTCGCGCATGCGCAGCGCGCGCCACTGGCCAATCGCGTAGTAGGCCCCGGCGGCCAGCGGCACCGCGAAGAGCAAGAGGAAGAACACGGCGCGCGCGGCGCCAGACTTCGCTTTGGACCGAGGGACTTCGACTTCCTCGGACACCGGCTCGTCGTCCTCCTCGACGGCGCGGAGTGCGGGACGGGACTGCGCAGCCTGCGGGGCCGGCTTGGCCGGCTTGGCCGGCTTGGCCGGAGCGCGGGACGGGTGCGCCTGGCTGGGCTGCTGCGCCGGTCGAGCAGCGCCCTGCGGCGACGTGGC
>JALHOS010000125.1 GCA_022842905.1 Myxococcaceae bacterium | reverse complement strand
TCGTCGCTCGACAGTCCTCCGCTCGAAGCCGCTCGGCTCGCCTCCTTTCACTTCTCTCCCGACCGCTGGCCGTGCGAGTGGATCCGCTCCAGCCGAGGCGTTCACCCTCGCCTGTGGCAGAGGCTCACGACTCGTTGGGCGCGTCCTGCACCCGCGGATCCAGGTCGTCGACGGGACGATCGTCGACAGACAGGACGACTGCCACGACTGACGTGTGCGTCACGGCGCGGCCGGCGTGCGCCGCGCGAACAGCGCCCAGCCCTTCATGCTCATCACGATCTCGTCCTTCTGGTTCATGACCTCCCAGCGGTGACAGATCGATCCGAGGTGCGGCTTGCTCTTCGACGGCCGCAGCTCCACCACCGTCGCCTTCATGCGCAGCGTGTCCCCCGGGCGCACCGGCTTGAGCCACCGCAGCTCGTCCACCCCGGGCGATCCCATGCTCGCGGCGCGGCCGACGTACCCGTCGACCATCATCCGCATGCACATCGCCGCGGTGTGCCAGCCGCTGGCCACCAGCCCGCCGAACAGGCTCTTCGCGGCGGCGGCCTCGTCCAGGTGGAAGGGCTGCGGGTCGAACTGCGTGGCGAAGGCGACGATCGCCTCCTTCGTCACCGTCGGGCCGGGCGCCTCGAGCGTCTGGCCAACGGCGAAGTCTTCGAAAAACAGCGTGGGCTCCATGTGCGCTACTCCAGGGTGATGAGCTTCCAGGTGCCGTCGATCAGCGCGAGCGTCGCGGCGCTGCCTTCATCCAACGGAATGACCGCCGCGGCGCCGTCGACTCGCAGCTTCGGCAGCGCGCGGGCCAGCCGCTCCACGCGCTCGGAGCCCAGCGGCTCGGCGGCGAAGTCTCGGGCCAGGCGTTCGGCTGAGTAGCGGCCTGTCCACGGCGGACCCAAGACGGCCAGCGCGGCGCCGAAGTCCTTCGCGGCGACGGCGGCCAGGAACGTCTCCACCACCTGGCTGGCCTTGGCGCGCTCGTCCGGCGGAGGCGTCGGCTTCACGGGGACCGTCGCACACCCTGCGAGGACCAACAGCCAGCTCCCAGCGCGAACGCTCACCGCCCCGCGTCCTCGTCGCCGAACGGAGCGATGGTGCCGGCGCCGCGGGGCCGCCGAGTGTGCTCCGCCTGGTCGAGCTCCCCCTGGGCCGGCACCACGAGCTGCGTCTTGGGAATGACCGGCGAAGGGAGCGGGAGCGGCTGCCCCACGGCGACCGGGCTCGGGGGAGCCGCTGCCGGCGTGGCGCCCTGCTGCTTCTCGAGCACCCTGACCGTGGCCATCGCCAAGATGAAGCCCACGACGGCGCCGATGGCCAGGTTTCGCAACATGCGCGGCGTCTACTGGAAGCGCAGGGCGCTGGTCTATATGAGCCCGCCATGTCGACCGCCCGTACCGTCCGTGCCCCTCGTGGCGCGAGCCTCACCTGCAAGGGCTGGGTGCAGGAAGCCGCGCTGCGCATGTTGATGAACAACTTGGATCCCGACGTGGCCGAACGCCCGCAGGATCTCGTCGTCTACGGCGGCACCGGCAAGGCGGCGCGCGACTGGGACAGCTTCGATCGCATCGTCAAGGCGCTGACGAACCTGAACGACGACGAGACGCTGCTGGTGCAGTCCGGCAAGCCCGTGGGGGTCTTCAAGAGCCACCCAGACGCCCCGCGCGTACTGCTCGCCAACTCGAACTTGGTCGGCAAGTGGGCCACCTGGGAGCACTTCCGCGGGCTCGAGGCGAAGGGCCTGATGATGTACGGGCAGATGACCGCCGGCTCGTGGATCTACATCGGCACGCAGGGAATCCTGCAGGGCACCTACGAGACGTTCGTGCAGGCCGGCCGCACGCACTTCGGCTCGGGCGATCTGGCCGGCCGAGTGATCCTCACCGGCGGGCTGGGCGGCATGGGCGGCGCGCAGCCTCTGGCCTGCACCATGGCCGGCGGCGTCATGCTGGCCGTCGAGGTCGATCGTGCGCGTGCGCAGCGCCGCGTCGACACCCGCTACCTGGACGTGATCGCGAAGGATCTCGACGAGGCGCTGGCCCTGGTGGCCGACGCGCGGGCCAAGCGACTGCCCAAGAGCGTGGCGGTGATCGGCAACTGCGCCGAGGTGCTCCCGGAGCTGCTGCGCCGCGGCTTCAAGCCGGACCTGGTGACGGATCAGACGAGCGCCCACGATCCGCTCGCGGGCTACGTGCCGACGGGGCTGTCGGTGGAGGCCGCCGCCGCGCTGCGCACGACGGATCCGAAGGCCTACGTGCAGCGATCGATGGCGTCCATGGCCGAGCACTGCCGCGCCATGCTCGCGTTCCAGCGCGCCGGGGCCCACGTGTTCGACTACGGGAACAACCTGCGCGCCTTCGCGCAAGAAGCCGGCGTCGCCAACGCGTTCGACTACCCGGGCTTCGTGCCGGCCTACATTCGGCCCATGTTCTGCCGCGGTGAAGGCCCGTTCCGCTGGGTCGCGCTGTCCGGCGATCCCGCCGACATTCACGTGACGGATCGGGAACTCGCCAAGCTGTTCCCTCACAAGGAACACATGGTCCGCTGGCTCTCCATGGCCCAGGAGAAGATCGCCTTCCAAGGCCTGCCGGCGCGCATCTGCTGGCTGGGCTACGGGGAACGCCACAAGGCCGGCCTGCTCTTCAACGAGCTGGTGCGCAGCGGGCGCGTGAAGGCGCCGATCGTCATCGGGCGCGATCACTTGGACTGCGGCTCGGTGGCATCTCCCAACCGCGAGACCGAGGCGATGAAGGACGGCACGGACGCCGTCGCCGACTGGCCGATCTTGAACGCGATGATCAACGCGGTGAACGGCGCGTCGTGGGTGTCGTTCCACCACGGCGGCGGCGTGGGCATTGGCTACTCGCTCCACGCGGGCCAGGTGATCGTCGCCGACGGGACTGAGGCGGCGGCCAAGCGGATCGAGCGCGTGCTCACGTCAGATCCCGGCATGGGGGTGCTGCGCCACGCCGACGCCGGGTACGACGAGGCGATCACCTGCGCCAAGGAGCGCGGCGTGCAGATCCCCGGAGTGACGATCTGACGACAGGCAGGCGCTGGCTGGCGGCGGCGGTGATCGGGGCGCTCTGCTCGGGCTGCCCTGCGACCACGCTCGCGCCGTCCATCATCCACTTCGCGCCGGTGAGGCCGGACCGAACCGAGTTTCAGATCGGCGTGCGCTCGGGCCCGAGGATGGCGGCGGCGTACGGCGCTCGGACGCGGGGCACCTGGGCGGGCGACGAAGATCCGTTCTCGCCGTTCAACTGGGGCCTCGCGTGGGACGCGGCGGTGACCTTCCCCTTCAAGTCCGGGCTCGCGCTGCACCTGGGCGGGCAGGTCGAGTTCGCGTACCCGCTGCCGCTGCCTGGCATCGGCGCCTTCGCGGGGCTGTCGTATCTGGCGCAGCGGGGCCGCTTCTCGATCGCGCCCTCGCTGGCGGTGCGCGGCGCTACGGACTTCGGCATTGGCACGCTGACCAGCGCCGCGACCGGCGGTGTCCCGGGCAGCGCGGTGTCCGCAGACCTCGGCGTCACGTTCGCGGCGCGCGCCCACGACGACGTGCGGTTTGGGTTGGTGCCCTTCGTGTCGGTGGCCAAGCCGTTCAGCCGCATCGAGGTGCCGGTCACGTTCTATGCGGGCGCGCTGTTGGCGGTGCGGGTCGCGCGCATGGAGTTCACGCTGGGCTTCGGGCGGGTGATCACCACGGACGGCGTGGCCTTCACCGTGCCACTCGTGGGGGTTCGCGCCGGTGAGTTCTGAAGCGTTTGATCTGGTCGTGCGCGGTGCTTCCCAGGTGCTGACCTGTGCCGGCGCGACCGGACCCGCGGAGGCTCTGCTCGGTGCGATCGAGCACGGCGTCGTGGGCGTGCGCGGTGAGCGGATCGTGTTCGTCGGAGAAGCGGCCGCGCTGCCTGCTGGCGCGATTGGGCCGGGCACGCAGCTCGTCGACGCGCGCGGCGGCTTCGTCGGGCCGGGGCTCATCGACCCGCACACCCACGTCGTCTTCGCCGGAGAGCGCGCGGACGAGTTCGAGCTGCGCTGCCAAGGCAAGAGCTACCTGCAGATCGCGCAGGCGGGCGGCGGCATCGTGCGGACCGTGCGCGCGACGCAGGACGCGACCGTCGCGCAGCTGGTGGAGCTCGCCCTGCCCCGCCTCCGGCGCCTCTTTCGTCAGGGCGTGACCTGCGTCGAGGTGAAGACGGGCTACGGGCTGTCGGTCGACGCCGAGCTGCGCATGCTCGACGCGATCGCCGAGCTTCGGCGGGTGCAGCCGGTGAGGCTCGTCTCGACGCTGCTGCCGCTGCACGCGCTGCCGAAGAGCTACGTCGACCGCCGCGCCGAGTTCGTCGCGCTCATGCGGGACGAGCTGCTGCCGCGGGCCGCCGCGCGAGGTGACGTCACGTTCTGCGACGCCTTCGTCGAGCAGTCGGCCTTTACGCACGAGGAAACCCGAGACGTGCTGGGCAAGGCCAAGGCGCTGGGCTTCAAGCTGCGGCTCCACGTCGACCAGCTCACGGCGAACCAGGGCGCGCAGCTGGCGGCGGAATTGGGGGCGGTGTCGGCCGATCACCTCGAGCAGATCGACGCGGCTGGAATCTCGGCGCTCAAGGCGGCCGGGGTCGTGCCGGTGCTCGCTCCGACCTCGACGTTGTTCGCCAAGGTCCGCCCCTTCGCGCCCGGCCGCGCGCTGTCGGACGCGGGGCTGGGCGTCGCGCTGTGCACGAACTGCAACCCGGGCAGCTCGAACTCGGAGAACGTGTCCCTCGCCATGGGGCTGGCGTGCCTGGAGAACGGACTGACGCCGGCCGAGGCGTACTTGGGGTTCACCCGCTGGGCCGCGGCGGCGATCGCCGACCCTGAGCGCGGGCGGCTTCAAGTGGGAGGCCCGGCCGACCTGGCGGTGTACGCAGCGCCGAGCTACCGCGAACTGCCCTACCATCTGGGCATGAATGACGTCCGCGCCGTCGTCTGCCGCGGCCGCCTGACGGACTTCGAGGCTTAAAGAGAGAAGCGCCATGTGCCGCCTGTTCGCCGTTCGAGCCCACGAGCCCTTTTCGGTGCAGCGCGCCTTCGAAGCCCTGCAGCGGCTGTCGCAGGAGCACAAAGACGGCTGGGGCGTCGCGCACCTGGACACCTCGCCGGCGCGGATCGAGACCGGGCTGCTGCCTGCGCACGCCTGTGAGCGCTTCGCGGCGCTCAAGGACTCGGTGGCCTCACGCAGCCTGGTGGCGCACATTCGCCTGGCGTCCGTCGGCTCGGTGCGCGCGGAGAACAGCCACCCGTTTCAAGGGCGCGAGCTCGTGTTCATGCACAACGGCACGGTGCGCAACTTCCAGGCGCGGCGGGCGCTGCTCGAAGCCGAGCTTCACCCCACGTGGCGTTCGCGGATCCAGGGCGAGACGGACTCCGAAGCCTGCTTCGCCCTGCTGCTGACGTACCTGGACGGGATCGCGCAGCCCACCGCCGAGCAGCTCGTCGCCGCGCTCCAACGCACGATCGCCCGGGTGGCGCAGCTCTTCGACGACCCCGGCGCCGCGGACCGCTCGGCCATGAACTTCCTGGTGACGGACGGCGAGCGCTTCGTCGTGAGCCGCCGCGGGCGCACGCTCTTTCAGCTCTCGCAGCCGGGGCTGTCGATCGTCGCCAGCGAGCGGCTGTGGGACGGCGCCGACTGGCAGGAAGTGCCCGAAGACTCGATCGTGGTGTGCGAAGGACCGCAGCGCCTCAGTCTCCTCCCGCTGCTGGCGTAGCAGCGCTCTCGAAAACGGGCGGACGGAGCCGGGCGCTGCGCTGCTCAGCGCCTACGGCTCCGCGACGCTCGGGTCGACCAGTGGGCAGCTGAGCAGTGCTGGCTTCAGTCTGGCGGGCTTGGCGCCACGCGGTGAGGTGCGTGCTTCTCCGCGCTTCGGGTCAGTCCCGCTCGCTCACTGACGGGTGGGGAGCGCCGCAACCCACCGCTGCGCCAGCGTCGAGCCACCCTGGGCGACGAGTTCGAAGTGCCGTTCGTCCGGACCGGGCCCTTTGGTGAGGCGCAGCAGCAGCGCTCGCTCGGGGATCGCGCCGGGGATCTGCTCGGCCCACTCCACGAGGCAGGCGGCGTTCGGCTCGTCGACCAGATCGAAGTAGCCCGTGGCGTGGAGATCGCCCTCGGTCCGCAGCCGGTAGAGATCGGCGTGGTGCAGGCGGAGGCGGCCCGCGTAGGTCTGGAGGATCGCGTACGTCGGGCTCGACACGTCGTCGGGGTTGGCGCCCACCCCTTCGGCGACTCCGCGAGCCAGCTGCGTCTTGCCCGCGCCCAGCTCGCCCACCAAAGCGATGAAGTCGCCGGCCTCGAGGACCGCGCCGAGCGCCCGACCGAGCGCGAGCGTCTCGTCCGGCCCCGCGCTGTGCAGCTTCAGCGACTCCACCGGACCCACACCTCGCCGAGCGCCTGCACGACGTCCGAGGCGATCAGGCCCAGCCGGCCGTGACGCTCAGCCGCGAGATCGCCGGCCAGCCCGTGTGCGTAGACACCGACGATCGCCGCGTCGAGCGGCGCGAGGCCCTGCGCGCACAACGCGCCGACCAGGCCCGACAGGACGTCACCCGTGCCGCCCGTGGCCATGCCGGGGTTCCCCGTTGGGTTGATGAAGGCGGCGCCGCTCGGAGAGGCGATCACCGTCCTCGCCCCCTTGAGCACCACGACACACGCGTGGGCGACGGCGAAGCGCGTGGCCACGCCCAGCCGATCTGCGTTCACCTGAGCCGCGCTCATTCCAGTCAGCCGCCCCAGCTCGGCGGGGTGCGGTGTGATGATCACCGGCCGTCGCGCGCTGGCCAGCGCGTCGGTGTGGCCGGCGAGCGCGTTGAGCCCGTCGGCGTCCAAGACGAGCGGGACTCCAGGCTGCGAGAGCAGCGCCTGGAGCCAGGCTGGCGTGCCCGGACCGCGGTTGAGCCCCGGACCGACCACGAGGGCGGCCTTGCCGACGCTCGCCTGCGCCGTCGCCAGCTCGTCCGAAGGCGCGAGCCCACCGTCGCTGCCGAGCGCGGCGCCCATCAACTCTGGGGCGTGGCGCAGCACGTCGCCCAGGCCGTCTTCTCGGGCCGCCACCGTCACGAGCCCCGCCCCACCCCGCAGCGCGCCCAGCCCGGCGAGCGCGGCGGCGCCCGACTTGCCCGGGCTCCCGGCGATCAGCAGCACGTGGCCGTAGGTCCCCTTGTGCGTGTTGGCGGCGCGCGGCGGGAGCCGGCGAATGGCGTCGACTTCCTCGAGCTCGACGACGGGGGTCTGCCCCGCCAACGCCTCGAGCGCAGCGCGCGGCACGCCAATGTCGAGCACCGACACCTGGCCGGCCAGCGACGCGCCCGGCTCCACCGCCAGCCCGCGCTTGAGGCAGCCGAAGCACACGGTGTGATCCGCCTGGACGACGCTGCTCCAGGCTCGCCCTTCGTCGGAGTCGAGCCCCGACGGTACGTCGGCCGCCACCACCGTCGCGCCGGCGGCACGCCACGTGTTGATCCGCGCGATCGCCTCGGCGAACCGATCGATCGGCTCTCGTGACAGGCCGGTCCCGAAGATCGCGTCGACCACGACGTCGCCCTTCTGCGGCTCGAAGCCGGGGCGCTGCAACACCTCGGGGTGCGCCAGCCGCAGCGCCGCGCGCGCCGGGCCCGCGTCACCCGTCGACTCGTCGGTGAGCGGCTGCGCGACGACGTAGTGCCCTGCCGAAGCCAACCGAAGCGCGGCCACGAAGCCGTCGCCGCCGTTGTTCCCGGGCCCGCAGACGACGACACACCGGCCCGCCTGTGCCAGGTGCTTCGCGGCGACTTGGGCCAGGGCGGCGCCGGCGTTGGCCATGAGCGAGGCCGTCGGCACGCCCAGCGTCGCGGCGCGCGCTTCGATCGCTCGCATCTGCGCGGCCGTGACCGCGGGCCTCACGGACTCCTCAACAGCTCGGCCATTTCCCGCACGGCGCGCTCGAACCCGACCAACACGGCGCGGGCGACGATCGCATGGCCAATGTTGAGCTCGTCGATCTCTCCGATCCGCGCGATGGGTCGCACGTTCTCGTAGTTCAGCCCGTGCCCCGCGGCGCAGCCCAACCCCAGCTTCGTCGCCGCCTTGGCCGCGTCGACGATCCGCGCCAGCTCCCGCAGCCGCTCCTTCTCCGACCGGGCCTCGCAGTAGCGTCCCGTGTGCAGCTCGATCCGATCGGCGCTGATCCGGTGCGCGGCCTTCACCTGATCGAGATCGGGGTCGATGAAGAGCGAGACGACGATGTCGCCGTCCTTGAGCGTCTTCACCGTGCGCGCAACGAGATCTTTCTGCGAGCTGACGTCGAGCCCGCCCTCCGTCGTCAGCTCTTCACGGCGCTCCGGCACGAGCGTGACGACGTCCGGCTTGTGCTCGTAGGCCGCCTTCACCATCTCCGGGCTGGCGGCCATTTCCAGGTTGAGCAGGGTCTGCACCGTCTCGCGCAGCACGCGCAGATCCCGCTCCTGAATGTGGCGGCGATCTTCCCGGAGGTGCACCGTGATCTGCCCGGCGCCGGCGAGCTCGGCGAGCGCCGCGGCCGTCACCGGATCGGGGTACGTGGTTTTCCGGGCCTGCCGCAGCGTGGCGACGTGGTCGACGTTGACTCCAAGGCGTTGCGTCATTGGCCCGTCTTAGCCAATGCGCGCGTCGGCGCTACAAGCTAGCGGATGATCTGTACGCCCTTGGGGCCGCCGCCGGTGCCGCTCGCCCGAATCGCCGCTTCGCGGACCCTCTGCCAGTCCTTGCTCTTGGTCCGCTTGAGCGCCTGCTCGGCCATCTTCTTGGCGCGCTGAGGGTTGGCCAACGTCTCGACGTACAGCGTGGCGAGCTGCAGCTTCTCGGCTTCGTCGATCTGATCCAGCAGCACGAGCTTCTCGAGCACGTTCATCGCTTCCAGCGCGTCCTTGCGCTTGAGGTGGATCCGCCACTGCCTGGACAGGGCGGCGCCCAGCCGCGGGTTCACCTTGAGCGCCTGGCCGTAGTCCGTCATCGCCGCGTCGAGGTTCCCCTGCGCCTCGAGCGCACGGCCGCGCAGGTACAGCGCGCGCGCCGAGCGGGCCTGCAGCGTGAAGAGCTTGTCGATCAGCGCTTGGGCGTCCGCCGCGCGGCCCTGCTCGAGGCGCGTCTCCGCCAGGAGCGCGAGGGGATCGGGGTTGTTGGGCGTCTCTTCGAGCATGGACTCGAGCACCGCGGCGGCCTCGTCGTCGCGGCCGCTGGCAGACAACGCGCGCGCCTTGAGCAGCAGCACGTCCGGTGGGCGGCACCAGCTCGAGATCGGTGAGGGTCAGATCCGGACGATCGGACTGCAGGAAATAGCGCCCCCGCGCGACGCGCGCCGACGCGGACTCCGGAGCCTTCTTCACCAGGCCGTCCAACAGCTCGGCCGCGGTCAGCTCGTCGCCGCGGCGCCGAACCAGCTCGATCTCGACCACCTCGACGTCGTCCGACATGCCGTGTTCCTTGATCTTCTCGAGGCTGGCGACGGCGTCGTTCATGCGCCCCTCTTCGGCTTGGTAGCGGACCAGCTCGAGCTGTTCGGCTTCCGTCAGCAGCTCGGCGTCGCGCAGCGCTTCGAGATCGACCAGCGCCTTGCCGATGCGTCCCTGCTGCAGGTGGAGATCCGCCCGCGCGCGGCGGATCGTCGCCGACACGCCGGTCGCCTCTTCGGCCTGCTTGAGCGTCAAGAGCGCCCCGGCCTCGTTGTCGGACCGCGCGTAGGCGTCGGCGAGGAGCAGGTAGGTCGCGGCGTCCTTGGGGTTGACCGCCAGCGCGTCCTTGAAAGATCGAATGGCGTTCTCGAACGCCCCCTTGGACAGCGCGCGCTTCCCCTCGGCGACCAGCTCGGTGCTGCCCTTCTCGGTGGG
This sequence comes from Myxococcaceae bacterium, assembly GCA_022842905.1. Classification (GTDB taxonomy): domain Bacteria; phylum Myxococcota; class Myxococcia; order Myxococcales; family Myxococcaceae; genus JALHOS01. The sequence goes on along the minus strand of JALHOS010000125.1, from coordinate 8,088 downwards.
CGTGTCCTTGGTGCGCTCGCTGGGACAGGCGAGCAGCCCCAGCGCCGCTGCGAGCAGAAGCCGTTTCATCGCGGGCAGGAAGCTACCCTAGAGTCCGCTCCGCCATGGACCCTTTCGTGCGACAGCTCGTGGGCCGCCTGCTGGATCCGGCAGCGCCCCTGTCGCGGAACCGGCACTTCCACACGTTCGAAGACGAGCTGGGCCGACAGGCGCTCAAGGTGTCGCGGCGGCTGCGCGCGCTCGAGGACGAGCTGCGGCAGATCGAAGCCAAGGGAGGCCGAACGCGAGCGGCGTTTTCGGAGGTGAGCGGGCGCGTTCAGGTGGTGCTGGAGCTCGAACACTTGAGCCTGCGGCGCAGCGCCGTGCTCGAGCCGGCGGAGTTCGAGCTGCTGTGCACGCTGCCAGCGGCGCGGCGCGCCTTCACGCCCCCAGCCGGAGCTTGACGGGCTCGGACCAGGCCGGGCCGCGAAAACCGCGGGGCCGATCCTTGCGACGAGCGCGGTGTTCGGCCGGGGTGGACTGCGCGACGGGAAGCAACGAGACGATGATGGTGGGCTGCATGGGGACAGGGCCTGTGCAGTCGACGCGCCACGGCGCTGACGGGCCCGACTCCAGGCACTTCGCGGCCTTCCGCGGTGTCCAGCCGGGTCGAAGGCGACACGGCAGGTGGCTCAGGCCCCGGTCGAGCGACCCGCTCCGCCCGGCGGTGGCCGGGGGGAGGTCAGCACGGACTCCGGGACGGTCTGCGCAGGCGGGGCGATGGCGGCGATCAGCAGCGTGTGCAGCGCGACCGACAGCTCCGAAGAGACGGTGTGAACGCCGGCCGGGGCGCCACGCAGCAGCGGAGGCACCGTTCCCGTGTGGACGAGCCCGAGCGACGCCTCGTGCGTGGCGATGACGACCGGGAGCCGCAGATCGAACGCGCAGAACCGCGCGAGGTTGAGGACCGCATCGCCTTCCTCGAGCACGAGCGCGCCGATCGCCCCTTGCACGAAGGGCCTCCACAGTGGGCGGGCCGGCTCCGCGCAGGGCACGAGGACGAACTCCAGCCGGAGCACGTCACCGAGCGCCAGCGCGCCCAAGGTCCCGAAGCTGCTGCGCAGACAGGCCGGCTCCCGCGCTGCTGGCTCGAGGCCTCGCAATGCACCCAGGAAGAGCCGGCCGCCCTTGGGGCCGGTGGCGCAGAGAACCACCTTCGTCGTCAGCGCGTGCCGCACGCTCCGACCGCGCAGCAGCTTGCCCCGCAGGGCGTGGAGCTCGGCCGCGCTGAGCAGTGGGCCTTCCGCTGGCGCCGGGCCCGCCGACGCACGCACGACGCCGCGCTCGATCAGCGCAGCCACGGCCGTCAAGACTTCGAGGTCCGTCGCAGGGCACCCGTCGACGACGTCCGCGAGCCGCTTGGCGTGCTCGAGCAGCGCCAACACCTGCGCCGTCACCGGGTGTGGGTCGACCAGCGGGCCGGCCTGCGGCGACAGCTCGATCAGGTGGCCCAGCGGCGGCAGGAGCGCGCGGATCCGCAGCGTCTCGTCGGCCTGCCGCATGCCCTCGAGCAGCGCGTCCTCCATGCTCCGATCGATCGTGACCTTGGCGGGAGGAGGACCTGGCGCGAAGGAGAAGGACCCGTCCTTCCACGACATGAGCCGGAACAGCGCCTTCTCGCCGTCGACATCGCCGCTGCGCGCTTGCTGCGGCCGGCCTTGGACCACGAACAGCTCGCCGCGGTCGGCCCCGTTGCTGAGCAGCAGCTTCCCGCTGCGTCGGTTCATGGCGAGGATCTGGAGGAGATCCGGCAGGGGCAGCTGGGACAGCCCACCCTCGATTTCCCGGCTGTCCCCCTTGAGCTCCCGCGCCGCCTCGACGCGGCGACAGAGGTGATCGATGCGCGAGAGCACTTCGTCCAGGTTGAACGGCTTGAGCAGCGCTCCGTCTCGCGCCTTGCCTTCACCGGGGCCCTGGCGCGCCGCGGTGACCACGACCGGAATGCCTTCGGTGCGCGGGTTCGTGAGCAGGATCTGGATGAAGCTCTTGGCTTCGATGAAGGAGCAGGCCTGATCGTAGAGGATCACGTCCGGGTGCCGCAGCACCGCCAGCTCGAGCGCCTTCGCACCGTCGGGTGCGTACTGCACGTGGTAGCCCCGCTGCCGCAGCACGCGGGTGAGCGGGCGCACCGCGTTCATGTCGGGGTCCGCCAGGAGGATCTTGCGCGGCTGGGCCATGGCGGTTGGAAGGTCTGGCGGTTGGAAGGTCTGGCGGTTGGAAGGTCTGGCGGTTGGAAGGTCTGGCGGTTGGTCAGTACGGCTGCAGGTCGTATTCGGACTGGAGCTTGGACACCAAGCCCTCGACCAAGGTCGGATCCGAGGTGTGGAAGCCCCAGGTGGCGCCTCGCCCGCGGCGCTGCAACAGCGCGTAGGCCGAGCCGTCACCCAGCCACAGGAGGAACTCGTGCCGGGCCAGCCGCTCGTCGCCCTCCATGAAGACCGGGGTGAGCACCGGGTGGCTGAGCAGATCGCCGCGGCGCCCCAGCACGTACACGCGGGGGCCGAAGTCCGGCCGCGCCGCTTCCAGCGCCCGCACCAGCGGAAGATCGGTGCGAATGGAGCCGATGCCCATGTAGAGCAGCCCACGAGACTGGGAGTCGCGCAGCAGATCGCGCGCGATCTCACTCTGCAGCTCGTCGAAGAGCACGTCGGCGACCTTGCCGCGCCGCGAAGGCTCGCCGGCCGTGTCCGGGAGCCGCGGTGACTTGGGGTTGCCCAACAGCAGCTCGGCCTGCTCCCAGAAGCCCAGCGAGCCGAGCCGCAGGTGGTGGTGGAGCGATCCGCGCCGCTCCTCCATGCGCCGCCGGCAGTGCACCAGCAGCTCGTCGAAGTCCTCGCCGTCGCGAGGGAACGTCGCCACGCCGCCGGTCAGCCCGAGCGGCACGCGCTGCTGCAGGGCCTTGGTGTCTTCGTCGTCCTGCACAGCGGAAAGCGCGCGGCGCAAGAACATGAGCCCGCCGAAGTAGTCGGTCTCCGGCAGCAGCGCGTGAAATTCCTGGTCGGTGGCGCGGGCGACGACGTCGGCGTCGCGGATGATCTGCGAGAGCACCCGCAACACGATCTGCTGCGCCTGGCGGGCGGCCGGCGGACCGAGCCGCTGTTTGAGCTGGGTGAGCTGATCGAGACTGAACGTGAGCAGCGAGAAAGATCGGCTGTAGCGGCGCGCCTTGTAGATCTCCTTCGTCGCGTAGTCGGTGAAGTACGAGAGCGTGTACGCGCCGGTATCGCGATCGCGCAGACCTTGGCGCTGGAGGGCCAAGAAGCGCCCGGCGGTCTTCAGGGAGATCGCTGCGAACTGGCCCATGAGCTGCGTTGCGGCCAGGTGCTCGTCACCAAACGCCCCGCCGATGGGCTCGCCCAGCTGGACCAGCCCCTGGACCTCCGCGGCGCCGGTCGTCAGCGGCACGAGCAGCGACGCGCCCGCGCGCCAGACCTTCTGCTGCACCAAAGTGGCATCGACGACTTCCGGGAGCTGGGAGCGATCGGTCAGCCCTCGCCAAGCCCGCAGGCGCAGTGGCCCTCGCTCCGCGGCGACCCACAGCGCGGCCGACTGGGCTCCGGTCAGCTCGGCGAGTTCCTTGAGGACCTGCTCCTGGACCGCTTCCATGTCCGTCAGGGAGGCGATGGCCAGGCAGCGCGCTTCGACGCTGGGCCCCGTCACGAAGCCTGCCCCGCAAAGACGAACTGCGCCGGGCCCCGCAGCCACACTTGGCTCAAGTCCTTCGCGACCCGGATCGCGAGGAGGCCGCCGGGCAGCTCGACCGGCACCCAGGTGTCGAACGGCGCTCGGCCGTCCAGCGCCCAGGCTGCGACCGACGCGCAGGCGCCCGTCCCGCAGGCCAGCGTGAGCCCGACGCCGCGCTCCCAGACGACGACCCGCAGCCCACCCTCGGCGCGCGGCTCGACGAACTCGACATTGGTGCGCTGCGGAAAAGTCGGATCGAGCTCCAGCGCGGGGCCCAGGCGGGCCGCGTCGGCGACGGGGCGATCGAAGAGCACGAAGTGGGGGTTGCCCATGCTCACGGCCGTGCCGATCACGCCCGCGACCGGCTGCTTGAGGTGCGGTGCGCTCGTGGGCAGACAGGTGTCCTGAAGCCGCGCGGGGCCCATGGCGATCGAGATCGCCTCGACGCGATCGTCAGCCCAGCCAAGCTCACAGCTGAGCGTTCCAGCGCCGGTGGCGACCTGCAGCTCTCGCGGCCGCGACGGATCGCGCTCGGCGAGGTACTTGGCGACACACCGCAGCCCGTTGCCGCACATCTCCGCGACCGAGCCGTCGGCGTTGTGGACCACCATGCGCCCCGCGACCCCAGGTTCGGGCAGGACGGCCAACACGCCGTCCGCGCCGATGCCGAAGTGCCGATCACACCACCGGCGAGCCACGTCCGCGTCGATGTCGACGCCCGTCGCCCGCCGGTCGATCACCACGAAGTCGTTGCCGAGCCCGTGGTACTTGAAGAACGTCTCCACGAAGGGCGCGGTCTTAGCAACCGGCCCAGGGAACTCAAAAGCCCATGCCGCCGTCGACGTCGATCGTCCGCCCGTTGAAGTAGTCACATTCCAGGACGAACTTGACCGCCTGCCAAATGTCCTCGGGTTGGCCGATGCGGCCGACGGGGATCTGCGCGGTGAAGGTATCCAGCGCCTTCTGGTTCATGCCCGCGGTCATGGGCGTAGACACCATGCCCGGCGCGACGGCGCCGACCCGAATGCCGAACGGCGCGAACTCCCGCATCCACGTCACCGTGTTGGCGGCGAGCGCGGCCTTGGCCGACACGTAGTTCGACTGCCCGCGGTTCCCGTGCCGCGCGATCGACGACATGTTGACGATCACGCCCGGGCGCAGCTCCTTCTCGACCATCTTCGCGACGACCTCGCGCACCATCATCGTCGCGCCGACCAGGTTCACGTTGAGCACCGCGTTGAACTGCTCCGTCGACATCTTCACGACCTGGCCCGTGGTCTTGTCCTTCTTCACGAGCAGGCCGTCCTTGAGGATCCCGGCGTTGTTGATCAGTCCGTTGAGCCCGCCCATTTGCTCGTGGGCCCAGCTGACGAAGCCGGTGACCGACTCTTCCTTCGACACGTCGAGCGAGCGCCGGTGAATGCCCGCCGGCAGTGCCTTCATCGCCTCTTCGTTCAGATCGCCCACGCAGACCTTCGCGCCGCCTTCATGCAGGCGCTTGGCGAAGTGCGCGCCCATGCCCTGCGCGCCACCCGTGACGATGATCTTCAGATCTTTCAGTTCCATGACCGCTCCCTCATCCACCCCACCAGTGCGGGGTACAGTTTTTCGGCGGCACGACTGCCAACGACCGCGCCGACGTGGCCGCCGGGCACGTTGACGAGGGTGGTTTGCTTGCTGCCAACCGCTGCATTCAATGCTCCAGCCGCGGCCGGTGGACAGATGGTGTCCTTGTCCGCCGCGATCGTCAGCAGCGGGCAGGTGATCTGCTTCAGATCGACCCTCCGACCGCCGACGAAGTGCTGCCCCTTGATGAGCAGGTTCTGCTGGTAGAGCTGGGTGATGTACGTGCGGTACGCGGCCGCAGGGAATGGAATGTTGTCCGACGCCCAGGTCTCGAGCGCGTCGTAGGACTGTCGAAACGCAGGGTCCTGGATCTTGTCCGCCAGGGTGACGAGCTTGCTCACCTGCTGGGTCGGCCGCAGCAACGTGAAGCCCGCCTGCATCTGTTGGGCGGACACGTTGCCGGCTTGGGCCACCACCTCGGCGTCGAACCAGCGCGGGTCGGTCATGAGCCCCAAGAGCCCGGCGTGCGAGAAGTCCAGCGGCCCCAACAGGTTGATGAACCCCGCATAGGACGACGGCTCCAGCGCCGCGTGCACCGAGGCGAGCGTGGCGCCCATGCAGTAGCCGAGCACCGTCACCTGCTTGGCGCCGGTGACGCGCAGCACGCGCCGCACCATGCGATCGAGCCGCGCGACGGCCTCTTCCCAGGTGAAGTATCGGTCCTCGTCCTTCGGAACACCCCAGTCGAGCAGCCACGTGTCCAGGCCCGCGCCGACGCACGCTTCGGCCACACTCGAGCCACGCCGCAGATCGAGCACGTACCAGCGGTTGATCATGGACGGGACGAGCAGCACGGGCGCGGTGCGGCTGGGCGCCGCGGCGCTGCCAGAACGAAACCGGTACAGCGTGGCAATGCCGTCCCGGAGGATCGGATCCCGCGGCGTGGGGGCGAGCTCGACGTTCGCGCCGGGGAGTCGGAGCTGCTCGTTGGCTGGAATCAAGTCGGTCATGACACTCTCGAACTGCTGCACTGCAACAGCGGTGAAGGTGCGGCACGACGTGGCGAGCGCCCCCACACTCGCCACGCGCGTCGCGCAAACAAGGACGCCGGCCTCTACCGAACGAAGAACTCGGTGGCCTTCTTCGTGCCGTCGAGCGCCAGCTTGCGCCAGTCGGCGGCGAGATCGTTGGCGTACTTGAACTGCTGCTTGGCGACGGAGCTCATCTCGGTCAGCTGCGCCGTCCCGTAGTCCACCCACTGGGCGTGCCACTTGCCGGACTCGTCGAACAGCTGGGTCATGCGCTGCATCTGCTCGTCCGCCATCTTCTTCCAGAGGTCCTGCCCGGGGAGGTGGGGCGCCTGCGTGGTGCTCTTGGTCTCAGCCATGGTCGTGCTCCTTCTTCAAAGAACTTCAGGGTGTCGTTGACTGCGTGGAACCGCCGGCCGCCGATCGACCAGCGCGGCGCCAACATAGGCAGCCAGGCGCCACCGTCAAGGGAAATTTTGTGCACCGCACCATTTCGGCTCATTTCCTACGGCGGTGCAGCGAACGCTTGAGCTCGTCGAGTTCCTTGCGCAGCGACTCCAGGTCAGTCGCGGCGGGGGCCACGGGGACCGTTGGCGCCGGCTGAGGCGGGGCCTGCACCGGTGGCTGTCCCCACGAGCCGAACGGCGCGCCCACGCCCGTCAGGCTCAAGAACGGGTTGAACGGCATGACGGTCTGCGCCGAGCGCTTGGCGTTCAGGTACAGCTCGAGTGCCCCTTGGAGGTAGCGACCGAAGAACTCCGCCAGGGCGTCTTCCTGAAGGCGCACGAGCTGGTGGAGGAGCTGCGCGGGGAGCAGCGCCTGCGCGCCGCGGCCTTCGAAGATGATCTGCGTGAGCGTTGGCTGGGTGAGGTCTTCCCCGGTCTTCGCGTCGACCACGCGCACCTCAGCGCCGTCTCGGATCTTGGCGGTCAGCTCTTCGAGCGTGACGTAGCGCGAGGTGTCCGTGTCGTAGAGGCGGCGGTTGCCGTACTTCTTGATCAGGTGCATGCCCGCTCCTTGGTCGATCTCATGCTGCAAGGCAACAGCCGCCGCTTGACAGAGGCCAGCTTCGGGGCGGATAAGCGCGCCGGAATGCTGCGCTCGCACAATTCGCCGCAGCCGGGCTTGGCGGCGGTCGCGTTGGTCGCCTTGCTCCAGGGCGGCCTGACGTGGTGGGCCTGGGGGCGCGTCAGCGGTGGCGACGCCGTCGGCGCCGCGCTGCTCGCGATCGGCCTGTTGGCGGGGTTCTTCCTGGCGGTCGTCGGGCCTTGGTGGGCGTGCGTGGTGGTCGCGCTGGTGGGTGTGCTCCGAGGCGGCCCCCTCGAAGCCGGCCTGGCGAGTGCGGCCATGTCCCGGCTGAGCTTCGTCGCGCTCGCGCAGGGCGCCACCGGTCCTTCCGTTCGGCGTGCGCAGCGCTGGTCGTCGGCGGGGTTCGTCGGCGGCCTGGCCCTCGCTGTCGCTGACGTGGAGCCGCCGTCGACGTGGGTCGCCGCGGCGGGTGTCGTGGCGGTCGCGGGGCTACAGCCGTGGCGAGTGGTGCAGCGCAGCATTCCGAGACCTTCACTCGGCCCGACGCCTGCCGGGGTGTGGTCGGTGGCGCTGGTCGACGGGGCGGTGTTCGGAGCGTTGCTGCTGGGCGCAGCGGCGTGGACCGGCGGGCTCGGGCGAGCCTTCGGGGCGGGTGCGGTGTTCGGGTGGGTGCTCGCTCCCGCGGCAGGTCGGTCGCGGGCGGCGGTGGCCACGTGCCTGGTGGGCGCCGCGCTGGCGTGCG
>JALHOS010000124.1:13913-18133 GCA_022842905.1 Myxococcaceae bacterium | reverse complement strand
CGGGCGAGCCACGCCGCGCAGGTGCAGTCGCGGGTGAAGAAGCTCGAGAAGATCGAAAAGGTGGAGCCGCCGCGGCGCCAGGAGAAGGTGCACTTCGACTTCAAGCCGCCACCGCGCGCCGGTGAAGACGTCGCCAAGCTGACGAAGGTGTCCAAGGCCTACGGCGACCTCGTCATCTACAAGGACTTCGACTTCCTCGTGCGGCGCCGCGAGCGCTGGTGTGTGCTCGGAATCAACGGGGCGGGCAAGTCGACGCTGCTCAAGCTCATCGCCCAGGCGGCGAGCCCGGACAGCGGCGACGCGGTGCTCGGCGCGTCGGTGAAGCTGGGCTACTTCGCGCAGCACGCCATGGACGTGCTCGACGGAGAGAAGACCGTCTGGCAGACGCTGGTGGACGCGTTCCCGCGCACGTCGGAAGGGAGCCTGCGCACGCTGGCCGGCTGCTTCGGCTTCCCGCAGGACGAAGCCGAGAAGGTGGTGCGGGTGCTGTCCGGCGGTGAGAAGGCGCGCCTCGTCCTGGCGCTCATGCTCTTCGACCCGCCCAACTTCCTCGTGCTCGACGAGCCCACCAACCACCTCGACCTGGCGACGAAGGCCATGCTCATCGAGGCACTCGACAAGTTCGAAGGCACGCTGCTCATGGTCTCGCACGACCGGCACTTCCTGGCGCGGTTGACGAACCGCGTGCTGGAGCTCACGCCGAAGGGCCCGGTGCCGTACGGCGGCGGGTACACCGAGTACGTCAGCCGAACGGGGCGCGAGGCGCCGGGGCTGCGCACGGCCGACGGGAAGTAAGGTCGGCTGGGCCGAGCAGAACGGTCGCAAAACCACTCACTTCGGTGGCCTCGGAAAGCGACGGTGGACGAGGCGCTCGGGCGGGTTCCCTCCCCCAAGCGAACAGCCGCCAGCGACGTCGCTTCACCGGGACATGCGCGGAACGCGCCGTGGCCTTACACTGGCAGTGTGGCTTTTACAGAAGCAGCGCCGGGCCTCTTCATCGTGACCTACCGGGCGCCCGAGGAGCTCGAGCCTGAGGCGCAAGCAGCGCTGGTCTCCGCGCTCGAGCGCGCGAGCTTGACGGCGCCCCCCACCATTCTCTTCGACGTCGGGCCCGGTGTGGCTCGCGTCAGCATGACCGTGCCGACGTTCTGGCTTGGCGTCACCGACCGGCTGTCGTTCCGGGGGCTGGCGGTGGTGACGAAGTCCACGCTCGTGCGCATGGCCGCGAACGGGTTCCGGCTGGCGACCGTGGCCCGCGGGAAGACCATGCGCGTCGCCGTCTTCGAGACGTTGGACGAAGCGAAGGCGTGGGCGGCGCAGCTTGCGTCACCCGCCGCCGCCTGAAGCGGGGCGACCACGCCCGCGCCAGCTCGCAGGTGCGTTCGCGCGCTGACGGACTCTCGAGCCGAGCTGACTGACGAGCAGGGGCTCGACAGGCGGAGGCCGCGCCGGAGAGGAGGCGGAGGACGTCGCGCGGGCGTGGGAGTCGACGCCGAGGCCTCGAGAGCAAAGATCTCGCCGAGGTCGACTCTTCTCAGGAGGCGCCGGCCGGGTCGACGCCGCGCGGGCGTGGTGGACGCCGAGGGGCGCGAGAACGAGGCCCTCGCCCAGGTCGACTCTTCTGAGGAGCAGCGCCCGCCGGGTCGACGCCGCGCGGGCGTGGTGAACGCCGAGGGGCGCGAGAACGAGACCCTCGCCGAGGTCGACTCTTCTCCCGGAGCAGCGCCGGCCGGGTCGACGCCGCGCTCGGCGCAGGCGCCGGGAACCCCCCTCAGGGCCCCGCGTCGGCACCGGCGTCGGTCGCACCGGCGTCACTCGCACCGGCGTCGAACGGAGGGGTGAACCCACCGTCGGCGAGCTGGCAGCGGCACTCCGGCGAGCCCCACTGACTGGTGCACACCGTCACCAACACCGAGCGCGTTGGGCACTCCACGCGGTTGGCGCAGTACGTGGTGGGATCGGCGGGGCCGCAGGGCGGAGTCTTGTTGTGCACCAACACGCCGTCGGCGACGAAGTTGTGCAGCGGGTGGTCCACGGTCAGGTCGAACACCTGATGCACTCCAGCGTCGAAGCTGCGGTCCTGCACCTCCACGACGGCCTTCGCGCCCTCACTGGCGACGCAGAGCACCTGCCGCCGCCGCGCCAACACCCAGTCCCCTGCGTCGGCGTACGTGCCCGTCGCCGGGTCGTAGACGGGGTGGTCGCTGGTGCACACCAGGCGCGCCCCCGCGGCCTCGAGCGCCACGCACTCCCGACGGCTCGTGCGGACCTGGCTGATGCGGGCCACGTGCTGCGCGCCCGACGCCGGGTCGACGCAGGTGACCTCGTCGCCGACCTGAAGCTCTTCGACGCGACGCTCACCACGCGGCGTACGCACCAGCGTGCCCTTTGCCACGCAGCACGACGAGCCGAGCGCCAGCGCCGCCGTCACGCCCAGCTGCTTCACCAGCTTCATCGGCTCTCCTTGACGAGGGACCCCTGCCGTTCGGCGTTCAGTCGTGCTCGTTCTTCTTCTCTCCCAACGTCGCCACCAGCCCGTCCACCAGCGTCTTCCGCTCGGCGTCCGTCAGCCGGGCTTCCGGGTGCAGCGGCAGGTAAATGGCCAGCGGCATCTCGCCTTCGCGCACCTCGCCGGCGGCCTCGTGCGCTTCCTTCTGCGGCTTGTCCCACTCGGAGAAGTTGAGCTTCTCGCGACCCTCGTCGACGTCGTGCTGCACCAGCCAGGAGATGGGCGCGACATTCGAATACGCCGGCCACTTCGTCTCGTTGCTGTGGCAGTCGAAGCACGCGCGGACCGCGAGCGCTCGGACTTCAGGCGCGCTCCAGGCCGGCTCCTTCGTCACCTGCGGGTTGGCGTGGTTGCGGCCGTACGGCACCAGCTGCGCGACCACGAACGCCCCACCGAGCCCGAGCAGCGACCGCTTGATCCAAGTCTTCATCGCGGATGACCTCCGCGGTGAACGCCTAGCACCGTCTGCCGGCGCTGGCGCTGTCGGCGCTCAAGCGACCTCGGCGCGTCGGCACGCGAGGCCCTCCCATCGACCCGACTTTGGCCCTGCCCCTCGCCAGATCGCCGAGCGGCGTACGCCGCAGGAGCCCGGCCCCGACGCTTCAGCCGGCGTCGGGCAGGCTCGCGTGCACCCGAGCGTCGAGCGCTTGGCAGCTCCCGGCGTCACCCGAATCGAACACGTTGACGACCGGCGCCACCGACGACACCGACGACGTGGGCGCGCCTTCGTTGACCCGTTCGAACCACAACACGCCGGCGTCGTCGTCCGTCGGGAAGGCCACCTCGTACAGGTACACGTCGCTGCGCAGCGGCGCGCACGCGTCCACCCACCACACGCCACCGTCAGCGCCCATGGGGAAGAGCTGGCTGCCCAAGACCACCCGCGCGCCGACCTCGTCCACTTCCTGTCGGAGCGCGAAGCGCACCACACAACAGAGGCCCGCGTCGGCCGGCACGCCGCCGTCGACGAAGACCGGCTCGTCGTTGCGCGCCCCGACTCGCGTCGTGGTCGAGTCCGCCGCCACCGCGTCGCGCTTGACCAAGTCCGGCGCAGGCGCGGGCTTCGTGCAGCCCGCCGCCACCGCCACCACGCTCACCACGACCAGGCTCGCTCTCATCGGACCAACACCTCGGCAATCTCGTCCCGCGTCAGCACCGTGGCGAACTCGTTGAACAGCCCGTGGTGCCGAGTCCGCTCGAGCCGCGCCTGCGCCTTGAGCGCCTCCCGCAGGTGCGGCGCGTCCTTCTCGGCGCAGTGGGACAACAGCCGGACGATGTGCCGCCGCGTCATCGGCGACTTCTCGGTGCCCAGGTCCTTGAGCGCCTGCGCCACCAACGCCGGCCCGGCGCCGACGTGCTGGTCGAAGTGCTGCCGCTCGATGACGTCGTACAGCTCCTTCTTCACGAAGGGGTGCGGCTCGCGCGCCAGCCACTCGACCTCCTTCGCTTCGGACTCGGCCACCGGCATGCGGCGCAGCGCTCCCGCCGCGTCGAGCCGCGTGTCCACGTCGTCGCTCTGTGCGTAGCCCAGCGCCAGCGGCAAGAGCGCCAGGTCGCCCGTGTTGCCAATGCCGTGGAGGGCCACGCGCCGGCTCTGCCGAGGCACGTCCGCGCGCGCGAGCACCGCCGTCACCGCGCTCGTGGCGACCTCACCCAGCTCCGGCTCCCCGCGCAGCCCCGCCATGGTGGTGAGCGCCAGCAGCGACTGGTC
>JALHOS010000124.1:0-13903 GCA_022842905.1 Myxococcaceae bacterium | reverse complement strand
GCGTCGGGCTGGCCCTGCTGCTGCAGCGCGTCGCGGCGCAGCTCCACCGCGAAGTCGACGCCGACGTCTTCCCGCGTCACCAGCGCGAGCGCCGCGCGGACCCGGTCCATCGGCGCGCCGGCGGTGCCGCGGCGCAGGCCCAGGAGCGCCGCCTTCGCCTCAGGCACCCGCGCCTTCGACAGCGCCAGGAAGAAGTCACCGGTGGCGTCGACCGGCAGCGCCTGCGCCTGGTACTGGCGCACGGCGTCGGCGACGGCCGCTGGGTGCACCTCGAAGTACGCCGACAGCTCGGGCCACGAGTCCTGAATGCCGGCGCCCTGCTTCACCCGCGCGGTGAACTGCTCGAGGGCCTGCGGCAGAGTGAGCCCGGCGACGGCCTCGCGCCGGCGCAGGTCCAGCGCCGTCACCGGCCGCGCGATGCCCTGGACTTCCCGCCACGGCAACAGGTCCTCCCAGACGAACTGCGTCACGTCCTTCTCGACCGCCGACAGCTGGACCGTGCCCGCCACGCGCGACAGCGTCAGCCGCGCCGTGGAGCGGGCCTCGCCGATCGACAGCGTCTCTTGTGAGTCGAAGGACTCGAGCCATGGCCCGCTGCCGAGCTGCGCCAGCAACGCGCCCTGCGCGCTGCTGGTCGTCTCGCCCGTCCACAGCCGCTCGTACGTGTCGAGCGTACGGCGCACCGCCCCTCCCTGCCGCACCAGCTGCGCGGACGCGACGCCGTTGGCCGTTTCGAAGCGCAGCGTCGACGCGGTGAGCGACACCTGCGCGTCCCACAGCAGCCCTTGTTGGTTGCGAGCCGCGGCCTTGGGCGTGCCCTTGGCGCGCGCGAAGTGCTCGAGCCGGCAGTCCGCGCCCACCGAGACGAGGAACGGCGCGCTCAGGCTGCGGACGTCGAAAGGGCCGGTGGCCGTCAGCCCATGGAGCTTCGCGGCCAACACCGCGCCGTCGGCGCGCACGTCCAGCACCTCGAGCGCCAAGCTGCCGCGGAGCGACAGCGTCACGTCCAGCGGAACGTCCTGCCCGGGCAGCTGCTGCCGCGCGCTCGAGTCGACGCTCACCGAATACGCCAGCCGCTCGCCGCGCTCGAAGCGACAGCTGGTGCGCGCGAGCTGCACCTCGGCACGCGGGGCGGGCGAGCCGGGCGGAGGCGCACTACCGGACACGTCCGGCACCTCGACCGTCGGGGCGGGCGCAGCGCGGTCCACGTGCACAGCCACCGCCAGCAAGAGCCCCGCGACGGCGACGGCGAAACCAGTCCACACTCGTTTGGAAGTCGTGCTCATGGCGCTCACCGGAAGTCGCTGCGAATGGGGTACTCGGACGCCGCCAGGATTCCTTCTCCCAGCTTGAAGCCGTCGAAGGCGATGAGCTTGTAGCCAATGGAGAAGATGGGCGTGACGAGCTTCACCCCGATGTCGCCGGAGAGCAGGTTGACGCCCCACTTCACCTCGAGCCGCAGCTTGCTGCGCACCGCGCTGGCGCCCAGGTTGTCGCGCACCGTCGTGTGGATGTACGCGACCGACGGGGTGACGGTGGCTTCGAGCACGTTGACGGACCCCTCCAAGCAGACGCCCGCCTCGGCGCTCGGCACGCAGAAGCCGACCGAGAAGCCCACCTTGAACCCCGTCTTCAGGCCAATGCGGGCGGTGTGGGAATCACCCGACGTCACCCGCGGCCGGTAGCACACCGAGGGGTAGCTGTCGGTCAGCGGCCGAGTGCGGAACTGGGTGTTGGTGAAGGTGACGGCGCTGGGCACTGGCGCGGCGGTGGCCGGGGTCGCGGCGCTGACGGCCTGACCGTTGAGCTGCGAGGGCGCGCTCTCCGACTCGAAGGGGGCGAAGGACACCGACCGGTAGAAGCTCGAGGCGTCGGACAGCCAGCGCAGGAACTGGCGGTGGCCCGACGCGCACACCGAAGAAGACCAGCTCGCCGCGCAGTTGGTGCCGTCCTTGTACTCGTTGCCGACCTGCGCGCCGACCCACGCTTCGGTGGCTGCCGGTATCTTCCCTCGCAGGAGCGTCGCCTCGTTGTCGGTGCGCGGCTCGATGAGAATGCCTCCCGACCCGTAGCAGCGCTCCCACGCGTCGCGGAACGGCAGGCTCGGCTGGAGGACGGTGGTGCCGGCGCAGCTCGTGCCTGACGTCCCGCCGTCGAGCCCCAGACACGTCGACTCGACGCTCGGGTTGTATTCGTGCGTCAGCTCGAGCGCGATGCCGGCGCCCGCGGACACGCCGAAGACGACGTCACCCTGAATCGGCCCGAAGCGAATCGGCACCTTGAACTCGACGCCCATGGTCAGCCCGACGATTCCGGAAGCGACCCGGCCAGTGTCGACCTTGAAGAAGGACGGCAGCGAGCGGTCCAGCGCATCGGCGATGCCTTGCCAGTTGGGGGAAATCTCGAACGTCGTCTTCACCGGCCCGACGGTGCCGGTCCGCGCCGCGTCCAGCACGTCGAAGCCGAGCAGCTCGACCGACGTCGCGAAGCGCAGGCTCGTGTTGTTCTGTTCTTCGGTCGACTTCACGCCGAACAGGTAGTTCTTCACCGGCCCGTCGCTGCCGCGGAGCCCTTCTTGGGTCGCCGTGTCGCAGCGGGTGCCGACACACTGGCGGTCCATGTCGTTGTCGAACGTGGCCGTCATGCGCTCTTCACCGCTGGTGGTGGGCGCAAGCTCGGTGACGTCGCCGTCGCCCACCTCCACCTCGGGCAGCGGCGTGACGATGTTCTCGGACTTGATGGCGAAGACGGCGCTGTCGGCGCAGCCGTTCCGCGCGACCTTGAGCGACTGCTGGGCCCCTTCAGGGTGCACCGCGGTCGGCGCCCCAAACCACTGAATGCCGGGGATGCGGTGGTCGTGGTTCATCACCCTCGTCGTCGGGCAGATCCGCAGCACGTAGTTGCGCGGCACGCCGGTGGTGTGTCGGTAGCGCGGGTGGTCGAGGATCGCCCGCCGCAGCGTGCTCGTCAGCGGAATCGTGAAGCTCGTCGTGGCGCCGCTCTCGGAGACGAACCGCTCGAAGGTGACGAGCAGCGCGTCGCTGGGCAGCGCAATTCGCGCGGTGGTGTCCACGGCGGGCCGCCCCCGCGCGTCCAACTCCACCACCGGGTAGAAGCCCGTGCCGTCGGAGTCGAGGCTCAGCGGCCGGGTCGCCTCGCCGTTGAGCGTCACGCGCTCCGAAGGCTTGTAGTCGTAGCGGTACGGCGAGTGGAGGAGCGAGCCCCACAGCGGCGCCTCGGTGCCCGACAGCGCCACCGTCAGGTCCACGTCGAAGCTGCCCTTGGCGCGACCGGCTCGATTCACCACGTACTCGAGCTCGCGCACGTTGGTCTCCGTCGCGGCGATGAGCGTGGACGGCGGCGTGCGGACGACGACGTTCAGTTCGTTCTTGCTGAAGCGGCTCGCGAGCGTCGTCGGGTGCTTCACCGGCACCGCGAGCTGCCCGTAGTAGTCGCGCATGTTGTGCACGCGCGTCGCGGCATTGAAGAAGAAGTCCACCGGCTTGGGGTTGCAGGTGTTGTCCAGGCTCACGCCCGGCTCGGTGACGATGGCCGTCGCGTCCAGGTCGTAGGACGCCATCAGCGTCGTGATCGACGAGTCCGCTGCGAGCGTCGCTGCGGCGCCCTCGTCCAGGCCGTTGGCGGCGAGCGAGGAGCTGATCGCGTTGCGGAACGCCGGCCCGTCCTCACAGGCCTTGGGGATACGGAACTTCTCTTCGAACTTGATGGTCGCCTCCGAGGTCGAGCCGGTGGCGCGGTACTTGGACAGGTTCACCTGCTGCACCGCGCAGCGGAACGCGGTGAGCGTGGTCCCCGCCACCGGCAGCTTGGACTGAAGCCACAGCGTCATCACCTGGCGGGGCCCTTCGACGCCGCCGTCCGCCGCGATCCGCCCTGGCCCCACCACCGAGCCGCGAACGACGTACGTGGCGTCGCTGTCGAAGGTCATGCTGTTGGTGAAGGTCTGGTACGCCGAGTCCTCGAGTCGGCTCGGGTCGATCAGCAGCCGCTGAACCGACTCGAATTGGACGCGGGTGGGCTTCTGCTCCACCGGCTTGATGAGGTCGGGCTCACACTGGAGCGTCGGACCGCGGCGGGTCCGCCCGTAGCAGTTCTCCGGCACACACCCCAGCTCACGCACCTGTGGCTGCGGGCAGCGGACGCTGCTCGACGTGCGGCCGCTCACCAGGCTGATGCTGCCGGTCTGCGTGGTCTGGCTCGCCCCGCAGCGGAACTGCACGGTGGCGGTCCCCATGCGGTCCGGCAGCCAGACGTCCCAGAACTCACACTCCGCCTTCCCGTTGCAGGCGCTCACTGCCGACCTGACGTTGACGTTTTGGTCCGCGCCCTCGTACTGGCGGGTGCGCTCGTTGTACCGGGCCTTCTGCAGCCCCGTCGCGTCGACGATGGTGAGCGGGTTGCGGACCCCGCCGTCGGCGACGTTGAAGCCGAACTGCGCCAGCCGCTCGGACGAGTTGCCGTTGCGGAAGCGGCCGAAGTCCCAGACCAGCTGACCTGCGGGACACGAGAGCGTCTCGACTGCCTGCGCGCCCGACGAGGGCCCCGTGCCGCAGCCCCACAGACCCGCAGCCACCACCCCCATCACTGCCAGAGCACGAATCTTCATGGCGTCACGCACCTCAGGACGATGCAGCCGTTGCCGCCGGGCGTGCCGGGAATCGAGCGGCCCGCCACGCCTCCACACGCCGTGTTCCAGTCATTCACCGTCATGCCGGCGGGGTTGCTCGTGTTGCCCACTTGAGTGGTGAGCCCCGTGGGCACCGGTCCGAAGCCGCCGCCCTGGCCTGGGTCGCCGCTCGAAGCGCCGGCGAGCCCTCCGTTCTGCCCAGCGCCACCGCCGCCCGAGCCTGAGCTCGGCATCGCGCTCTCGCCTGCGCGGACGGTGTGCGTGCCGGAGCCAGAGAACCCGGCCGCCTCCGCTGGCAGCATCGACCCGCCGCCGCCGCCCGCGGGAATGACGAAGTCCACCGTCGCCATGCCTCCGTCGGAGAGGCCCTGCTGCCAGCGCACGCTCGTCAGGCCACCGCCGCTGCCACCGCTCGACATCATGCCCGTGTCGGAGCCCGCGCCGCCGCGGACGGGGCTGCCGAGGTAGGAGCCGACGCCAGCGTCCTGGGCCGTGGCGGTGTGCCCGCCGCTGCCCACCCAGAAGGTGAAGACGTCACCCTGCCGAACGCCGAGCGTCCCCGTGACGTAGCCGCCGGCGCCGCCGGGGTTCGACATGCCGGGCATGGGCGGGAACATCATCATCGGGGAGGCCCCGGAGCCGCCGGCCGCTCCCCAGCCGTCGAAGCGCACCTGCGCGCAGCCGCTGGGCACGGTGAAGCTGCCGGAGGCGGCCACCCCGTCCGTCGGCGTCGTGGTGACCGACTTCGCCGCGCCGCAGCGCCCGCTGCTGCCCGTGCAGTTGCCGGAGCGGTCGCCGCAGAAGCAGTTGGCGCCCGCGCCGCACTGCGTGTCCGTGGTGCAGGTCGGTCCGGCGTCCACCGCTGGACCCGCGTCGACTCCCGCGTCGACTCCCGCGTCGACTCCGGCGTCGAAGCCCGCGTCGACCCCGGCGTCCTCCATGCCGGCGTCTGGAATGGCGAGCTCTTCGCAGGTGCAGCTGACCGGCAGCGCATAACGCGTCGTGCGGAAGGGCCCGGTGAGCGGCGCCGCGGTACTGCAGCCGAAACGCCACCGCCGCTGCGGCAGGTTGAGCGCGCGGATGACGTTCTGATCCGTCGTGGAATACACGTAGCGCGAGTCGGCCTCGGTGGGCGGCCCCAGCTGGTACTCGTAGACGAGGCCGCCGTCATACGTGCCGCCCATCACTGGCAGCAGCACGTTGACGAAGTTGAACCGCGAGAACGACCCGCGCGCGACGAAGCTGGTCGCGCCCGGCGTCTGCAGCCGATACGCCGGGTGAATCGCGTTGAGGGTGATGCTGGGGCCGGTCGGCAGGTGCTCGGTGACCACGACCCCCGCGTCTGGCGGCGAGCGGTCGATGGTGGCGAAGCAACCCGTCGAGCTCGTGTACCCCATCTCCACGGTCGTGCGCGTGCAGGTCAGCCGGTTGGCGTCGGCCAGGGGCATGGCCGGATTCGCCGCGGACCACACCCAGCGGCCACTGCCATCGGCGCGGCTGAAGGCGCAGGTGTAGTTGGCGTTGGGGAGCACCTCCACCACGAGCGAACCCGCGGCGCTGAACCGCTCGATGACGGCGTCGCCAGTCGGGTGCCCGTTGAGCACCGTCGTGCCACGGAGCACACCTTCCGCGGTGACGCGCACGACCACGGGGTAGTCGCTGACCACGCCGAGCACCTGCAGCTGGTGCTCGATGGGCGCGCGGCACACGTTGAACCAGCAGGTGAAGCTGCTCGCGCAGGACGTTCCGGCGTCGGTGCCACAGGCCTGGCCCGCGGAGCACGGGCAGCCACCGCCGCAGTCGACGGCGACCTCCCGCGGGTTCCTCCGCCCGTCGGTACACAGCTGCTGCGCGCAGCGGCCCGCATGACACTCGCCCGTCGGAGCGAAGAACGGAAACGGTTGGCAGTCGGTGTTGCGGCTGCAGGTCTTGTCGAGCTCACACCGCCCGGTGCCATTGCGCTCGGTCTGCATGGCGCAGAAGTCGCCGCAGTCGACGTCGGCCTCCATCGGGTCCTTCACACCGTTCTTGCAGACCGCGTAGTTGACGTTCGCGTTGACGGTGGCGGTGCCGGTCATCGAGTTGACTGCGATCGACACGTCGTTGCCGCCGCTCGTGGTGCCCGTGGCGGTGGACGTCGAAGACATGCCGCTGGGCTGGGTGACGGTGGTGGTGACGGTGACGGTGGTGCCGTTCTGCTTCACGTCGCTCGTCACGGTGACGTTGGTCGGGTCGCTCGCGTCGATGGTGACGCCGCTCGAAGGTTTGTCGACGGTCACGGTGACGGTGGTCTGGCTGCCGTCCGCGTTCTTCGTGGTGGTCGTGACGGTGGTGCCGGCGTCGCTGGTGGTGTTGACGGTCACCTTCTTCGTCGTCGGGTCGACCGTCACGGCGCCCTGGCCGTTGCCGGGGTCGATGCGGGCCGACACGGTGGGGCTCGTGGCGTACACGGTGCCCGCGTCGGCGCCGACCTTGATGGTCTGCGCGCCGGTGCCGGTCACCTGCACGTTGGTGATGCCGTTGGGGGGCTTGCAGAAGCAGTCGGACGCGCCGGGGAAGAGGCTGCCGCCGTTCTCCACCACCTTGCCGTCCTTGAACCCCACCTCGCTGCCTGCGCCTTCCACCAGCACGCTGCCCTGCGTGGTGGACACGGCGAAGCCTTCTTTGAAAGCGGGGACGAGGCGACCCTGCCGGGCCGACACGGGCGAGAAATACAGGAGGTTCCCGTTCTCGGCGTTCCCCACGTAGCTGCGCGGCTGCGTCGGGTCCGGCGACCCCTCGTACGTCCAGGTGTTGGCCTTCACGTCGAGCTCGAGCCGCCGCTCCTCGTTGGGGAAGTTGGGGTCATACAGGCGCAGGAAGTACTGCCCTTCACGCTCGCCCTTGAAGTAGCCGAACGGCACCACCGCGTGCCCCGCGCGAAAGCCCTCGGGCTCCCGAATGGCGATCAGCAGGCGCCACGCGTCGCCGGAGTCCTTGAGCGCCGTGGCCAGGAACGGCAGCACGTCCTTCGCGGCGAACTTCTTGTCGCTGCCGTGCACTGCCGGCACCTTCTGCGTCGCGGCCCAATAGGCCAGCTCGGCGCGCAGCTTCAGGTTCGAGAGGCTCAAGCCCGCGGCCGTCGGGGCGCCGAAGTCACCCGCGTTCACCTTTCCCAGCGCCATGAGCAGCGAGAGCACCGCCATGCCTTCGCTGTGGCCGTAGGCCAGCGTCTGGTTGGCCTCGGCGATCCACGCCTCGGCGGCGTCGTTGGGCACGCAGCTTAAGCCCGTGCCCATGACACACACGACGTCGTCCCCGAACATGCGCGCCGCCAGGGGCGCGGTGAGCTCGCCGCCGGCGACCGAGTCGCTGAAGTTCGGAAAGGTGAAGGCGTGCTGCGCGAAGTCGAAGCGACCCTGCACCACGTCGGGCACGGGCGGCGCACACCCCCAGAACAGCGCGGCGCCGATCGCCGCAACCAAACCTCTCTGCGTTGATGTCATTCGCCTGTCCCCGTGCGTTCGCGGCCCCACCGTGACGATGCGATGAACA
Source organism: Myxococcaceae bacterium (assembly GCA_022842905.1). Classification (GTDB taxonomy): domain Bacteria; phylum Myxococcota; class Myxococcia; order Myxococcales; family Myxococcaceae; genus JALHOS01. The sequence goes on along the minus strand of JALHOS010000124.1, from coordinate 5,721 downwards.
AGAGCGAAGTCCTATTTTCCTGTCAATGTGAACTATTTCAGCGTCAATAAAATGACGGGGTTTGCCGGGGGGCGCCGGTGCGGGCCGCGGCCGGGGCTTCAGAGGAACCGACGCGAGGCGGCTGATCAGTCCTTTTCCAGTGCCAGGCGACTCACCTCACCCGTAGAGTGCGCGCCGCTGTGAGCGACGAGTTCGAAATCACCGAGCAGGCAGACTTCGAAGCGCTGGCCGACCGGCTCACGCTGACGGACATCGTCCGGCTGCAAGACGTGCTTTCGAAGGCGCTGTCCCGCCGCTTCGAGAAAAAGATGGGGTTGGTCTTCTCCGACGTCGTCGGCAGCACGCCCTACTTCGCGCGCTTCGGCGACGAGGCCGGCCGCAAGCTGCAGCAGCGGCACTTCGACTTGGTGAACGAGGCGATCAAGCCGCACGGCGGCCGCGTGGTGGACACTGCGGGTGACGGGGCCTTCTTGTCGTTCGCCGACGGCATGTCTGCGGTGCGCGCCATGGTGCAGCTCATGGAGACGCTGGCCAAGGACAACGACAGCCGGCCGTCGGACCACCGGCTCAACCTGCGCATCGGCTGTCATTTCGGCCCGGTGCTGACGGACGGCGTGCTGCTGTCCGGCGACTCGGTGAACTTCTGCTCCCGCGTGGCCTCGAGCGCGGGCGTGGGCGAGATTCGGCTGAGCACCGGCGCGTACACGGACCTCACCGACATCACCCTGCGGCTGCGCTGCAGGCGGCTGCGCGAGGTCGAGCTCAAGGGCATCAAGCAGCCCGTCGAACTCTTCGTGCTGGCCTGGCAGGACCCCCTGCGCTTCCCCACGCTGGTGCGCTTCGAAGACGGCACCGAGCTGCCGCTGCCTCCTCAGGACGTCATCCGCTTCGGGCGGCTGCGCGAGCAGGACGGCGTGGCGGCCAACGACATCGTCTTCAACATGGCCGACGTCAACGCGCTGGCCCGCATCAGCCGCTGGCACTTCGAGCTGCACCGGCGCTGGCAGGGCTTCTTGCTGCGCTCGGTCACCAGCGCCATCACCGAGGTCGACGGCAAGCCGGTGGCGCGCGGCGAAGAGGTGCCGGTGCTGCCGGGCACCAAGGTTCGCCTCGGCGGCGTGGTGACGGTGGAATTCGGCCACGCTCGGGAAAACGTGGACGCGACGCTGATGCCGCCCTGAGCGCTGCGAAGGGCCGTGCTACACGCCCTCCTCCGTGGGAGCGCCCTGCATGCTCGCGTTGGACCTGGGCACGTCTGGGCTCAAAGCGGCGCTCGTGTCGGCCCGCGGTGAGCTGCTCGCCACCGCGCTCGTCCCCTTGAGCGTCACGCTGCTGGAGCACGGCGGCGCCGAGCAGCGCCCCGCAGACTGGTGGCAGGCGGTGGTGTCCGCGACGAGTCAGCTCTGGCGGCAGCGCCCCGACGCAGCCGCGGACGTCGTCGGCCTGGGCGTGTCGTCGCAGTGGGGCGGCACGGTGGCGGTGGGCGCGCAGGGCGAAGTGCTGCGCAACGCCCTCATCTGGATGGACGCACGCGGCGCGGACGACGTGCAGCGCCTCGTCTCGGGCTTCCCTTCCATCGACGGGTACGGCGCGCTCAAGGCCCTGCCCTGGCTGCGCAAGACGGGCGGCATCCCCAGCCTGTCCGGCAAGGACCCGGTCGGCCACATCGCCTGGCTGCGCCGCGCCGAGCCGCGCACGTACGAGCTAGCGCGCTGGCTGCTCGAGCCGAAGGACTGGCTCAACTTCACGCTCACCGGCCGCGCCGTCGCGTCCTTCGACAGCATCACCGTCCACTGGGTGACGGACAACCGCCGCGTCGACGCGGTGGCGTACGACGACGGGCTGCTGCGGCTGGCGGGGCTGGACCGCGCGAAGCTCCCGCCGCTGGTCGCGCCCGCGAGCGTGGTGGGCCCGTTGACGCCCACCGCGGCGCAGGCGCTGGGCCTGTCGCCCACGGTGCAGGTGGTGTCCGGCGCGGCGGACATGCACATGGCCGCCATCGGCGCGGGCACGGTGGCCGACTTCGACGCGCACCTGTGTCTGGGCACCTCGTCGTGGCTGCTCGCGCACGTGCCCTTCAAGAAGTCGGACCTGGCGCACAACATGGCCTCGCTTCCGGCGGCCATTCCGGGGCGCTACCTCTTCTGCAACGAGCAGGAGACGGCGGCGGCGGGCCTCAAGCTGGTGGTGGAGCGCGTCTTCGGCGGTGAGGGCGCTTCGGCGTACGAGCAGGCCTTCACGCAGGCCGCGACCGCCCCCGCAGGCAGCGCCGGCCTCACGTACCTGCCCTGGCTCCACGGCGAGCGCTCGCCGGTCGACGAGCGAAGAGTCCGCGGCGGCTTCGTCGGCCTGTCGCTGGAGCACGAGCGCGGGCACCTGGTGCGCGCGGTACTCGAAGGCGTGGCGCTCAACGGGCGCTGGCTACTCAGGCACCTCGAGCCCAACCTGGGTCGCCGCGTCGAGCGGGTGACGGTGGTCGGCGGCGGGGCGAGGTCCGAGCTGTGGTGCCAGGTGCACGCCGACGTGCTGGGCCGGCCGGTGCGGCAGGTGGAAGCGCCGCAGTGGGCGAACGCGCGGGGCGCCGCGCTGCAGGCGCTGGTCGGCTTGGGCCACGTGCAGTGGGCCGACGTGTCGGGGCTGGTGCCCATCGCCCGAACGTTCGAACCCGCCGCCGCGCATGCCGGGGTCTACGAAGAACGCTTCGAGCAGTTCCTGGCGGAGTTTCAGCACCGGCGAACCATGGGCCGGCGCTTCGGGTAGCGCGGAAGCTCGAGCTTTTTCTGGAGCGAGGACGACGACCATGCAGATTCCCAAGGCAGCGCAGGCGGTGTTGGCGAAGGTGCCTCGTGGGCTCGCGAGCCGCTTGGAGCGCCTGGCGAGCAAGCTGCCCATCGTGGGGGACTTGCTGCGCGCCGAGCAGCGCAAGATCGGCGAGTCGCTCAAGGCCCAGGTCCGCGCGCACCGGCCGACGGAGCTGCAGTCGGACGAGCTGCCCGCCGCCGGCGTGGAGCCTGGGTCGCTGCTCGAGGTGCTGCGGCGCTGGGCGAGCGCGGAGGCGCCGGCCTGGCGCGACGGGAAGATGTCGGGCGGCGTGTACCACGGCGGGGAAGCGCACCTGCGGCTGCTCGAGCAGGTGTACGGGCTGTACTCGCAGGCCAACCCGCTGCACGCCGACGTGTGGCCCAGCGTGGCGCGCTTCGAGAGTGACGTGGTGCGCTTCACGGCGCGGCTGCTGCACGGCAACCCGAGCCACCCGGACGACGCGCAGGCCGTCTGCGGCACGCTGTCCAGCGGCGGCACCGAGAGCATCATGCTGGCGCTCAAGACGTACCGAGACTTCGGGCGCGCGGAGCGTGGCATTCGGCACGGCGAGGTCGTCGTTCCGAGCTCGGCGCACCCGGCCTTCGACAAGGGCGCGCACACATTGGGCGTGAAGCTGGTGCGGGTGCCGGTGGGCAGCGACGGGCGGGCGGACGTGGCGCGCATGGAGGCGGCGCTCAGCCGAGACACGTTGGTGTGTGTGGGCTCGGCGCCGTCGTTTCCGCACGGGCTGGTGGACCCCATCGAGGCGCTGTCGGCCATGGCGCACGCCCGCGGCGTGCCGTTCCACACCGACGCGTGTTTGGGCGGCTTCATTCTCGCGTTCGCGCAGGACGCGGGCTTTCCGGCTCCACGCTTCGACTTCGAGCTGCCCGGCGTCACGAGCGTGTCCATCGACACGCACAAGTTCGGCTACGCGGCGAAGGGCACGTCGGTGGTGCTCTACCGCGGCAAGCACCTGCGCCGGCACCAGTACTTCACGACGCCGGATTGGTCCGGCGGCCTGTACGCGACGCCAGGCTTCGCCGGGAGTCGGCCGGGCGCGCTCATCGCCCAGGCGTGGACGACGATGATGACGCTGGGCCGCGAGGGCTACGTGCGGAACACGAAGGCCGTGCTGGAGACGGCTGCGGTCCTCAAGGCCGGCATCGCCCGCATCGAAGGACTGCGCGTGGTGGGTGACCCGCTGTGGGTGGTGGCCTTCACGTCGGACCGCGTGGACGTGTTCCGGGTGTTGGACGAGCTGGCGAAGCGTGGGTGGAGCCTCAACGGGCTGCAGCACCCGCCGGCGGTGCACCTGTGCGTGACGCTGCGGCATGCCGAGCCCGGCGTGGCCGAGCGGTTCCTCGCGGACCTGGCCGAGGCGGTGCGCGCGGTGAAGGACGTGCCCGTGGGCGAAGGCGGCATGGCGCCGATCTACGGGCTGGCGGCGTCGTTGCCGTTCAAGGGTGTGGTGAGTGACGTGCTCGCTGCGTACGTCGACGCGCTGTACGACGCGTGAAGCGCGCACGCGAGGCGCGCTGAGGCTGCCCGCCCTGCCGCGCCGTCGGGCCCGCACCGCCAGGGCAGCGTTTTGCACCTGCATCGAAGGCCGAATTGGAGGCGTGCGTGGGCGATGCCGTCCCGCGACAATGCGCGCCTCATGCGCCGCCTCCTCGTCCCCGTCGTCTGCACCGTCGTCGGTTGCTCCGCGCTCAAGCCTCAGCTCGTCGACGCGAGCGCGCAGAAGCCGTCCAACGTCGCGCTGTACTTCACCGTGGACACCCGCGCGGGTGAGCCGGTGCCTGGCCTGTCCGCCGAGCAGTTCCACATCTACGAAGACGACAAGCTCGTCTCGCCGTTCGAATCGAAGCAGACCATTCTCAACCCCGAGGTCGCCGCCGAGCACTACACGCTGTTGCTCGTGGACCTGTCGGCCTCGGTGACGCAGTCGGGCCAGCTCGAGGTCCTGCAGGAGGCCATCAATCGCTTCACCTCGCAGGTCGGTCAACTCCAGCAGACGGCGGTGTACGGCTTCGACGGGCGCGCAGACATCGTCCCCATTCGCGGCTTCGCGCCGGGTGCCGGCAAGGTGAACCTGGGCACGTTCAAGCCACAGGACCCGTCGACGAACCTGAACGGCGCGGTGGTCAAGGCGATCGAAGTGATCGAGAAGCAGCTCGACAAGGCCAGCGCGCCGCTGCGCTTCGGGACGTTGGTCGTCTTCACCGACGGAACGGACCACGCCCACCGCGTGACGAGGGAGGCCGCGCTGCGCGAGGTGCAAGACGTCAACTTCGACGTGTTCGTCATTGGCGTCGGCGCGGAGATCGACGAGCGCGAGCTGCAGGCGTTCTCGAAGAGCGGCGCGGCGCTGTCGAAGGACCCGTCGGCCGTGGGCGCGCAGTTCGACGCCATCGCCGCGCGCATCGACGGCTTCACGAAGCGCTTCTACTTGTTGTCGTACTGCTCGCCGGCGCGCGCCGGGACGCACCGGCTGAAGGTGGAGCCGTTCCTCAAGGACGGAAAACAAGGCTCCGTGGAGTACGAGTTCGACGCGACGGGCTTCGGACCGCAGTGCGACCCGACGCGCAAGCCGGCGTTCGACGTGCGCAGGCCTCGGCTGAGCCAAGCGAACCGCGCGAGCAAGGAAGGTGGACGGTGAACGGCTTCTTCGCTCGCGTCGCACTGTTGAGCGCCACGGCGCTGCTGGGCTGCCCGTCCCCAAGCGTGCTGGAGGATGGTGGCTCGGCCGGAGTCGGTGGCTCGGCCGGAGTCGGTGGCTCGGCTGGGGTCGGTGGCTCGGCTGGGGTCGGTGGCTCTGCTGGGGTCGGTGGCTCGGCTGGAGTCGGTGGCTCGGCTGGGGTCGGTGGCTCGGCTGGGGTCGGTGGCTCTGCTGGTGTCGGTGGCTCGGCTGGTGTC
>JALHOS010000123.1 GCA_022842905.1 Myxococcaceae bacterium | reverse complement strand
GCTGCGTGGCGCCAGAGAAGAAGCCGGATCCGAAGCCGACCGAGGTCACCGCGCCGGCCGGCCAGACGCCGGAGATCCCCGAAGGGCCGCCCCGCAGCGCGCCGCCACCCGCCGCCGCGCAGCGCGCCGCCGACGCCGGCACCGGCACCGAAGCAGCCAAGCCCGCCGAAGCCGCCGCCAAGCCGGCCGAGCCGCCGCCCCCGCGCAAGCCAGCCTTCTCCGCCGACGCGCAGAGCCGGTTCAAGGAAGGCGCACAGGCGCTCAGCGCGGGTGACGTGACGACGGCCGAGCAGGCGTTCCGAGACGTGCTGTCGCGCACGGGGAACAAGGCCGACTACGCCTGGACCAACCTGGGCCTCATCGCCGAGCGCAAGGGTGACGCAGCGGGCGCCGAGCAGGCGTACCGCAACGCGCTCTCGATTCACCCGGGCCAAGACGCCGCCTGGGACTACCTGACGCGGCTGGCCTGTCGGGCGGGGCGCTGCGCGGCCTTGGAGACGGAGCTGCGCGCGGCGATCGCCAAGGACCCCGCCGCCATCGGGCCGCGCAACGCGCTGGTCTACTCGCTGTTCCACCAGAACAAGCTCGACGTGGCCGCGGCCGAAGCGAAGAAGGTGCTCAAGGCAGAGGAGCGCGACGTGCGGGCGATGCAGCTGCTCGCGCAGATCTACTACCGGGAGTCGAAGTTCGAACTTGCGCGGCTGGTGCTGGAGAACGCCAAGGCGATCGACGGCGGCGACGCGGCGACGTTGAACGCCATGGGCCTGGTGTCCATGCAGCTCAAACAGCGGCAGCAGGCGGTCGAGTACTTCCGGCTCGCCGCGGTGGCCAAGCCCGACTTCGCGGAAGCGCGGAACAACTACGGCGCCATGCTCAACGAAGCGCAGGACTTCGAGGCGGCGGTGAAGGAGCTCGAGGCGGCGGTGGCGTCTGCCCCTGACTTCCTCATGGCTCGGCTCAACCTGGGGAACGCGTACCGCGGGCGCAGCGAGGTCGCCAAGGCGCTGACCGAGTACACGACGGTGCAGCGCGCCAAGCCGGAGCTGGCGGACGTGTACTTCAACCTGGCGATCCTTCACCTCGACCAGGAAGTGCCGAACCTCGACACCATCACCCGGTTCCGCACGGCGATCGACTACTTCGGCCAGTACAAGGCCAAGGGCGGAAAGGACGAGCGCGTCGAGGCGTACATCAAGGACGCGACCAAGGGCATCGAGAAGGAAGAGCGGCGCAAGGAGCGCGAGCGCAAGGACCAGCTCAAGAAGGCGAAGGCCGCCGAGGACGCCGCCAAGAAGGCCGCCGACGACGCCGTGAAGAAGGCTGAAGAGGACGCCAAGAAGAAGGCGGAGGAAGAGGCCAAGGCCGCCGCGCAGCCCGCCCCTGCTCCCGCCCCTGCCCCCGCTGCGACCCCAGCACCTCAACCGGCTCCCGCTCCGGCCCCCGCTGGCGGTACGATTCACACCGACGACAAGTGAGGCCTTCGATGCGTTTCGTTTCGGTGCTCTTCGTTCTGCTGGCAACGGCCGCCCTCGCCCAGTCCGGCGAGAAGAAGAAGAAGGTGATTCGGCTCGACGCCATCACCGTCGAAGGGCGCATTCAGAAGCCGCAGGCCTTCTACATTCTCCAGCGGTCGACCTTGAACTTCGACGAGCTCAACCGGGCGGAGACCTTCATCCCCAAGGTCGAGCGAAGCGTCGAGAAAGACGCGTTCTGATCCTTGAGCCAAGGCCCAGGCGCGGCTAGAAGCGCCAGGTCTTGTTCGTCATTTTTTTCGCCAGCCCCCAAAGGAACTTCCCGGCTGGGCGTGTGTCTTGAAGGCCTGAAAGGACCGCTTCTTTAGGAAACCCATGGCGACCGCTCCCGCTGGCCTCAAGCACCTGCGCGTGGCCCTGATCCAGGGCCCGAAGATCACCGAGGACCGCACGCTCAAGAAGCGCGGCACTCTGACGATCGGTCAAGACGCGAAGAACACGTTCGTCGTGCCCGTCTCGAACCTCCCAGCGTCCTTCACGCTGATGGAGCTGGTCGGCACGCAGTACCACCTGGTCTTCAAGAAGGGCATGGAAGGCAAGCTGACCCTGGGCGGTCCGGGCGACGCCGAGATCTCCCTCGAGCAGGCGATCTCCACCGGCAAGGCCAAGGCCCGCGGCGACGTCTTCGTGCTGCCGCTGACCGACGCGTCCAAGGGCCGCGTGAAGCTGGGTGAGGTCTCGCTGCTCTTCCAGTTCGTCACCCCGCCGCCGGAGCCGCCGAAGCCGGAGCTGCCGGCGAACGTCAAGGGCAGCTTCTTCTCGCAGATCGATCAGTTCTTCCTGCTCGTGCTGTCCGTCTCGCTGGTGCTCCACTTCTCGGGCGGCGCGTACTGCGCGCTGCACCCGAAGATCGAAGAGCGCGAGCTGACGCTGGACGAGCTGCCGGACCGCTTCGCCAAGGCGATGATGCCGGTGGAGATCAAGAAGCCGGAGCCCAAGCCCGAGAAGGCCGAGAACGGCGCCGACAAGAAGCCCGAGAAGAAGGACGAGCCGGTCGCGGAGAAGGCCGCGGAGAAGCCGGCGACCACCAACGCTGCGCAGAAGGCGGAGCTGGTGCAGAAGGTCGCGTCGAAGGGTCTGCTCAAGGTGATCGGCTCGGCCAGCGGCGGCGCGGGAGCCTTCGAGGACCTGCTCGGCAGCAGCAACACGGTGGGCAGCGTGGCTGACGCGCTCAGCGGCGCGAGCGGGGTCGGCATGGCCACCGCCGACGCGCTGGCCAACAACGGCATCAAGGGCGGCAGCGGCGCGGGCAACGCGGCGTCGATCGGCGATCTCGGGACCCAGGGCGGCGGCAACGTCGCGCTCGCGGAAAAGAAGGAAGTGGCGATCAAGGGCCGCATCGTCGACCAGGCGCCTGAAGTCGAGTCCGCCGAGGTCGACCGCGAGAAGCTCGCGGCCTTCGTGCGGCAGCGCAAGGGCGCGATCCAGGGCTGCTACGAGAAGGAGCTCAAGCGGAACCCGGGGCTCAAGGGCAAGGTCGTGGTGCGCTTCGCGATCACCCCTGCGGGCCGGACGTCGGACATCGACATCGAAGAGAACACGCTGGGCAACGAGGCGGTCGCCAGCTGCATCAAGACGGTGGTTCGCGGCTGGGTGTTCCCGTTCAAGCCCGAGAGCGAAGTGCCCGTCGCCTACCCGTTCGTGTTCGCGCCGGCGAGCTGACCCGACGACTTCGAGCGGCCGCGCTGACACCGGCAGACGTTCCGAAACTTCCGAACGCCGCCGAATCTTGGCATTCTGCGCCAGTCATGCCGCTCAAGGCGTTACGGCTCTTCGAGCTGCACGAGCTCGTTCAATCGGCCGAGTTCCAAGCGTGGTGGCGCCAGCTGGTCGACGCGCGCGCGCTGCTCGCGCAGGCCCAGGCGAAACATGAAGAGCTGCTCGGCCAGCACGCGCTGACGGAGTTTCGAGCCGAGCTGACGCAGAAGCAGGCGATCGACGCGCTGTACCGCGCCGGGGAAAAGGAAGACGACGCCGCGCGGCTGTGGGTGGAAGCCGAGGCGCTCGAGAACAAGGCGCTGGCCGAGGTCGCGGCCTTCGAGGAGCAGCGCTTCCGTGCGTCGGAGCTGTGGTACCGCCAGGGCGCGGCGGAGCGCGAGGTCGAGCTGTCGCACGGCAAGTCCCCGCAGGGCGTCGTGCAGGCGGGCAAGCGGCTGGCTGGCGTGAAGGCCGACTACGAGCGCGAGACGGCGCGAAAGAACGCGCTGTGGTCCGGCGTGGAATCGCTGTGGGCGAAGAGCCTCGAGGTCGGGCTGATGACGAGCGAGGCGAAGCTGCTCGCCAAGAAGGTTCGCCGCGAGGCCGAGCAGGGCTTTCAGCTGTCCGAAGAGCGGCGGGGGCGGGCGACGGCGCTCAAGGCCGAGGTGGACCAGGCCGCGACCGCGGTGGAGCAGGCGCAGGCCAAGGTGGCGCTCGTGCTCCGCGCCGCCGACGCCCGCTTCGGCGCCAGCGTCGGCTCGGACTTTCTGTTCTTCCGGCACCGGGACGATCGCGGCCAGGCGTACGCGGTCGCGCTGGTGGACGATCGCGACGCGTACAACTTGGAGCTGCGCCCCCTGGCCGTCTACTCGGTGGATCGCAAGCGCGGCGTGGGGCTGCTGACGCCGGCCAGGGCGGAAGTTCCGTCGGTCGAAGAAGGTGACCGGCGGTTCGACGCGTACTTTCTCACCGGGCGCAAGGGTCAGCGCCCAGCTCGTGCGGTGGCCCAGGGGGAAGCGTGACCGTCGCCATGGACAAGCTCGCCGTGCTGTCGGGATCGCCGCTGTTCGAAATGCTCTCCAACCAGGAGCTCGAGTACGTCGCCGAGCTGGCGCGCCCCCGCCGGGTCGCCGGTGGGCAGGTGATCTTCGACGAGGGCGAGCTGGGCGACAGCATCTACATCGTCGCGTCGGGGGACGTCGACGTGCTGCGCAGCGATCCGAGCGGCGCAGCCAAGGTGATCGCGACGCTCGGGCCCCAGCAGTTCTTCGGGGAGATGAGCCTCATCGACAAGGACTACCGGTCCGCGACGGTCAGGGCCAAGAGCGACTGTGAGCTGCTGCACCTGACCGCCGAGAACCTGACCACGTTCCGCAAGCACCACCGCGATGGGTTCACGTTCGTGATCATCAACATCGCCCGCATGCTGTCCGCTCGGCTCCGCGACGCGAACGCCCGGCTGGCCACGCGGCTGTAGACGCGATTGTCGGTGGAAGGCTTCGGCGGTGAATTTCCCAGCGGCCCGCCGGTACGAAGGCAGTGAGCTGGCAATGAGCCCGCAGTCAGATCCACGGGTGGGTCGAGGTTGATTGACTTGATGAGTCATGGCCTCTACGGTCCCCCCGCCGTTTCGAAGGCCGAGCCGAGGGATGCGAACGTGACGAGAGTGTGGGTCCTGGTGGCATGGCTGAGTGCGGGCGCGGCGCTGGCGCAGGCGCCACAGCCACAGTCTCAGCCGCCGCAGCAGAAGGTTCGCACCGTGAAGGAAGTGCAGGCCGAGGGCCGCGAGATCGTCGAGCTGTTGCAGGGGCAGCTCAAGGACATCGAGGCTCGGTACAACGAGGCGAAGAACAACAACAACGCCACGAAGCAGACGTGCCTGGAAGAGCCGCGCACGTCCATGCGCGGCGTCGTCCGATCGGCCGAAGACCTGAACCGTGAGCTCGAGAGCATCGTCCTCATCGACCCCGCCGCTGAGAAGCTCGGCGCGATTCGCATCGCGCGGGATCAGGCGAAGAAGATCAAGGAATCCGTCGAGACGTGTGAGGTCAAGTCTGGCAGCGGCGGCGACCAGAACGGCACCATGCAGGTGACGGAGCCGGGCGATCTGAACACCGCGCCGCAGCCGAACCAGGGCAGCTCTGGGACCATGCCCTCGGTGAACACGCCACCCGCCAGCCCGACGTGACTTTGCGCTTGGTGCCCCCACCTACTGTGCTATTGGCGTCACGCTCGATGACTCTCCGCCGGACCGCAAAGGCTTCGTCGTTCCGAGCGCTTGCGCTGGTCGCGGGCTTGGGCACGTTCGCCTCGATGCCGGCCTTCGCGGCGGAGCCAGAGGCTTCCGCGGAAGCCAAAGCCACCCCGGTGGAGGACGTCGACGGCTGGAAGCCGGTCGGCTTCCGAATCGGGCCCGGCAAGCTGCACCCGTACCTCGATGTGGTCGGTCGGTTCGACTCGCTGGTCGGCTTCTTCACGCGGCTGGGAACGACGAACGTGGCGACGCCGGACCTCGTCGTCAACCCACGGGGCGGCGTGCGGTACGACCTGGCGACGCCGAGCACGGCGTTCTCGTTCAACGGCTTCGGTGAAGGGGTCATCTACACCGGCGCCTGGGACGTGGCGGCGCGCAACCTGACCCGCTTCCAGGCGGGCATCACGGCGGACGCGCAGTTCAACAAGGACGGTCCGGTCGAGGTGACGTTGTCCGAAGCGCTGACGCGATCGGATCGCACGCAGAACCTGGCGGCGAGCGTCGGCCTGCTGTCGACGCTGAACGTGGTCCGGCTGGGCGTGCCGATTCACCCGGGCGGTGGCGCGCTGGAGATCACGCCGAGCGTCGGCTGGGCGGTGGAGTTCTTCGAAGCGCTGCTGCAAGGCACGGTGCCGGGCTGCTCGCCGACCGACATCACCTGCAACCCGGGCCTCGTCAGCCGCATGGATTACAGCAACCTGACCTTCGGGTTGGGCGGGCGCTGGCGCTTCCTGCCGAAGACGTCCTTCCTGGTCGACACGGGCTTCGACTACCGCACGTACTGGACGCCCACCGCTTCGACCCGGCCGACGGGCGTGTTCCGCAGCTCGGTCGGCCTGTCGGGCCTCATCACCACCAAGATCGCCGCGTCGCTGCTCGCGGGTTACACGGGTGAGTGGCTGGGGCAGAACGTGCACACCTTCAACGTGCGCGGTGAAGTGACCTACGCGCCGACGGAAATGCTGAGCCTCTCGCTGGGCTACATGCGCGGGGCCATGCCGATTCCTGTCTTCGGCGTCATGGGGACGGATCGCGGCGCCTTCAACGCGCGGCTGTCTTTCCTGCGGGGGCGGATCACCATCGGCGCCGGGGTCGCTGGCTCGCTGTTGACCATGTACACGCCGGCGGCCATGGCGGGCGGCGCGCCGACCGTCTCGCGCAGCGACTTCCTGTTGGACGTGACTGCGGGGCCGACCTTCGAGATCACCTCCTGGTTCCAGGTGGGCGCGGGCTACGCCCTGCTCTTCCGCAAGCCGCTGATGACGACCATGGCCACCTCGGCGCTGGTCGACTTCATTCGGCACGAGGCGAGCCTGCGGCTCACCCTGCGGTACTGAAGGAGCGCCGGTGGGCGGGTCTGCGGCCAAGTGGCGCCTGACAGGGCTCTCGTTCCTGGCCCTCGTGGGGCTCGTCGCGAGCTGCCGGCTGCCACACGCGCAGGGCTCGGTGGTCCGCCCCGATCAGCTGCGCCCCAACGACGGCGGGAGCAAGGCGCTCGTGCTGGGCCCCGGAGACGTGCTCGAGGTCCGCGTGTACGGCGAGACGGACTTGGGTGGCGTGTACACGGTGCTCGCCGAAGGCGTCATCAACTTCCCCTTGTGCGGGAAGCTGCCGGTCGCCGGGCTGACGGTGGTGGGCGTGTCCGACGCGATCACCCGGTGCCTCGAGCAGGGCTACCTGCGGCGGCCGCGGGTGACGGCCGAGCTCAAGCAGTTCAATTCCATGCAGGTGTTCATCTTCGGCGAAGTGCAGAAGCCGGGTGCGTACGCCTTCGGGCCGGGCATGACGATCATCCACGCCGTGGGCCAGGCCGGCGGCTTCCTACGCAGCGCTTCGAAGAACAACGTGAACATCACCCGCATCATCGACGGGCGTGAGGTGAAGGTGCCCTTGCGGGTGGAAGACATCGTCACCGGGCGCGAGCGGAACTTCGAACTCCAGCCGGGCGACATCATCTTCGTGCCGGAGAGCTTCCTGTAAGCGTCCGGGTTCGGAGCAGGCGCCGTTGGGGCGCGCGCTTCACGGCACTGCGAGCGGGGCGATGGCGTTGACCCTGGCGCCCGGCTGCGGGAGCCACGACAGCCGGGCCCGCGGCGGCGATTCGAGCAGCTCCACGTCGAACGCCTTGTCTCGAGGCAGCTCCGCGGCCGTCTTGCCCACCACCAGCGTCAGGTAGCGCAGCGTGGCCAGCCGGCCGAAGAGCACTTCGTACTTCTCCACCAGCGGGAGCACGTCGGGCAGCCGGCTGCCGAAGGCGGCGTTGTCGAGCTTCACCTTGCGGAACGTCGAGCGGCGGACCTCGCTGGACTGCTTGGTGCCCTGCACGGCGAGCAGGCAGGTGTCGTCGAGCTTGGGCGCGTCGTTGAGCTGAATGCGGTCCTTCTCGGGGCCGGTCTGAATGAAGCGCACGACGTGCTCGGGCAGATCCGACTTGCGCAGCTCGTGGCCGTAGGCGTTGAGGCGCTGGACGACACACCAGTCCTTGAGGGCTTCCGCCGGCTCGTTGAGCCCTTCGGAGATCGCCTGGAGCTGCGCGGAGATCGTCAGGCGCGTCTGGGCGCTCGCCTGGGCCAGCGCCTGCTCGCAGCCATGGAAGATGAGCGTGGACAGCTGGGCGGCCTTGAGCGCGCCGGCCATGTGCTCGCGGTACGTGACGTCGCGGACGAGCGCGAAGGCGTCGACACAGCGGCGGGCGGCGTCGTCGGCCTTCCCTTCCTGCAGGGCCTGCTCCATGAACCAGGCTTCGAGGCGAATCGCGTGGGCGACCTCGGGCTCGACGTCGTCCTTCGGATCGCCGCCGCGTACCAGCATGTGGTGGGGCCCGCAGTCTTCGCGCTTGGCGGCGTCGACGACGGCCTGGAGCACCGCCTCACGGCCCTCGGTGAGCAGCAGGCATTCCTTGGGGCTGGGGCGCCCGTCCACGAGCGCCTTGTCGCAGTCGCTCTTCATGGAGCTCGACAGGCGGTCGAAGGCCCCCAGCGCGTTGGACAGCTGCACGCGGTGCGGGGCCAGCGCGTCGGCGAAGGATCCCTTCGTGGGCGGCGGCTGGTGCACGGGCCGCACCGCGCGCCGCAGCGCGAGCTCGGTGGCGTCCTTGACGAGGCCGGCCTTGGCCTCGCCGACGATCTTCGGCTCCTTGCAGCCGAGCAGCGTCGCGGCGCAGACCGCCCCGAGCCCCAGTCCACGTTTGGTGATCATGCGTCTGCTCCTTCACTCAAAGCGCCGCGGGCGAAAGCCGATCGCGGTGACGAAGCTGTTCGTTTCGGCCGCGAGCGCGTCGAAGAGGCCTTGGGACGCGGCCACGATGTCGCCGACGCGCACGTCGAAGGGGGCGCCGTCGATCTGCGCGATCGCCCCACCCGCCTCGCGCACCAGGAGCGCCCCGGCGGCGATGTCCCAGGGCTTGAGGCCGAACTCGAAGAAGCCGTCGAAGCGCCCGCAGGCGACGTACGCCAGGTCCAGCGCGGCGGACCCCATGCGCCGCATGCCCTGCGCGCGGCGGACGATGCGGTTGAACAGCCCGAGCGGCGCGTCGGGCTGCTGGGCCAGATCGTACGGGAAGCCGGTGGACATGAGCGCCCGCTCGAGCTGGGCGACGCCGCTGACGCGCACCGGAGCGCCGTTGAGCGTGGTGCCCCCGCCGTGCGTGGCCGCGAAGAGCTCCTGGCGAACCGGGTCGAAGACGACGCCCGCCAGCAGTGTTCGGCCCACGCCTTCGAGCGGCCCCTCGACGCCGAGGGTGACGCAGAAGTGCGGGACGCCGTGGGCGTAGTTGGTGGTGCCGTCGAGCGGATCGATGAACCAGGTGAACGCCCCAGCACCGGACTTGGCCCCGCTCTCCTCGGCGAGGATCGCGTGGGTCGGGCAGCGCTGGGCGAGCACGTCGAGGATCACCGCTTCGCTGGCGCGATCGGCGTCGGTGACGAGGTTGGTGCGGGCGCCTTCCTTGAAGTCGACCGTTCGCGCTCGAGGCAGCCGCGCGACGAGCTCTTGGCCCGCTGCCTGTGCGGCGTCGGTGGCGATCTGCAGCAGGGCCGCGGGCGTCACGGGGCCTCCGCGAGCAAGGTGCTCAGGTCCTTCTTCAGCGCGGCGACGAAGTCTCCTTCGAGCCCTTCGTGGACGAAGCGGACGACGCCCTTGCGATCGAGCAGGAAGCTCGTCGGCATCATCTGGAGGCGCAGCGTGGACTCGGCCAGGCGCGCGCCGGGATCGCGGAGGATCGGCAGGCGCAGGTTGGCGCCGGCCACGTAGGGCTTCAGGGCGTTGTCGTCGGCGTCGACGTTGAGGGTGACGACGTCGAGGCCCTGGCTCGAGAGCTCTTCGGCGAGCTGGGCGTACGCGGGCAGCGCGTCGCGGCAGGGCTCACACCACGTCGCCCACACGTCGAGCAGCACGACGCGGCCCCTCGCCTGCGCCAGCGAGTACGTCTCGCCGTTGGGCCAGCGGGGCGCCTCCAGCGTCAGCGGGCCCTTGGCCGCCAGGAACGAACGCAGATCCGCCGGCGCGTCGGCGACCTTCGTCGTTGCACACCCGACCCAGCCCGCCGCCACCACGCCCCAAGCCCACGCTGCACGCACGCGGTCCTCTTTACCTCTCGGGTGCGCCCGGGTCGATGTCCGTGCTGGACGGCCTCCACTCGGCAGCGCGACCCGAGGGCGCCGCCTGCGCGACCGGGGAGGTGTCCAACGTGCTCACGAGGAGGGACGGCCGGCGCGGCGATCCGCTCACGGCAGTCAGCGACGTCGGGGGCGACGTGGGAGGGGACCGATCCGGAGCGTCAGCGCGTGCGGAGCAGCGGCGAAGGCCTTCGCGGATCGAAGGAGACGGTGCCGGGCCTGGGCCGGCTCGCGGGGACGCTGCGGACCACCCTCGCGCTGCCCACCGTCGGTCCACCGAACGAGCTGCGCGAGACGCTGCGCTTGCTCGCCGATGAGCTCGTAGAGCGCCCTCCTTCCGCCGCCGTAGCCGTCCAGCCGCACGCGCTGCAGGACCTCGAGGCCCTGCACGAGCGGCGCGGCCTGTACCATCGCGAGCACCGTGTCGCGCACCATGGCTGGAGCATGGTTGGCCGGCCGCTGCCGCGACGCCCTCGCTCTGCTGCGTCATCGAGCGACGCAATCACCAACTCGTCGACGATCCGCCCGATCGTCCGCTCACTCACGCCGGCGTGCTTCCGTACCTCGTCTTGCCGAAGCCGTGCCGCTCGTTGCGCCACTCCGTTGAGTCGCTTCGTCATGCTGTGCATCCGGTCCTTCTGCTGTGTGCGACCGGCCAGAATTTCCGGAACGGGAGCGGTCAGAATTCCGGAACGTACCGTGCCGAGTGGACGTGCGCGTTGGCGCTCCCTCGGCGCCCACGCCGCGAGCCGACCTCGGCCACGACGGCGTTCACTCCGCCCCGCAACTCCCTCAGGCCCGACGAAGCCGCTCGAGCAGCAGGGTGATGAACCCGCCGAACGCCCCGTTCGACATGACCAGGACGACGTCGCCTGGCGCGGCGGCCTCGGCGACCCGGCCCACCAGCACGTCCACCGTCGGCTCGGCTTCACACGGCACCCCGCGCGCCGTCACGTCCTTCGACAACCGCAGCACGTCGAGCCCTTCCCCTTCGGGGATCTTGTCGTGCTTCTCCGGCGTCTTGAGGAACGCCCGCGCCGCGCCGTCGAACGCGCTCACGTAGTCCTGCTGGTGAATGTTGCGGCGGCTGGTGTTGCTGCGCGGCTCGAAGACGGCCAGCACCCGGCGCCCGGCGTAGCGGTGCACCACGGCCTGAATCGTCTCCCGCACGGCCGTCGGGTGGTGCGCGAAGTCGTCGATCACCAACACGCCGTTCGGCTCTCCGCGCGGCTCCTGCCGGCGCTTGACGCCCTGGAACGTCGTGAAGCCCCGGGCGATCTGCTCGGCGGTCAACCCGAGCGCGCGGCACGCCGCGAACACCCCCACCGCGTTCTCCACGTTGTGCAGCCCCGCCATCGGCAGGAGCACGTCGCGCTGCACGGAGCCCGGCTCGTGTACGTCGAAGCGCGCCCCTTCGGCGCTCAGCCGCACGTTGGCGGCGTACACGTCGGCGCCTGCTTCACCGCGCGCCCCGTACAGCAGTACCGTCGCCGGCGATTCCCGCGCCAAGCGCACCGCGTTCGGCCACGCCGCCGACACCGCGATCGTCCCCTGGGCCGGCACCAGCGCCGCGAGCTTGGCGAAGGACGACTCGTAGTGGCTCAGGTCCCGGTAGATGTCGGCGTGATCGAACTCCACGCTGGTGAGGATGACGGTGCGCGGCTGGTAGTGGAGGAACTTGGGCCCCTTGTCGAAGTACGCGGTGTCGTACTCGTCGCCCTCCACGACGAAGTGGGGGCCCTGCCCCAGCCGATAGTTGCCCGCGTAG
This sequence comes from Myxococcaceae bacterium, assembly GCA_022842905.1. Taxonomy (GTDB): domain Bacteria; phylum Myxococcota; class Myxococcia; order Myxococcales; family Myxococcaceae; genus JALHOS01. The sequence continues at coordinate 6,271 of JALHOS010000123.1, read as the reverse complement.
TTCTGCGTGACGCCGCCGACGAGGAACGACGGATCGAGCCCCGCCTCCGTCAGCACGTGGCCCCACAGCGAGGACGTGGTCGTCTTCCCGTGCGTGCCCGCCACCACGCAGCCGTGCCTCGAGGACAAGAAGAACGAGCCGAGCGCCGCGGGAAAGGACATGTGCCGCAGGCCCCGCTCACGCACGGCGGTGGCCTCGACGTTCACCCGGCGAATGACGTTGCCGATGATGACGAGGTCCGGCTTGGCGGTGTCGAGGTTCGCCGCCGCGTATGGCGTCAGCGCGGGAATGCCCCAGCGCTGGAGCATGTCGCTCATGGGCGGGTAGACGTTCTCGTCGGAGCCGGTGACGTCGTAGCCCGCGGCCTTGAGCATGCCGGCGAAGCTGCCCATGCCGGTGCCAGCCACGCCAACGAGGTGAATTCGACGCACCGACTTCGGATCGACCGTCGCGACGACGTTGCCGTTCTCATCCATTGCGGGCGCGCACCCTACCCGCTCCTCACAGCGCGTCGAGGACGGCGTCGTGGAAGCGCGGACGAAATTCACGCAGCCGCAGGTTGGCGCGGCCCAGGCGCGTGCGGTTGGTCAGCAGCACGACGACGAGCTGGCGATCGAGGTCGATCCACACCGACGTCCCCGTGAAGCCCAGGTGGCCGATCGCGCGAGGCCCGAAGCGCTGGCCGCAGGAAGCGCCCTCCTTCGACGGCGTGTCGAAGCCGAGCGTCCGCGTGGACAGCGGCGTCGACGTGTCCACGGAGAAGGGCTCGGGGAAGCGCACTCGACCGTCGAGCACCGCCTGACCAAAGCGCGCCACGTCGTCCGCCGTCGCGAAGAGCCCCGCGTGGCCACTGACGCCGTCCAGGCACCAAGCGTTGTCGTCGTCCACCTGCCCCAGCACCGACGGCCGCGGGCTGACGTTCCACAGGCCTTCCTGGCCGGGTGCGGGCTCGCGCGGGCGCTGGTCCTGGGTGGGGACGACGTCAATCGGCGGCGGGGCGGCGGACAGCCTGCGGTAGGCGGCGCGAACGAGGCCCAGCGGACGGGCGACGTGGACGTCGAAGAGCACGTCGAGCGGCGCGCCGAGGGCCCGCTCCAAGATGCCGCCGAGGAGGATGAACCCGACGTCGCTGTACACGGCCGCCTGGCCCAGCGGCGCGACGGCCGGCTCGTGGACGTGGCGGGCGAGCAGCTCGGCGCGGACCCGCGTGCGCAGGGCGCTGTGTGGCGCGTCGTCGAAGAGCGCAGGCTCCGCGTTCATGAGCTCGCCGAAGTACGTGCGGTACGGCGGCAGGCCAGCGCGGTGCAGCAGCAGATCGCGCACGGTCGCTTCGGGCACGGCGGCGTCGGGGAAAAACCGGCCCAGCGCCTCGTCGAGCCGCAGCGCGCCCTGCTCGACCGCGATGGCGCAGAGCGCAGTGGTGCTGAGCACCTTCGTGACGCTGGCGAGATCGAACACGGCGCTGGCCGGCGCTGGCCCGCCGGCGAAGACGGTCGCACCTCGATGGAGGACCTGCGCCCGCGCGGTCGGGAAGACGCCGTCGGCGACGCCTTGTGCGAGCAGCGCGTCGACCTGAGTCCAGCTCACGCGCGCCCTCGCCCGGGAAGCTGCTCGAGGAACTGGAGCGTGGCCGCCGTCGCGTCGAGCCGCACGTGGCCGCCGTGAACGAAGGGGTGGTTCACCGCGCCGTGGCCGATCGGGAACCCCGCGGCGCAGGGCCGGCCGAGAGCGCGCGCCAGCTCTTGGAGCACGTCGAGTGGGCCGTAGTCGGCGCCCTTCTCTTCGCAGCCGGTGAAGTCTCCGAAGACGACGCCCGCCACCCGCTCGAGCGCGCCGGACAGCGCGAGCTGCGTCCACAGGCGGTCCAGGCGGTACGGCCGCTCCCCGATGTCTTCCAGGAGCAACACGCAGCCGTCGAGGCGGGGGAAGAACGGCGTGCCGACGAGGGACGCGAGGACGGCCAGGTTTCCACCGACGAGCGGGCCTTCGACGACGCCGGGGACGACGGTGACGGCGCCGGGGAGCGGCGGGACTGGCAGGCCGTGGAACAGCGTGAGGAGGCGCGCGACGACCTCCGGCGGCTGCGTGCCGAGCTGGGTGAGGTTGGGCCCGTGCAGCGAGCGGTGGCCGCGGGCGAAGAGCGCGGCGTGCAGCGCGGTGACGTCGGAGAAGCCGAGCAGCGGCGGGACGCGGTCTGGGAAGCGAAGTCGAGGGAGGACGCGGGAGACGCCGTAGCCGCCGCGGGCGACGAGGATCGCCGAGACGTCCGGCGCGTCGAAGGCGGCCTGGAGCTCGGCGGCGCGGCGCTCATCGGTGCCGGCGAGGTAGCGCGTGCGGGAGAAGAGGCCTTCGTCGAAGCGCAGGTCGAAGAGGGATCGAAGGAGGTCCGCGCCTCGTTCGAAGGCCGGGCGTTCGAAGGGACCAGACGGGGCGACGACGGCGGCGGTGGGGAGCGTCATGGCGAGCGAGGTGCGGCCGGTTGAGTGAGGGAATGGAGCGCGTCGTGCGGCAGGCCCACGGTCTTCGCGTCATCGACGAGCTGACCCAAGAGAAAGCGGGTCTGCGCACCGACTTTGGTGAAGTGCGCCTCGAGGTAGCGCTCGAAGGGGAACGGCGCGAAGCGGCGGGCGGCGCGCAGGGCCAGCTGGAGCACCGGCCAAGCGGCGAGGAGACGCGCCATGGCGGGGGCAGGCCCAAGCTTGCGGGCGGTCAGCGCCATGGCCTGGCGAGCGGCGTCGGCGCTGCGGGCGAGGCGGACGGGCTCGAGGAGCGCGTCGAGGGACCAGCCCGCGCGCTCGAGCGAGGCGACGTGGGCCAGCAGCGCGGCGGTGAAGAACGGGGCCAGACGGAAGGCGCCGGCCGAGCGCATGGCGGGCAGGCCTCCGCGGTTGAGCGCGTCGACGACGGGGAGCGCGCGCTCGGCGACGCCCGAGAAGGGGCAGGAACCGAGCGGTGGCAGCCAGTACGCGGTGCCTTCGGTCTTCCCGAGGAGGCGCGCGTCGAAGCTGACGAAGTTGATGAGGCCTTGGACCTGGCGTTCCCCGGCGATGCCCAGCTCGCGCAGCGCGTGTTGATCGTCGACGCCGGGGAGCATGGAGACGACGGTGGCGTCGCCCCAGCACGGCGGGAGGGAGCGGAACCACGGGTCCTTCAGCGCGTCGGACGGGACGGTGACGTAGATCTGATCGAACGCGCGCTCTCGGAGCTGCTCGGCCGAGGCGCAGACGTCGTCGACGAGGAAGGACTCGGTGCGGGTGCGGCCGCGGAGGTCGAGGCGGTGGAGCGTGAGGGCGCGCGGGAGCTTCTGCGGCGAGCGCACGGCGAGGGTGACCTGGGCGCCGCCATCACGCAGGTGCCACGCGAACACCTGCCCCACCGCGCCGAAGCCGATGACGAGGGTGCGCAGCGGAGTCATTCAGGCGCTTCGTTCCATGACGACAGCGAAGAAGCCATCGGTCCCGTGGCGTTGGGGGAACAGGCGCAGCGTGCCGTCGGGCTCGAGGAGGGACGCGGCCGGGTGTGAGGAAGGCAGCGGCCGAGAGACGCGCTGGAGCCCCGGGACCTCGCGCAGCACGGCGTCGACGATCGCCTCGTTCTCGTCGGAGCGGAAGGTGCAGGTGGCGTAGACCAGGCGGCCGTTGGGGCGCACGCGCGCGGCGGCGGCGAGCAGGACGCTCCGCTGGGTGTCGGGGAGCGCGGTGAATGTGGCGGGGTCGTACTGCCAGCGCTTGTCCGGGCCGCGGCGGAGCGCGCCCAGCTCGGAGCACGGCGCGTCGACGAGGACACGATCGTACGTGGGCTTGAGGCCCTGGCCGTGGTGGAGGATGCCGACGCGAGCGTGGGCCTTGGCGGCGCGGGTGCGCAGACGCTCGAGGCGGGCGCTGTCGAGGTCCGTCGCGTCGACCCTCCCCTGCTGGCCGACGAGCGTGGCGAGCTGGAGCGTCTTGCCTCCGGCGCCGGCGCAGGCGTCGAGGATGAAGTCGCCGGGCTGGGCTTGCACGAGCTCACCCAAGAGCTGGCTGCCGAGGTCTTGGACTTCGAACAGCCCTTCGCGCCACGCGGCGCTGCCGGTGAGGTTGGCGCGGATGGAGGTGACTCGGACGGCGTCGGGGCTTTGGGGCTGAAGCTCGGCGTCAATGCCGTCGGCGGCGAGGCGGGCGAGGAGCTCGGGTGGGCTCAGGCGCGCCGCGTTGGCCCGGAGGAAGACGGGGCCGGGGAGGTTCAGCGCGGAGGCGAGGGCCTCGGCTTCGGGGCCGACGGCGCGCTCGAGCTCGGCGCCGAACCAGTCGGGCACGGAGCAGCGGTCGCGCCAGGCGGTGGGGGTTGGGCCGAGCGGGAACGGCTCGAGGCCGAGCCAGGTGAAGGCCTGGGGCTGCTCGCCGAGCGTGGCGATGAGGACGGCCAGGAGCTCGAGGGGCGTGCAGGCGCGTGGGGAAGCGTGGGCGCGGAGGCGGCGGCGCCAGAGCGCGACGCCGTAGAGGGCCTGGGCGGTGGCGCGCCGACGGTCGTTGTCGAAGTCGCGGTGCGCGCGGAGGAAGCGGTCGACGACGAGCTCGGCGTCGGTGCCGGAGAGGATGGTGTCGAGCGCGGGGGCCAGCTCTGGACCGAGGCCGGCCAGCGCGTGCCAGGGGAGGTCGCGGAGCCGACGTTCGGCTTCAGAGGAGACGGAGGGCACGGCGGAGGTTGTCGCGCGCGGGCGCGTCGAGGCGGGTGTGGAAGAAGTCGGAGAGGAAGATGCGCGGAGCGTCGAGGAGCTTCGTGAGGAAGCGGCGGCGTCCGAGGGCGTAGAGGATCGGGTTGACGTGGCCTTGGTACTCCTGGCGAATCGCTGCGTCGTAGGCGTCGAAGGTTGCGGGCGACGCGCCGAGGATCGCCATGTCGCAGTCGAGGAAGTGGCGGGTGTCGAGGTCGAGGGTGGTGGGGTCGAGCTGGCCGTGGCGCGCGGTGAGGAGGATGAGGTGCTGGACGCGGTCGAGGTCGAGGGCAGGCAGGTGCGCGGGGAGGCGGCGGCGGGCGAGGTCGGCCGAGCGCGCTTCGTTGTCCTTGGCGCCGGGGAGGTAGATGGCGTCGTGGAAGAGGATCGCGGCGTAGGTCTCGGCGGGGTGGGTGAAGCCGGGGCCGGAGAGGACGGTGTCGGCGTGGGTCAGGACTTCGGTGACGTGCGCGAAGGAGTGGTAGGCGCGGGGGGGCTCGGCGTACGCGCGGTGGAGCTCTGCGAGGAGTGCGGGCGGGACGGTGAAGGGGCGCGTCAGGGTTGACATGGTAGGTCGTCGCGCCTATGTCCCGCGCGCCGTTTTCGTGTTGAAAATATTCCCTGATAGCTCAGCTGGTAGAGCAGGCGACTGTTAATCGCCGGGTCGTTGGTTCGAGTCCAACTCAGGGAGCCATTCACGCGGGGTCGCGGAAACGCGACCCCGCACTTTTTAACAGCGGCCTCGGAGAGCGATCTCCGGGGCCGTTGCGTTTCTCCCCCACGTTTCCGCGACCTTCGACGCTCCGCGAGCACGACGCGCGCGTGGACAGCGTTCGCGCAGAGAGCGCCGCGGGCGTGAAGGAGCGCGCGACGAGGGCGTTCTGGACGGCGTTCGCGCTCTCTCTTCTGGCCCGCGGGGAGAGCCGCCGCGCGACGACGTACCTGCAGCCCGAGGACGGGTTCGAGCCCTGGGCGCCGCAGCCCGGGTATTTTCGCGTCCTGTGGCGCGCGTACGCCCGCCTGGGCTTCGACGTCGCGCCCCTGGCCACCGCAGCGGGGGTGGAGCCATGAACGCGCCCAAGGGCCAGCGTGGCGCGCCCACGCGCGTCTTTGTCTACGGGACGCTCCTCACCGGCGAGCCGAACCACCGGCTCCTCGCGGACGCCCGGCTCGTCGCGGAAGCGAGGACCAAGCCCGCGTTCGAGCTGCGCGACCTCGGCGCGTTCCCCGGGCTCGTGCACGGCGGCGAGCACGCGGTGGCCGGCGAGGTGTATGAGGTCGACCAGGCCACGCTCGCCGCGCTCGACCGCCTCGAAGGGCATCCGCGCTTCTACCGGCGCACGCGCATCGCCCTCGAGGACGGCGCCGCCGTCGAGACCTACCTCCTCGCGCCCGAGCAGGTCGAAGGTCGCCCCGTCATCGACTCAGGCAGCTGGCGAGCGCGCCGGAAGGAGACCGCAGCATGAAGATCGTCATGAGAGACGGGCGCGTGTTCCAAGGCACCGCCCTGCAGATCGTGAAGGCGATGCAGGACATCGCGTTCGGCGTCGAGGACTTCACGGTGCCGAAGTACATCGA
>JALHOS010000122.1 GCA_022842905.1 Myxococcaceae bacterium | reverse complement strand
GCGCGGCGCTCGAAGCGCTCAGCCCGGCCGTCACACGCCTGTCGGCGGTGGATTCACGCGGGCCGGCGCTCGCCCGGGCGCTGGCGTCGGAGCCGTGGTTCACGCAGGCCAGCCACGTCTCGGCGGCCGAGCGTGAGCGCGCGCGCTTCTTCGGCGAGCTCACGCTGGCGCCCGGCCCGTTCTCTGGCGTCCTGAACGAGGACCAGCGAAGGCTGCTGCGGGCCGCCGTGCCCATGGACGAGCGCCACCCGGTGTCCGCCAAGGAGCTCGAGGCTTGGGGCAACTGTCTGTTTCAGGGCTTCGGCCAGCGGCTGCTCGGGCTCGACACCGTCGACCCCCAAGGCGACGACGTCGACGCGCGCGTGCGCGGCGTGCTGCTCCACGACGCGCTGCGGGAGCTGGTGCCTCAGCTGGTCGCCGACGGTCGCTGGGCGCAGGGCGTGCCGGACCGGTCGGTGCTGACGCCGCTGGTGCAGCACGCCGTCGCGAACGCCGCGCGACGCCTTTCGAAGGGCTTCGCGACCGGGCACCCGGCGCTCTTCGCCCACGCGCAGCGCCAGGCCGAGGACGTGTTGCTGCGCGCGCTGGGTGAGGACGCGGTCGTCATCGAAGGGCTCCTGCCGGAAGACTTCGAGCTGCCGTTCGGTGGCGCGGACCAGCCCACCGTGGAGCTGCCCCCCGCGTTCGAAGGCGAAGCGCCGATCTTCTTCGCCGGGCGCTTCGATCGCGTCGATCGGTCCGACCGTCGGGCCGTGGTCGTCGATTACAAGCGCAGCAGGGTGGACGTCACCGAGCCGCGGGTGCTGCGCACGTCCTTCCAGCTGCCCGTGTACGTGTACGCGCTGACGCGCCTGTGGCCGGGGCTCGAGGTCGAAGGGGTGTGGGTCCCGTTGCGGCGCGGGAAGCCGGTGACCCTTTCGAAGAAGTGGCGCGTGCAGCTCGACGACGCGCTGGCGACGGACGCGCCGACTCGCAGCCGGCTCGCGGGGGTGGCCGACAACGCGAACTTGGCCAACGCGGTGCACGCGCTCAAGGCGCGCATTCATGCCGGGGCGCTGGGCGCGCGGCCGCTGGACTGCGGCTACTGCGAGCTGGGGCCCGTCTGCCGAATTCGCTCTCGTGCCGCGCTGCCCGACGCTGGCGGAGGTGAGGAATGAGCCGCAAGCGCTCCGAGCCGTCGAGCGGGCAGCTCGATCTGTTTGCCTCGCCGACGGCGCCGGCGCGTCCGGCGAGTTCGCCGCCGATTCCGGCACCCCCGCCAGCACCCAACGAGCGCGCCGAGGCGACACAGGGTTTGATCGTCGTGCCAAGCGCTCCCGGCCCCAGCGCCACCGCCGATCGCTTCGTGAGCGCAGCGCCGCCTCCGGCGCCCCCGCCAGCGCCGCGCGAGCCTCCTGAGGCAAGGAGGGGCTTTGCGGTCGGCGAGCCAGCCGCGCTTGTACCGACCGCCCCGCCGGACCGCACCGTCGCCGCTCAGCCGATTCCGATGCGTCCACCAGCGCCACATGAGGCTGCTGAGGCAGAACAGGGCTTGGCCACAGTCGAGCCACGTGCACCCGCACCGAGCGCCGCGGCGGATCGCACCGTAAGTGCTCAGCCGATTCCGACGCGTCCGCCCGCGCCGCATGAGGCTGCTGAGGCAGGACGGGGCTTGGACCTCGTCGAGCCACGCGCACCCGCACAGAGCGCCCTGGCGGATCGCACCGTCGGTGCTCAGCCGAATCCGACGCGTCCGCCGGCGCCGCACGAGCCTGCTGAGGCAGGTCGGGGCTTGTCCCTCGTCGAGCCACGTGCACCCGCGCCGAGCGCTTCGGCGGACCGCGCCGTCGGTTCTCCTTCGATTCCGACACGTCTGCCGACGCCGCATGAGCCTGCTGAGGCAGGACGAGGCTCGACGCTCGCTGCGCCACACGTTGCCGCACCGACCGCGTCACCGGATCGCGTCGTCAGTGGTGAACCGATTCCGACGCTCCCGCCGACGCCGCATCAGCCTGATGACGGGAGGCAGGGCTTGACGATCGTCGAGCCAGGCGCGCCTGGATCGACCGCCGCGGCGGATCGCATCGTCAGCGCCCAGCCGATTCCGACGCGTCCGCCAGCGCCGCATGCGCCTGCTGAGGCAGGACAGGGCTTGGCCCTCGTCGCGCCACAGCCTCCCGAACCGACCGCCACGCAGGCAGAGCCAGAAGCCGGCCTCCCCCTCGCGCAAGCGCTGCGCCTCGAGCGGAACGTCGCCTTCTTCGCCGGCGCCGGGGCAGGCAAGACGCACAGCCTGGTGACGCTGGCGCTGCACGTTCTGGGCGGCGCGCGCGAAGGCCTGGACGCGGTGACCTGCTCGGGCCTGGTGCTCGCGACCTTCACCGACAAGGCCGCCGGTGAGATGCGGGAGCGGCTGCGGGCCCGCTTGGTGCGGCTGGCCGACGGGGTCGTCGAGGAGCCCGACCTGGTTGCCAGCTACGCGCGGCTGGGCAAGGCGCTGCCAGGCGTGGACTTCTGGCGGCGTTGCGTCGACGAGCTGGGCTCGGCGTCGATCACCACGTTCCACAGCTTCTGCAGCGCCCTCCTCAAGCGCGCCCCTCCCAGCGCCGGCCTCGATCCGTCCTTCGTGCTGCTCGAAGAGCGGGAAGCCAAGGCGCTGGCGCTGAGCGTCGTGCAGCGCGGCCTGGTGGACGCGGTGGCGGCCGGCGACGAGCTCTTGGGCGAGCTGGTGCGCGAGCTGACGCTGGGCGACGAAGTGTGGCCGGGCCTGTCCGGGGCCCTCGCTCAGGCGGTGACGCGCATTCGCGAAGAGGGGCTCGACCCCCGGACCACGGCGATCACCGATGGGGCGGCGGCGCGGAGTGCGTTCGAGCGACGGCTCCTCGAGCTGCGGCAGGCCTCCGCGCTCGCGCGGCGCGAGCTGCGCACCGGCACCCAGGTCGAGCGGCTCGCCGAGTTCGACGCGCTGATCGGGCGGCTGGGGTTTGCCGAGCTTCGCGACGCCTGGCCGTCGCTCAAGGTTCTCGCGCAGCGCTTCGGGGCGAACGCCGTGCTCAAGCCGCTGCGCCAGCTGCTGGACGGCGGCGACGACTCGGTGCTGGCGCTCTACGGCGCCGCGCTCGTCGCGCCGTACGAGGCCAAGCTCCGCGACTTCGTCGGCCAGCTCGTCGCGGACCTCGAAGCGGAACTCAAACGGCGTCGCGCGCTCGACTTCACGGGGCTGCTCGTGGCGACGCGGGCGCTCTTGCGCGATCACCTCGAGACCCGGCGCGCCGTGCAGCGGCGGCTGGGGGCGCTCTTGGTCGACGAGTTCCAAGACACCAACCGGCTGCAGCTCGACATCGTCCTGTTGATCGCCGAGCAGCGCGCCGGCGGGCCGCGTCCGGTCTCGACGTCGTTCGACGGAGGGCTCGAGGAGTCGCTGGCGTTGCCGCTCGAGCCGGGCTTCCTCGCGGTCGTCGGCGATCGCAAGCAGGCGATCTACGAGTTCCGCGGCGCCGACGTGGCGGTCTTCGAGCTCATGGCGAAGGCGATCGAACGGCACGGCGGCGCGCGGGCGTTCCTGTCGCAGTCGCGCCGCTCGTCTGCGCCGCTCGTGCGAGCCGTCAACTCGCTGATGCCGCAGGTGCTGACGGCCCCGTCCGACGCGCTGCCGTTCGAGATCGCCTGGGCGCCCGAGGACGCGCTGCGCGCCGTCCGCACCGACGGGCTGGCACGGGCGCCGGTGCTCCAGCTGGTAGACGCCCGGGCGGCGGAGCTGAGCGCGCCGGTCGAGTTCGACGCCGACGCCGTGGCGCGGTGGGTGGCGCTGGCGCTGCGCAGCGGCGAGCCGCTGGTCGTCGATGCCGGAGGGCCTCGGGGCGCGCGTGGCGGCGACGTGGCGCTGCTCTTTCAACGGCTGTCGTCCCTCGAGCAGTACCGCCAGGCCCTGCTGCGCCACGGCGTGCGCCACCGAGTCGTGCGCGGGCGCGGGTTCTTCGGCGCCCAGGAAGTGCTCGACGTCGCCGCGCTGCTCTCGCTCGTCGCCCGCCCGGAAGACTCGCTGTCGCTCGCCGCCGTCCTGCGCGGGCCGTTCGTGTGCGTGACCGACGCGTCGCTGCTGAAGCTGGCCACGGTGGGCGAGCGCATCGTCGGCCTCGACCTGACGGGGACTCGGCTGCGCGGAAGCACCCTGCCTGAAGACGACGCGGCGCGGGTCCGCGCGTTCCTGACCGGCATGGACACGCTGTGGCGCGAGCGCCACGTGCTGGGGGCGCGGTCGCTCTTGTTGTTGGCCGACGAGCTCTTGGGGCTGCGGCGCGCGCTGGCGGCCAGCCCTCACGGCGAGCAGGCGCTGGCCAACGTGGACAAGCTGCTCGAGCTGGCGCGAGTGCGCGAAGCGGCGGGCGTGTCCTTCGCCGAGTTCGCCCGGGAGCTCGCCGCGCTGGTGACGCTGGAGCCGCCCGAAGGCCAGGCCGAGCTGGGGGAAGACGCCGCGGACGACGTGGTGACGCTGTGCACCGTGCACCAGGCCAAGGGGCTCGAGTGGCCGATCGTCGTGCTGCCCGAGCTCTTCGCGCGGCCCCCGCCGGACGGCGCCACGCTGCTGTTCGATCGCGATCTGGGGCTCGCCCTGCGGCCGCTGGCCTTCGAGGACGGCACGTCGCAGCGCCGCGCGCGGTTGCTCGAGCGACGCAAGCGGCGGGTGGCGGCCGAGCGGCGGCGGCTGCTATACGTGGCGGCCACGCGCGCCAGAGATCTGCTGGTGCTCGGGCTCCACGGCAAGCCGGGCGACGGCCGCTGGGACAGCTGGCTGGCCCAGTCGACGAACCCCGCTGGTCAGGCGGACGTCGAGGTGGTCGACGCGCAGGCGCTGCCGGCTGGGGTGCTGCCGCCGGTGCCGCCGGAGCCGCCCGACGCCGACCTGCTGGTGGCTCGGGCGCTGGATCACGTGCAGGCGCGGCCGACGCCGACGAGTCCAGACGTCATGGTCGCCGTCACGCCGCTGGAGGACTTCCTCGGGTGCCCTCGGCGCTACCACTACCTCCACGACGTCGGGCTGGACGAGCCGCGCAGCGAGCCGTCGCTGCCGCCCGCGCTCTGGCCTCAGGCCGAGCAAGTGCGGGTGGAAGGCGTCGACGTTCGCGCGCGGGGCACCGCGGCGCACCGGCTGCTCGAGCTGCTCCCGGTGGACCTGCCCGCGGAGCGGCTCGACGCGACGCTCCAGGCGCTGGAGCGGGCCGAGCAGCTCGGGTCCGACTTGGACGTGCGGCGCTGGGTCGCGCGGTTCTGGCAAGGCGCGTACGGGCGAGGCTTGGCGCACGCGCGGACGGTGCTGCGCGAGCTGCCGTTCGTGCTGAGGATCGGCCCGGGAGACGGCGTGGCGCTGCACCTGCGCGGGCAGATCGACCTCGTCGTGGCACATGAGGGTGGGGTGGACGTCGTCGATTACAAGACGGCAGCGCCTTCGCCCGACGGCGCCGCGGCGCACGCGTTCCAGCTGCGGTGTTATCGCCTGGCCGTGCGGCGGCTGTTTGGCGCTGCGCTCCCGTGCCGAGCGGGTGTCGTCTTCCTCAAGGCCGAGCAACCGGAGCCGGTGTGGCTGTCCCACGCCGACGATGACGCTGCGCTGAGCGTCGAGCTGCTCGCGCAGGCGCGGGCCTTACGAGACGCGCAGGCGCTCTCACGATGGGACGGGCGCGCACGTGAGCGCTGTCACGCGCTGGGCTGTGGTTTCGTCGGCCACTGCCACCCGAGTCCGGTATAAGCCCGGGCCATGCCGAACGTCGTGGTGGTGGGTGCGCAGTGGGGCGACGAAGGGAAGGGCAAGGTCGTCGACCTGCTCACCGAGCACGCGCAGGTCGTCGTGCGCTTCCAGGGCGGGAACAACGCCGGCCACACGCTGGTGGTGAACGGCCAGAAGACCGTGCTGCACCTGATCCCCTCGGGCATCCTCCACGCGGGGAAGACCTGCGTCATCGGCAACGGGTGTGTCGTCGATCCGACGGTGTTCATGAAGGAAGTCGACGGCCTGCGCGGGCGCGGCTTCTTGGCGGACGCCGCGCAGCTGCTGCTGTCGGAGCACGCGCACGTCATCTTTCCCTGGCACAAACACCTCGATCTGCTGCGGGAAAAGGCCCGCGGCGGGGCGGCGATCGGCACGACCGGCCGAGGCATTGGCCCCGCGTACGAAGACAAGGTCGCGCGCCGCGGCATTCGCATTCGCGATCTGCTCGACCTCGAGCGGCTGCGTCGGCGCGTCAAGGAACGGCTCCCGGCGGCCTCGGCGGAGATGACGAGCCTGGCCAAGCAGGCGAAGGTGGAAGACCCGCTGCTCGACGTGGAGACGATCGTCGGGGAATACGGCGCGCTGGGCGCGCGGCTCAAGGAGTTCGTAGGCGACGCGTCGCTCTACCTGGCCGAGCACATTCGCAAGGGCACGCGGGTGCTGTTCGAAGGCGCGCAGGGCAGCCTGTTGGACGTGGACCACGGCACGTACCCGTATGTCACCAGCTCCAACACCGTGGCCGGCAACGCGGCGGTGGGCTCCGGCATTGGCCCCACGGCGATCGACCGCGTCATGGGCATCACCAAGGCGTACACGACGCGGGTGGGCTCTGGCCCGTTCCCCACGGAGCTGTCGGACGAGACCGGCGAGCGGCTGCGGAAGATCGGCGACGAGTTCGGCGCGACCACTGGGCGCCCGCGGCGCTGCGGGTGGCTCGACACGGTGGTGCTGCGCTACGCGGTGCGCGTCAACGGCATCTGGGGCGTCGCCCTGACGAAGATGGACGTGCTCTCGGGTCTGCCGACGTTGAAGATCTGCACGTCGTACGAGCTGGACGGGCAGCGGGTGACGGAGCTGCCAGGTGAGCTCGAAGACCTGTCCCGTGTGACGCCGATCTACGAAGAGCTGCCGGGCTGGGAGCAGAGCTTGGCCGGGGCGCGCACGGTGGAAGATCTGCCCGCGGCGGCGCAGCGCTACGTGCGACGCGTCGAGGAGATCGTCGGCGTGCCGGTGGTGATGATCTCCGTCGGCGCGGAGCGCGGCGAGACGGTCGTGCTGAAGAACCCGTTCCGGCAGTGACACGACTGACGCGGCCTTCTCAGGCCGCCAGGTCCGCGAGCAGGGTGGCGACGGCGCTCGGGTGACTGAGCATGGCGTCGTGGCCCGCGTCGAGCGTGCGCACGTCCCAGCCTTCCTTCGCGACCCTCGCCGCCGTCGGCCCGAAGCCTTTGTAGCGCGCGCAGCGCACGTAGGTTCGGGGCACGGCGGACAGCGCTTCGGCATCGAACTCCACGGCGTCGGTGAACGTGCGCAGCGGGTGCGGCGTCAGGCGCGCGTCGACCTGCTTGGCGAGCGCGAGGTCGTCGACGCCCATGGCCTTGGCGCTCAGCATGGGCGGGACCCGCCAGCCGTCGCCGGCGGCGCAGCGCTTCTTCCACGACGCGACGAAGCCGGGCTTCATCAGATCGAACATGGACTGGCCGGGCGCCGGGACGAAGGCGTCGAGGTACACGACCCGCGTCAGCCGGCTGGGGCGCTGGGCGGCGGCCTGGGTGATGGGCAGGCCCGCATAGCTGTGACCGACGAGCAGCACGCGGCCAGGCTCGGCGGCGTCGATCGCCCTGACGACGTCCGCCACGTGATCGGCAACGGAGGTGCTCCGGCTCGCCTCGGCCGCACGCTCCGACACCCCGGTCAGCGTCAGCGCCGCGCTCGCCAGCCCCTTCGACTTCAGCTCGGGGACCACTGCGTCCCAGCACCAGCCTCCGTGCCACGCGCCGGGGACGAGGACGACCCGTGTCGCGTTCGTGCTGGCGAAGCTCGCCCTGGCCAGCGCAGCCAGGAGCAGTCCACGGCGGGTCACCATGGCGGTCGAGCCTGCCAGGCTTCGGGAGGAAGCGGGCGCTGAGCGAATGCCCCTCGTGCTATGCGCCGACGCCGTGGCCGCCAAGAAGAAGACGCCGACCGCCGAGCAGCCCCCTGATGGAACCGATCTGGGCCCCGTCGTGGGGCCGAACGTGCGCCGACTCCGCACGGCTCGAGGGTGGAGCTTGGAGGCGTTGGCCCAGGCCTCCGCCGTCAGCCGCGCCATGCTCGGGCAGATCGAGCTGGGTCAGTCCGTGCCGACGATCAACGTGCTCTGGAAGATCGCCAAGGCGTTCGACGTGCCGTTCTCCACGCTCATCGCCTCGCGCGCGCCCAAGCACGTCACGGTGCTGCCCGCCAAACAGTCGCGCCGCCTGCTGTCCCACGACGGCACGTTCCAGTCCCGCGCGCTCTTCCCGCAGGACGACGCCCGCCGCGTGGAGCTGTACGAGCTCTCGTTCCTCCCGGGCTGCGTCGAAGAGGCCGTCGCCCACCCGGCGGGCACGGTGGAGAACCTGGTGCTGCACGAAGGGCAGCTGTCGATCGAGCTGCGCGGCGAGAAGCACGCGCTGGGCCCGGGCGACGCGATTCAGTTCGAGGCCGACGTGCCGCACGTCTACCGCAACCCCGGCAAGAAGCCGGCGCTCGCCTACTTGGCCATGTCCTACGCCGTCGCGAGTTAACGCGGCGCCAGCCAGGTCGGTGGGCTGACGATCTTCTCTCCGCCGCGGACCGCCTCGGGCACCGCGTGCCGCACCTGGTGCTTCTTCGTCCTCGGCTCGGCGCGGCCGACGATCTTCCCGACCACGTCGTAGTCGTGCGCTTCGGTGACCTCGACCTGCACCAGCTCACCCGGGTACGCCAGGCCGTCGTTGATGAAGACCTGCCCGTCGATCTCCGGCGCCTGGCCCGCGCTGCGGCCGACGAGCAGCAGGTCCGTCTCGGGGCTGCGGCCCTCGACGAGCACCTCGAGCGTCGTGCCCACCAGCTTCTTGTTCTGCTCACGGCTGATCCGCTTCTGGATCGCCATGATCTCCCGCCAGCGTCGCTCGATCGTTCGCTTGGGCACCTTGCCGTCCATTTCGAACGCCGCCGTGCCCTCTTCGTCCGAGTACTGGAACACGCCGAGCCGTTCGAAGCGCATGGTGCGCACGAAGTCCTTCAGGATCTCGAAGTCCTCTTCCGTCTCACCAGGCAGCCCGACGATCAGCGACGTGCGGAACACGAGGCTGGGGATCCGCTCGCGCAGCTTCTTCACCAGGTCCTTCAAGAACACCGAGTCGCGGCCGCGCTTCATCGACCGCAAGAGCCGGTCCGACGCGTGCTGCAGCGGCATGTCCAGGTACTTCACGATCTTCGGCTCGGTGGCGATCACCTCGATCAGCTCGTCGGTGAACACGCGCGGGTACGCGTAGTGGAGGCGGATCCACTCGACGTCCACCTTGACCAGCGCCTTGAGCAGGTCAGCGAGCTTGGGCTTGTCGGGCAGATCGTGGCCGTACGCGGTCAGATCCTGCGCGACCAGGTTCAGCTCCTTGACGCCCTGATCCGCCAGCGCCTTCGCTTCCTTGACGATGTCGGCGATCGGCCGGCTGCGCTGCAGGCCGCGCAGCGTGGGGATGATGCAGAACGCGCACTTGTTGTCGCAGCCCTCGCTGATCTTCAGGTACGCGGTGTACCCCGGCATGGAGTTCACCTTCGGCACCTTCGCCGTGTGCACGTAGTCCGGGTCGGGGATCACCTGCCGCGGGCTCGCCTCGGCCGCGAGGAGATCGCCGATCTGCACGTAGGCCGACGTGCCCAGGAAGTGATCCACTTCGGGCAGCTCCTTCATCAGCGCTTCGCCGTGCCGCTGCACCAGGCAGCCCGTCACCACCAGCGTCTCGCACTTGCCGCTCTTCTTGTGCTCGGCCAGCTCGAGGATGTTGTCCACCGACTCCTTCTCGGCGGCCTTGAGGAACGCGCAGGTGTTCACGACGATCACCTCCGCGTCCTGCGCTTCGTCGACCAGGTGGTACCCGCGCTGGGACAACGTGCCGAGCATGACCTCGCTGTCGACCCGGTTCTTGGGGCAGCCCAGCGTCATCATGAACAGCGGCTTGGAGGTCGGCTTCTTGGCCATGGGGTTCTCGTGAAGGAAGAGTCGGCGTTGCTCAGCGCGTCAGCGCGCCCAGCTCACTGCGTTCGAAGTGATCGGTGCTCCACGTGAAGTGGGCGGTGGAGCCGTTGGTGTAACCGACGATGAGGCCGCCGTGCTCGGTGACCTCGAAGCGCATGGCCCGCCCGAGCGCGCAGGACGAGACCGGCCACTCGAGGACGCGGCGGGCGACGTTGCCGCCCAGCGCATACACGCTCACGCGCAGCTCGTTCTTGGCGGCGCACTTCTCTTGAGCGAACGGGTTGCTGCCGAAGAGCACGGGCACCAACACCAGCTCCTCGAGCTCGAGCGTGTCGGGGATCGGCAGGGACACCTGCTTGGGCTCGATGAAGCGGCCAGCGGTCGCCAGCCGGCGCACGCTGTCGGGGCTCAGCGGCTCGTCACCCTGGATCCACGCCGGCGCGGCGAGCTCGCCGTAGCCCAGCCAGCCACCTTCGGCGCCTTCGACGCCCTCCACGTCCGCCGGCAGCGGCGTCTTGAGCGGCTTGCGCAGCTCGTCGGGCAGCTTGAGCGGGCCTCCCTTGGGTTCCCCCGACTCGCAGGTGCTCAGCCGGCTGGGCTCCGCGTCTTCTTCGTCGACGTCGAGGTAGTCGGCGCACACCGTAGCGTTGAGCGGGCCGGTCGCGGGGAAGCGGGGCAGGGCGCGGCCGGGAATGCCGGCCTCCACCGTGAAGCCGCCGTCACCCTTGAGCGCCTTGGCGCGCACCAGCGACGCGGCGAACGACGGGAGGGTGCGCTCGTCGGTCGAGGGGGCGGCGCCGCCGGGGCCGAAGCGGTAGCTGAAGCCCTGCGCCAGGGCGCCCGCTTCGGGGAAATGAACGGTCACCTCGAGCACGTCCTCGGCCAGCACCACGTCGTCCTTCACGGTCGCCGCCAGGAACAACACCCCGCCCTGGAAGGTCAGCTTGAGCGCCACCCGCGCCGACGCGTCGAAGGCGGGCTTGGCGGAAGGCACGTCGAGCGCGGGCGCGAAGTCCTTGAGCTTCCCGTCGATGACGGGGCGGCGAGCGGTGGTCGGCACGGGCTTGCCGGGCTTGATCTTCGGCGGGCCGGCGGTGACGGCGCAGAACAACAGGACCGAGAGGAACGGCGTCATCACGAGCGAGAGCGGCCCTACCAACTGGGCGATCGTTTGAAAAGCCGGCTCCGACGTGTGAAGAGGCTTCCCCCACGCATGGTCGTTCGTCTCCTCTGGTGCAGCGTCTTGTTGGCGAGCTGCTCGTTCATTCTGCCGTTCTCCGCCGACGGGCAGCCCTGCGACGACGGGGGGGCGTGCCTGGACGACTTCGTCTGCCGCGGCGGCATGTGCGTGCGCCCGTCGGACGCGGGGACCCCTTCGGACGGCGGCGGAGGCACCGGCGGGGCCTGCGGCTGCTCCGCGGATCAGCAGTGCGTCGGGGGAAGCTGCTTCGACAAGAGCTGCGGCCCCGTGCCTTGCGCGACCGGCGCCGTCTGCGAGAACGGCCGCTGCGTCAGCTTGGCCTGCGTGGGCCAAGTGTGTGACGGCGGGATCTGCGCGGCCGGGGCCTGCGAGCCCGCGTCGTGCGTGGGGGGGCCCTGCCCGCCGGGCCAGGCCTGCCGGTCGGGCAGCTGCGTCGACGTGTCGTGTGTGGGCTTGTCATGCGCGGCGCCGGCCCGCTGCCTGCTGGGGGGCTGCATCACCTGTCCCATCGGCGCGGCCGAGTTCGGCCAGGACTGCGCCAACGGGCTCGACGACGACTGCGACGGGAAGGTGGACTGCGCGGACACGGGGTGCCTGGGCACGACCTGCAATGACAACTCGAGGTGCACCACCACCGATCGCTGCGTGGCCGACGGCGGGTGTCGGGGGACGCCGGTGGTCTGCGCCGACGCGGGCGTGGCCGGCGCCTGCCAGGGGAACTTCTGCGACCCCGCGACTGGGCAGTGCGCTCACCGCGTACTGGCGAACGGCCAGGGCTGCGGGACGACGGGCTCCATGCGCTGCTGCGACGGCGGGTGTGTCGACACGGGCACGGATCGCGCGAACTGCGGCGGCTGTGGCATCGCCTGTGGCCTGGCGGACTGTGTGTCGACGACGGCGGTGTGCGGCCTGGGCGCGGCGCAGCCGTCGGGGCGGTGCCAGTGCATGGGGACCACCGTGCCGTGTGTGGCCCAGGGCATGCGGTGTGAGAACGTCGCTTCGGTCGGCGCGAGCTACTGCGCGCCGATGACACTCGCGGCCTGCGCGCCGGGACAGCGGATCGTCACGCCGCCGAGCTGCCCGGCGACCTGCGCGTATTGAGCAGGCGCTGGCGGCTCTCGCTAGACCCGCACCACCACGGCCTGCACCGTCGGCCGCGCCCCCAGCACCTGCCGGTACACCCGGCGCACCCCGCGCACCAACGCCTCCCGCGCCTTCTGATCGTCGCCGCGCGCCGCCTCCGTCAGCTCCTTGAGCTCCAGGGCCGCGCCCTCCGCCGCCAGGCTGAGCACCGCGCTCTCGTCACTCGACAGGCCCTGGCCGTGCGCCGTCGGGGTGTGCAGCACCCGCCCGCCCAGCCGCTGCAGCACCGCGACGATCGTCACCAACCCCGCTTCGGCGATCATCCGCCGCTCGAGCAGCGTGGTTTCGGTGATCTCCCCCGGGCTCTCCCGGCGGTGGTACTTGAGCCCGCTGGGCACACGCCCCAGATCGTGCAGCCGCCCGCCTTCGAACCCCAGCACGTCGCCGTCGGTGATCACGCGGATCTGCTCGCCGCCCAGGCCGACGTCCTGCGCCAGCGCAGCGTGCCGGCGCAAATGCCGCACCTCGCCGTGGATCGGGACGAAGGCCTTGGGGCGCGTCACCTCGAGCACCTTGCGCTGCTCGTCGCGTGACGCGTGCCCGCTGACGTGCACCGCGGGGTCCATGGCCGGCGTCACCACCGTCACGCCGCGGGCGAGCAGCCGGTTCACCACCGCGCCGATCAGCGGCTCGTTGCCGGGGATCGCGCGCGCCGAGACGATCACCAGGTCCTTGCTGCCCAGCATGAGCTGACCGCCCAGCCCCTCCACCAGGCTCGACAGGCCGGACCGCACTTCACCCTGTGCGCCGGTGCAGAGGATCAGCAGCTTGCTCCGGGGCACCTCCGCGACCCGATCGGTGCTGAGCAGCACCCCGTCGGGGATCCGCAACAGCTGCGCCGACTGCGCCAGCTCCACGTTGCGCTGCAGGCTCCGCCCGAGGATCACCACCCGCCGCCCCAGCCGCTGCGCCAAGCCGACCGCGTGGACGACGCGGTGCAGGTGCGAGCCGAACAAGGCGATCGCCGCCGCGCCCTCACACGTCCTGAGCCAGCGCTCGAACGCCGCTTCCACGACGCGCTCGCTGCCGGTGGTGCCGGCGACCTCCGAGTTGGTGGAGTCGGACAGCAGCACGTCGACGCCTTCGGCGCCCAGCTCCTCGAGCCTCGACAGATCCGTCGGCTGCCCGTCGATCGGCAGGCCGTCGAGCTTGAAGTCCCCGGTGTGCACCACCGTCTGGCCTTCGGCGCGGAGCACCAGGCCCACGGCGTCGGGGATCGAGTGGGTCACCCGAAACGGCTCCACCTCGAAGCTGCCCACCCGCACCCGCGCGCGGGGCTCGAACTCGCGCAGCTCGGCGGACTGGCCGGCCTCGGTGAGCCGGTGCTTGGCGGCGGCGAGGGTGAACGGCGTCCCCAGCACCGGCACGTCGAAGTCGCGGAGCAGCAGCGTGAGCGCCCCCAAGTGATCTTCGTGCGCGTGGGTCAGCACGACGCCCTTGACCGTCTCCGGGCGCTCTCTGAGGAACGTCAGATCCGGGGCGATGACGTCCACGCCGAGCTGGTCCGCGCGGGGGAACGACACGCCGCAGTCGACGATCAGCCGCTCGTCGTTGGCCTCCAGCACCATGAGGTTGCGCCCGACCTCACCCAGCCCGCCCAGCGGAATCAGCTTCAGCATGAGCGCGGCACCTTAGCCGACCACACCTGACACCACGGGGCGCGGCGGCACGCTCAGAGCCGCTCGTCGATCGCGCGGTTGCTCATTTCGTCGGCGGCGCGGTTCATGTCCCGCGGCACGTGCACGAGCTTGACGCGTTCGAACCGGTTGAGCAGCTGCAGCGCCTCTTCGAACAGCGGCCGCAGCGACGTGCTCTTGACCTGGTAGCGCCCGCCGAGCTGCCGGATCATCAGCTCGCTGTCGGCGAACGCTTCGACCTCGGTCACGCCCAGCTCCTGCGCGCGCTTGAGGCCCAAGATCAGCCCCATGTACTCGGCGTAGTTGTTCGTCTGCTTGCCCAGGAACTTGCCGATGCGGTCGATCACCTGGCCCGACGGCTCGACGAGCACCGCGCCGGCGCCCGCAAGCCCCGGGTTCCCGCGCGCCGCGCCGTCCGAGTACACGCGCAGCCGAATGATCTGCGGAGGCTTGGCCGGCTCCGTCCCGTCACCCTGCAGCAGCGCCGCCGCCCGCTCGAGAATGGAGCGCAGCCGGGCGCGATCGAGCTGGGGAAAGGCGCCCAGGGTGGCCGCCAGCGGCTCTTCCTGCGCGACGAACCGCAGCACCGCCGCGCTCAGCTCCCTGCCCGCCAGCGCCTTGTGGGTCTTCGTCGGCATCCGCCCTTTTCGACTCACGTCACTTCGGCGCGGCGAGCGCTTCTTCGGCGTAGATGATGCGCATGCACGACGGGCAGGTGTCGTAGCCCTTGGACGCGACGAGCATGTTGTAGAGCTGCGCGCGGATCGCCATGCGGCAGCCCGTGCAGGTGCCGGGGGCGACGAGCGGCACCAGGGCCGGCATGCGCTTCTTACGGATCGTGTCGTAGCGGCGGAGCAGATCGCCGTCGACGTCCTTCGCCGCGTCGCCGCGCTTGCCGTCCACGCCGCGCACCTGCGCTTCGACTTCAGCGAGCTTCGCCTTGAGCTGATCGACCTTCTCCACCAGGCCCTTCGACTTGCCGTCGAAGTCGGCGGCCTTGGTGCGGGCCACCTCACGCTGAATCGTCGACTGCTTGCCCAGCTCGACTACCTCTTCGGCCATGGTCTGCTGGCCCTTCTTGGCGATGTCGATCTCCCGGGCCAGCGCGGAATACTCACGGGTCGAGCGCTGTTCGGTCAGCCGCGCTTCCCACTTGCGGATCTTGTCCTTCTCTTCCGCGATCGTCTGCTCGAGGTTCAGCCGCTGCTTGTCCAGGTCGTCGAGCTTCGTCTTCTCCAGGTCCACCGCTGCTTTTTCCTGCGCGAGCGCTCGCTCGAGCTCAGCGATCTCCTTGGGGTAGTTCTCGGCGCTCTTCTTCAGCGCTGCGATCTCGACGTCCACCTTCTGAAGCGCGGACAGGGCCAGCAGTTTTTCCCGCAAACGAATACCTCCAGAGGAACCGACGCGTGGGCTTCCATACCCAAAGTGATGTGGGCTGGCTACGCCGAAAGCTGCGGGGTCACCGCGACAGCCGCGTCAGAGCGCACCCACGCACCAGTTCGACGCGCCGTGGGAAATCGCCGCGAAAGCTCGTGCGTTGAAGCCGACCGAAGCGCTGGCAAGGAGGTTGCTGATGGCTGCTGCGGGGAGACGCACCATGGGACACACCAAACGCAAGCCGAAGTCCGCGCCAACACCGGTTCGACGGCCGTCCGGCCTGCAGACGCTCAGCGCGCACGCGTGGGTCGCTGTGTGTCAGACGATTCGGCAGCTGCCGGCGCAGCCTCGGCGCTGAAGCGCCGCCGTCCGCATGACGCGCAGGTCACGCCCCGCTCGTGACTTCGGCGCCGGACTGAACCAAGCAGCGGCGTGTGGCTTCGAACGACGAGCTGGACAAGACGCACGCGCCGTTGACTGCGGCTTCGCAACGTCTGGGCGGTGCGGGCCCGGGGCCGCAGTCCGCGGCTTCCCTCCCGCGCGAAGTCGAAGGCCGCTACGCAGTGCCCGCCGGCGTGACGGACCCCGAGCTCGGCCGCGGCGGCATGGGCCGAGTGCTCCACCTGGCCGACGTGCCGTTGGGCCGTGACGTCGCCGTCAAGGAGCTGCTCCCCCAGCACCACCCACAACGAAGCACCTCGGGCCCAGTCTTGGCGCAGGCCTTCGTGCGTGAGGCGCAGGTGTTGGCCAGGCTCGAACACCCCGGCGTCGTGCCCATCTACGAGCTGGGCCAGCGCGCCGACGGCAGCCCCTACTACGCCATGCGCAAGGTGCGCGGCCGGCCGCTCTCCGAAGCGCTCGAGGCCGCGGCCACCCTCGAGGAGCGGCTCGCGCTGCTCCCGCACCTCATCGACGTCGCACACACCGTCGGGTACGCGCACGCGCGCCAGATCGTCCACCGCGACCTCAAGCCCGCCAACGTCATGGTCGGCGACTTCGGCGAGACGCTCGTCATGGACTGGGGCCTGGCCGTGGTCGACGGGGAAGACGTGCTCGGCGTCACTGCCGGCACGCCCGCGTACATGAGCCCGGAGCAGGCGCGCGGCGAGCGCGTTCGGCCGGCGAGCGACGTCTTCAGCCTGGGCGTCATGCTCTTCGAAGCGCTCACCGGCCGGCTGCCGTTCGAAGGGCAGACCGCCTCGCAGCTCGTCCAGGCGGTGCAGACACAGACGCCACCGCGCGCCGACGCCGTGGACAAGGCGATCGGCCGACCGCTGGCCGACGTGATCGCCCGCTGCCTTCAGCGGCGGCCTGAAGA
Source organism: Myxococcaceae bacterium (assembly GCA_022842905.1). Classification (GTDB taxonomy): domain Bacteria; phylum Myxococcota; class Myxococcia; order Myxococcales; family Myxococcaceae; genus JALHOS01. The sequence continues at coordinate 1,570 of JALHOS010000122.1, read as the reverse complement.
TCGGTACGCCTCGGGGGAAGTGGTGGCCGAAGCGCTCGAGCGGGCCCAGCGCGCCCGCCGTCGTGAGCTCCCGGTGGTCTGGTTCGTCGTCGCCGCGCTCGCGCTGGGCTGCGTCGCGGCGCTGTGGCGGGTCTGGTCGGCGGAAGCGGCGCTGGACGGCGAGCGTCGCGTGCTCTCGCGGATCGCCGCCGAGTCGAAGGCGCAGCGCGCGCAAGCGCTCGCCGAGCTGGCGCGCGAGAAGCTGCGCGGCAAGGACGTGACCGCGGCCAAGGCGCTGGCCCAACGTGCGCAAGACGCCGAGCCCAACGCGTTGGCGTTTGGGGTCGAGCTCATCACCCGAGCGATCCCCGCGCCGAGGCTGCTCTGGTCCGTCAAGACTCCCGCCGGCTGTTCTTCGCTGGCGGTGGCCAACGCGCAGGTGGCCTGTGCGTCGCTCAACGGCGCGCAGGTGTACGCGCTGGCCGACGGCGCCGAGCTGCCGGCGTTGTCGCTGGGCCCCAAAGGCTGGCAGCGCGCCGTCGTCGCCACGAAGGACGGCTGGGTGACCGCGGGCGACGATCGTCACCTTCACTTCTTTTCGACTGCCGGCGGCGGGCCCCTGCGCAGCGTGGGCCCTCTTCCCGACGTGGTCACCTCCGTCGCGCTGTCGCCGGGAGGGCCGGTGGTGGGGCTCTTGTCGGGCCAGGTGCTCGACGTCGACGGCGGGGTGCTGGCGGTGCACGCGGGCCCGGCACGGGTGGTGGCCTTGGGGCGCTTTCGCGCGAGCGGCGGAGGGCGCAGCGTGGAGTTCGTCGGCGCGCAGGGCAGCGGCACGCTCGATCGCCCGGCCGCCGCGCTCGGGGTCGGAAGCGACGGGCAGATCGTCGTGGGCGTGGAGCGGCAGCTCGTCTTCATCGGCGCGCCCTCGCGCAGCGTCGAGACCGGGCACACCGACGTGCTGACCGCGCTGGCCCAGGGCCAGTGGCTCGTCACCGGCAGCGCCGACGGCACGGTGCGCTGGCATGACCCCGCGGGTGGGCTTCTGGGTGTGCTGTCGAGCTTCGGGAGCCCCGTGCAGGCGCTCGCGCTCGCCGACGGGCTGGCCGACGTGCTCGTGGTGGCCACGCGGGACCGAAAGCTGGAAGCCTGGCGTCTGCCGCCTCGGCCGCCGGCCGCGTCCACCGTCCACGACGATCTGCCGACGAGCTTCGCGCTCGAGCCCAAGGGGTGGCTCTTGGCCGGCGCGGCCGACGGGCGGATTCGCCGGCGCCCGCTGGATGGGAGCGCCGAGGACTACCTCGAGCTCAACCACCGCGGGGCCGTGCGCGCGCTCGCCGTCGTCCCGGGGCCGCGGGGCCCGGACAGCGTACGCCACGTCAGCGGCGGCGCCGACGGGCAGCTGTTGGCGCAGCGGTGGAACGGCGAGCTCGAGGTCGTCGTCGACGGTGGCGCGGAGCTGCGCGCGCTGGCCGTCTCTCCTGACGGGCGTCGGCTGGCCGCGACCTTCGCCGACGGCGCGCTCGGCCTCGGACCCCTGGGTGGCGCGCTGACTCGCACCGCGCTCGGGGCCGTGGGCGCCAGCCTGGCCTTC
>JALHOS010000121.1 GCA_022842905.1 Myxococcaceae bacterium | reverse complement strand
GCTATATCGGAGGGGTCACACCCGTTCCCATCTCGAACACGGAAGTTAAGCCCTCCAGAGCCGATGGTACTCCGCGGGAAACCGCGCGGGAGAGTAGGTCGCTGCCGGATCTTTTTTTGAAGGCCCGTTCCACTTCGGTGGAGCGGGCCTTCGCCTTTTGCGGGCTCGAGAGCGCCTTGAACCCGCGGCGCCGATGCGGCCCGCGTCGGGCCGTCGGTGGCGCGCCTGAAATCTCCCTGTCCGCCGCGAGTGTTTCGCGCGACCGTTTCGTTGACCTAGCCGTCCGAGACGACTATGGTTTTTGCGTACGCAAGCCAGCAGGTGGCACCGCTCGGGGCCACGAGGCGTCAAACGCGAGATGAAGAAGCCCACGGTCTTCGGCAAGTACTTGCTGCTGGAGCGGCTGAACGTCGGCGGCATGGCCGAAGTGTTCGTCGCCAAGGCCTTTGGGGTCGAGGGCTTCGAGCGGATCCTCGCGATCAAGAAGATCCTCCCGACCATGGTGGAGGACGAAGAGTTCATCACCATGTTCATCGACGAGGCGCGGATCAGCGTTCAGCTGAACCACGCGAACGTCGTGCACATCCACGAGCTCGGGAAGCACGAGGAGGACTACTACATCGCCATGGAGTACGTGTCGGGCAAGGACCTGCGGGCCCTGCTCGAGCGCTTCCGCCGGCGACGGGAGGTGATGCCGACGGCCATGGCCGTCTACATCACGTCGAAGATCTGCGAAGGGCTGGACTACGCGCACCGCAAGAAGGACGCGCGCGGGGCGGACCTCCACATCATTCACCGGGACGTCTCTCCGCAGAACATTCTCGTCAGCTACGAGGGCGAGGTGAAGATCATCGACTTCGGGATCGCCAAGGCGGCGAACCGAAGCCAGTCGACGCAGGCGGGCATTCTCAAGGGCAAGTTCGGCTACATGAGCCCGGAGCAGGTCCGCGGCCTGCCGATCGACCGTCGCAGCGACATCTTCGCCGTCGGCGTGATCCTCTACGAGCTGCTGACGGGCGAGAAGTTGTTTGTCGGCGAGTCGGACTTCTCGACGTTGGAGAAGGTGCGCAACGCCGAGGTGCCCGCTCCCCGCCAGTTCAACCCGAACATCCCTCCGGGGCTCGAGAAGATCGTCTACAAGGCGCTCGCCCGCGAAGCTGAGGATCGCTACCAGTGGGGCAGCGATCTGCAAGAAGACCTCATGCGGTTCCTCCTCGCGGGGGACGCGATCTACTCAGGCAAACACCTGAGCGGCTTCATGAAGGACGCCTTCGCCGAGGAGCTGCTCCGCGAAGCAGAGAAGATGGAGCGCTTCGCGTCGGTCGACAAGCCAGACAGCCTCGACCAGGCGACGTCGAACAAGCCGCGGCGGACGAACTCGTTGCCGGCGGCGAAGGCGCGTCCGGCGCCTGAAGAAGTCACGATTCCACCGCCGACGGACGAAGAGCTGGCCGAGAGCACGGCGGACCGCACGGTGATCGTGGACGCTGGGTCTGCGCGGCCCCTGGGCGAAGCCGACGCGCCCAAGACGTCCATCGGCAACCTCCCTCCCGTCAGGCCGTCGGGCGCGACGAAGAGCAAGCCCAAGAGCGCCGCGAACTCGACGACGGCGGACTCGTTGGCGCCGCTGGGCACTCCAGCCGACTCGACCCGGCCGATGCCACCCGTCGGCCCCGGCAAGGCGCCGCCGCGGAGCACTGGCGAGCGTCCGGCCGTGCGTGCGCCGGAGCCGCCCCAGCGAGCCTCTCAGCCCCAGCAGTCGTTGATGGACGAAGAGCCGTCCGATTCGTCGAGCGATCTCGCGCCGATTCCCCAGACTGGGTTCTCGTCCGTGGCGCAGGACGAGCTGCCGGACCCGACGCCGTCGGCGCCCAAGAAGAGCGCTCGGCCCAAGATCGTGATCGGCGGCGCACCCGTGTCCGGCGCGACGAGCGTCGGCCCTGCGCCCTTGACGCGGTCGCCGAATCTGACCCGCGAGCAGCCGGCCATGCTCGAAGCGGACGACGACGGGCTTGGCGCCCTGCCGCCGCCGTCGGGGCCCTATGCGGCGCCCGGGAGCATCACCGGCGAAGGACCCGCGTCGGCCGCGCCGCCGATCGACGAAGACGACGACGACTTCCAGCCGACGGCCGCGCGGCCCGGCGGCCTGGCGCTCGAGCAGGCGGCCAACGCCCGACCCCGGCCGACGAGCACTGCCACCGCCGCGCCACCCCGTCCGAAGGCCTCCAAGGCCCGGCGAGGACTGATCGCTGCGATCGCGGTCGTGTCGTTGCTGGTGATCGTCGGCGGCGCGGTCGTCATCGCGAAGCTGACCGGCGGCCCGGCGCAGGGACGCCTCCTGCTCGCCGTGAAGCCGCCCGAAGCGTTCGCCAAGGCCAAGGTGAAGGACGACCAGGGGCACGTCACCGTGGTCGAGGCCCTCGGCGAGGCGGTGGAGCTGCCCCCGGGATCTTACGCGGTGACGGTCGAGCCGAAGGCCGGCTACCAGGGTCTCGAGCGCAAGTTCGCCGTGAAGAGCGGCGAGAACGTGCCGCTGTCGCTCACGCTCAAGAAGCTGGCCGAACCGGATCCGGCCGCGGTCGCCCCGACACCCGCCGCCCCGACGCCGGCCGCTCCGGCGGTCAAACCCGAGCCAACGTCGGTGTTCAGCGTCGAGATCTACTCCGTCGCGGGGGCGGAGATTCTCTTGGGCGACAAGCCGCTCGGGAAGGTGTCTGGGCCCAACAACAGCCTGCCGCTGACCCTGCCTGCGGGGAAGGAGTTCACGGTCGAGGCGCGCAAGGAAGGCTTCGTCTCGGCGAAAAAGACGTTCAGCGTGGACGAGAAGGCGCCGGTGACGGTGGTGAAGCTGGACCTCGAGCCGGCCAAAGCCGCCGACGTGCCGAAGCCAGTCGATCCACCGAAGCCAGCCGACCCGCCCAAGCCCGCGGATCCCCCGAAGCCTGTCGAGCCTCCACGGCCGGTGGAGCCCAAGCGCGTGGACCCGCCAGCCCCCAAGCCCGAACCCAAGCCGCAGCCTGTCGCGCGTGTGGACCCGCCCGCCCCCAAGCCGGAGCGCACGCCTCAGCCCGTCGCCCGCGTCGATCCGCCGCCTTCGCGGCCGGAGCCGAAGCCCGAGCCCAAGGCCGCCGCGTCGAAGGAGCTGGGGATCCTGCGTGTCATCAGCGTGATCGACGGGGCGCGCACCGACGGGGCCGACGTACTGGTCGACGGGAAGATGAAGGGCAAGACGCCGTTGGTCGGCGCCAATCAGCTCAACCTGCCGGTCGGGCCCCACACTGTGACGGTGAAGTTCAAAGGCAAGTCGAAGAGCTTCCCGGTCACGGTTTCGAAGGACAATGCGTTCGCGCTCAAGGCCGAGCTCTGACGTTCGTACGCTTTGCGTGGCGGCGCGGTCGTGGATAAAGCGTGCGCATGCAGACTCAGCCCCCTGAAGCGGCGCGAGCGGCCGCGCCGGCGACGATCGACAGCCAGCCCTTCGCGTACCCCCCCAAGCGGGACTTCGTCGAGCCCGATTGGACTCGGATCCCCGGCTACCAGTCGGTGAGCAAAGCCGACTGGGAGTCGGCGCTCTGGCAGCGCAAGAACACGATCAAGAACCTCAAGGAGCTCAAGGCGGCGCTCGGCCCGCTGCTCCCGGACAGCCTGGCGGCGGCGATCGAGCGCGATCAGCGTGAGCGGGCGACGATGTCGATTCTGCTGACGCCGCACATGCTGAACACCATGCGCACGGAGGACCTGTGGTCCGATCCGCTGCGTCGGTACATGTTGCCGGCGTTCGACGACCGGCACCCGACCTATTCCAACCACCCCAAGGCCTCGCGCGACTCGCTGCACGAAGCCGAAATGTGGAAGGTCGAAGGCCTGACGCACCGCTACCCCACCAAGGTGCTCGCGGAGCTGTTGTCGACCTGCCCGCAGTACTGCGGCCACTGCACGCGCATGGACCTCGTCGGCAACGACGTGCCGCAGATCGACAAGCTCAAGTTCAAGATCTCCCAGCCGGATCGCTGGGTGCAGATGCTGGACTACCTGCGCAAGACGCCGACGGTGCGGGACGTCGTGGTGTCGGGCGGAGACGTGGCGAACGTGCCGATCGCCCAGCTCGAGAGCTTCGTCACGCAGCTCCTCGACATTCCCAACATTCGGGACATTCGCCTGGCGTCGAAGGGGCTCATGGGGATCCCCCAGCACTACCTGCAGGACAACGTCATGGCCGCGCTCGAGCGGCTGGCGAAGAAGGCGTTCGAGCGCAACGTCGACCTCGCGCTGCACACGCACGTCAACAACGCCAACCAAGTGACGCCGCTGCTGGGCCGGGCCGCCAAGCGGCTGCTGGAGATCGGCTTCCGCGACGTGCGCAACCAGGGTGTGCTGCTGCGTGGCGTGAACGCCACGTCGAAGGACCTGTTGGAGCTGTCCTTCATGCTCCTCGATCACGCCAAGATCCTCCCCTACTACTTCTACATGTGCGACATGATCCCCAACTCGGAGCACTGGCGGGTCTCGGTCTGGGAAGCGCAGAAGCTCCAGCACGACATCATGGGCTACATGCCGGGCTTCGCGACGCCGCGAATCGTCTGCGACGTGCCGTACGTCGGCAAGCGCTGGGTGCACCAGGTGGCCGAGTACGATCGCGAGCGCGGCATCAGCTACTGGACCAAGAACTACCGGACGGGGATCGAGGCGGACGACCCGGAAGCCCTCAGCCGCCGGTACGAGTTCTACGATCCGCTCTACACGCTCCCGCCGAGCGGTCAGGACTGGTGGAAGAAGCACATGCTGGACTCGGCGCAGCTGTCGCACAGCGTGCACGCCTGAGCGTTCCGGGTGGGTCGACATGGTTCCTCCACGGTTCGACTCGCCGGTCCTGCCCCTCGACAGCCCGTCGGACGCGCCCGTGACGCGGCGTCGCGAGCTGTTCCCCGACGCGACCGACGCCGAGTGGAGCGACTGGCGGTGGCAGCTACGCAACGCCGTGCGCTCCGGCGCTGGCCTGGCGCAGAAGCTCGAGCTCACCGACGACGAGCGCACGGGGATTCGTGACACGGCCAACGTCTTCCGGCTGGGGATCTCCCCGTACTACCTGTCGCTGATCGACCCGGCGCATGCGTTCTGCCCGGTGCGCATGCAGGCCGTCCCCGTCGCGGCCGAGGCGCGCGTTCGCCCCGGTGAGCTCGTCGATCCGCTCGGCGAGGACCCGCGCCGACCGGTGGAAGCGATCGTCCACAAGTACCCGGACCGGGTGCTGCTGCTGGCGCTCGATTCGTGCTCCGTCTACTGCCGCCACTGCACACGGCGGCGCATCACCGCGGGGGGCGAGGCCGAGCTGAGCAAACGTGCGTTGGCTGAAGGCCTGGCCTACGTCCGTCGGACGCCGCAGGTGCGCGACGTGCTCTTGTCCGGGGGCGACCCGTTCATGCTGTCCGACGAGCGGCTCGAGGAGATCTTGGAGCCGCTGCGCGCGATCCCCCACGTCGAGCTCATTCGAATCGGCACGCGGATCCCGGTCTGCCTTCCGATGCGGGTGACGGACGCGCTGGCGAGGCTCTTGCGCAAGTACGCGCCGCTCTTCGTGGTGACGCACTTCAACCACCCCAAGGAGATCACCCAAGAGGCGAGGGTGGCCTGCGAGCGGCTGGTCGACCACGGAGTGCCGGTGGAGAACCAGGCCGTGCTGATGCGGCGGGTCAACTCGAGCGCGCGGATCATCAAGGAGCTGTCGCACGAGCTGCTCAAGATGCGGGTGCGCCCGTACTACCTGCACCAGATGGACGTCGCGCAGGGGCTCGAGCACCTCCGCACGCCGATCTCCACCGGCGTGGAGATCCTCGAGCAGCTGCGCGGCTGGACCAGCGGGCTTGCCGTTCCTCACCTGGCAGTGGATCTGCCCGGAGGCGGGGGCAAGGTGACGCTCCAGCCGGACTACGTGCTCGAGCGGCGGGCGGACGCGACGGTGCTGCGGAGCTACCGCGGCGAGCGCATCGAGTACCCCGAGCCCGAAGAGCGCGACGTGAGCTGCCCGTACGACGACGTCTGGACGAAGCGGGCGCGCTGACCTGAGCGGTACTCAGCGGCCGCGGCGCTTCTTGCCGGCCCCGCCGCGGCCCGGCGGTTCTTGACGTTGCGGCTGAGGCTTGCTCGGCGCGGCTTCTGCGGGGGCGCTGCCGTTGTCGACCTCGACGGTGGGGTCGAAGGCGACGCCGTCGCCGCCCTTGCGTTCGGCCTCTGCTTCCAGGCCGGCTTCGATCTTCACGTCGCCCTTGTCCGGCGCGACGTCCTCGCCGACTTGAATGACGACCTCCGTCGACGCTCCGGTGCCCGCTTGCCCCTGGTCCTTGAGCGCCTTGTCCGCAGCCTTGAGCTTCGCGTACTCGGCCCGCCCCAGCGTCTGCTCGTAGCGGACCCAGGCGGCGGGCTCGACGCCGGCCTTCTCCAAGGCCTTCCGCTCGGCCTCCATCTGCGCGCGCAGCACGGCGCGCCGCTCGTCGCTCGTCAGCTCGGACTGCTTCTTGTTGCCGTACTGCTTGAGGACCTCGGCCTTGCCGGCCTCGGTGTCGGCTCGGATCTGCGCGGCGCGCTCAGGGGTGAGCGGCTCGGCAGCCAGGGACACCGCGACCAGGAGGGCCAGCATGCCGGGGAGTCTACTTGCCCGAGCAGCTCGTGCACGACTCGCTGAACCGCGCACACTCTTCCTGGGCCGTGACGCAGCGCTTCTGGAAGTCCTCGCGGGTGGCGTGGCGGCCGGAGATCTCACAGGCGCCCTTCGAGACGGTGCAGGCCTTGGTCTTGAGCGCGCAGAAGTCGTCGCACTTGAGGTCCGTCTTCGTCTTGAGCTCCTCAATCTGCGCGGCGTACTGATCCATCATCTCGTCGTCGCTCCCGGACACGTTGGTGACGACGGTCTTGGGGCAGGCGAAGAGGCAGAGCGTTGAGGCGAGGGCGAGAATCAGAAGTCGGGACATGTCCGGACCATAGCCGGGGTGGTCGACCGCACAACTCTTGGGGGCGTCAGCGAAACCCGGCTGACTCGAGCCAAGCCAACCAGCCGGGACCTTCGTGCCGCACGTAGAGCACCGCGGCGACCGCGACGAGGACGAGGAACGCTCGACGCAGCCAGCGTTCGCGCGGCTCATTCGCCACGTCCTGGGCCCGGCGGAGGGCTTCGACGCGCTCTTCGACTGCGGCAGCGTCTTGCCCGAGCCTGCGCAGCAGCTCGCCGAGCGGCGACGAAGGGACACCCGACAGCGACGAGGTGAGCGCGGCGGCCCGAGCGGCTTCGTCATCGTCAGCAGCTGGAGGCGGCGTCTGGCCCAGCCGCGCCGCGAGCGCCTCGAGAGCGCGCAAGATCGTCACGCCCGAGGCCTCCGTGGAGACGCCGTCGTTCGACGCCACGTCATGCAGCGGCGCCTTGGCCGCGCGCAGGAGGAGCCGTGCCTGCCGAGGAGGGAGCTGTACCAGGGCGCTCGCGAGCTTTTCGGCGGACGGAGTCACGAGCCGAAAGCTGCCAATTTCTTGAGCCGACGGCCACCGTCCCTACAGTCCTGCGCTCATGGGGAGCTGCGGACGAGCGCTGGCGCTGGGTGTGCTGCTGCTGGCGGGCGGGGCGCGGGCAGCGGAGACGATGCGCATCGCCATGGCGGCGCCTGCGGCGGCGATCACCCTCGAAGGGGAACAGCTGACCTGGGGCGAGGACGCGGACGACGCGCGCTACGTCCCGCTCCCGCTCCGGCGTGTCCAGGTGCGCTTGAAGGAAGGCAAGCTCGAGGTGGACGGCGCGGCGCTGCCCGTTCACGCGGTGCGCTTTCGCGACGCGGCCAGTGGCGCGCTCACCGCCGGCGGCGTGAAGGTCCGCGGTGACGTGGTGGTGCTCCCACACCGCAAGGGGCTGCTGGCGGTCAACGTGCTGCCGCTCGAAGACTACTTGGTGGGAGTCATCGGCTCGGAGATGCCGAAGAGCTTCCCGCTGGAGGCGCTCAAGGCACAGGCGATCGCCGCGCGGACGTACGCGCTGCACCGCAAGCTCAGCCAGCTCGATCGGCCGTACTACGTCGAGAGCAGCGTCATCTCTCAGGTCTATCGCGGGCTGGCCGCCGACGACCCACGCACGCGCGAGGCGATCGCCGCGACGGCGGGCCAAGTGCTGACGTTCCAGCTCCAGCCGATCGAAGCGTACTTTCACGCGTCGTGCGGCGGGGCGACCGAGTCGGGCGGAGACGCGCTGGGGCGCGATCTTCCGTACCTCCGCTCAGTCACCTGCCCCTGCGCCAAGCTCGCGTCGAGCCACTGGCACTTGGAGCTGGGCAGCACGGAGCTGGCGGCCGCGGGCGGGGCCAAGGGCGGGCTCACCGTGCAAGAGCGGACGAGGTCCGGGCGCGCGCGGAAGGTGCAGGTCGGCACCCGGCCGCTGGACGCGGTGCGGCTGCGCGAGCGCGTCGGCTACATGAAGCTCAAGAGCCTGGCGTTCGACGTCACGCCGACGAAGTCCGGGGTCCGCCTGGACGGTCGCGGCTTTGGGCACGGCGCGGGGCTGTGCCAGTGGGGAGCGCGCCTGCTGGCCGACGACGGCTGGTCCGCGGAGCGGATCCTGGCGCACTACTACCCAGGCGCCGATCTCCAGACGTTGTATTGAGCGCGGCAGCGACGCCGCACCATGAACACCGCCGACTTCGACTTCGAGCTGCCCGCAGCACAGATCGCCCAGCGCCCCACGGAGCGCCGTGAGGAGAGCCGACTGTTCCACGTGCGGCGGAGCGGCGAGCGGGCGCACCGCCGCTTCACCGACCTGATCGGCGTGCTGCGCCCCGGAGATCTGCTGGTGCTCAACGACACCCGCGTCATTCCCGCGCGGCTCCTCGGCAAGAAGGCGCAGACGGGCGGACGCGTCGAACTGCTGCTGGTGAAGCCGCACGGCGACGAAGCCACGGCCACGGCGCTCGCCGCAGCAGGGCCGCAGCGCTGGAGGTGCCTGGGCCAGGCGAGCAAGCCGCTTCGGGTCGGGCAGCGGGTCGACTTCGCGACCGGCCTGAGCGCGACGATCGACGCCACGCTCGGTGAAGGGGCCTTCGACGTGACGTTCGACGCGGGTGAGCAGCCGCTGCGCTGGCACCTCGAGCGAGCGGGGGAAGTGCCGCTGCCGCCCTACATCGATCGCGCGCCGGGGGCGCAGGACGTCGAGCGCTACCAGACGGTCTTTGCCCAGCACGACGGCTCCGTCGCCGCGCCGACCGCGGGGCTGCACTTCACACCGCAGCTCCTCGAGCAGGCCAAGGCGCGTGGCGTCCTGATCGCGTCGGTGACGCTCGACGTGGGGCCAGGCACGTTCTTGCCGGTGCGCGACGGCGACGTGAGGCTCCACCGCATGCATGCCGAGCGGTACGCCGTGCCCAGCCAGACGGCGACGGCGATCGCCAGCGCCAAGGCCGAGGGCCGGCGGGTCGTGGCGGTGGGGACGACGGTGGTGCGCACGCTCGAGGCGTCGGCCGCGCTCGACGGCCAGGTTCGCGCCGGCCGGGGCGAGACGGACATCTTCATCACGCCGGGCTTTCGCTTCCGGGTCGTCGATGCGCTGCTCACCAACTTCCACTTGCCGAAGTCGACCCTGTTGATGTTGGTCTGCGCGTTTCTCGGCCACCGCGAAGCGCTCGCGGCGTACCGGGAAGCGGTCGCTGAAGGGTACCGGTTCTTCAGCTACGGCGACGCGATGTTCATCGAAGACTAAAGGGAGCGCAGGCGCATGGGCTTCACCGTTCCTTCACCGATCCCCGTGCCGCCGCCGGAGCTGCGCGGCGACCAGCGCATCGCTCCGAGCCTGGTGCGTTTCGAGCTGTTGCACGTCGACGCGACGACGGGCGCTCGGCGGGGGCGGCTCCACACCCCTCACGGGACGGTCGAGACGCCGGTCTTCATGCCGGTGGGCACGCAGGGCAGCGTCAAGGCGATCGCGCCGGACGATCTGACCACGCTGGGCGCGCAGATCATCCTCGGCAACACGTATCACCTCATGCTGCGGCCGACCGAAGGGCTGGTCGGGGCGCTCGGCGGACTGCACCGCTTCACCAGCTGGGACCGGCCCATGCTGACCGACTCCGGGGGCTTCCAGGTCTTCTCCTTGTCGGAGCGGCGGAAGATCACCGAGGAAGGCGCGGCGTTCTCTTCCCACATCGACGGCACCAAGCACCTGCTCACGCCGGAGCGGTCGATGGAGATCCAAGAGACGCTCGGCGCCGACGTCATCATGGCCTTCGACGAATGCCCGCCGGCCAAGTCCGAGCCGAAGTACTTCGAAGCGTCGCTGGCGCGGACGACGCGCTGGCTGGAGCGCTGCGTGAAGGCCTGGCACCGGCAGCGCTCGTCGCTCTTCGGCATCGTCCAAGGGGGCTTGTCGGAGGCGCTTCGACGGCGGCACACCGAAGAAGTCTGCGCGTTCGATCTGCCAGGCTACGCGCTGGGCGGCTTCGCGGTCGGCGAAGCCCCGGCGGAGATGCATGCGGGTGTGGCGTTCAGCGCGCCGCTGCTCCCCAAGGACAAGCCGCGCTACCTCATGGGCGTGGGGACGCCGCTCGATCTGATCACCTGCGTCGGGGCCGGGGTCGACATGTTCGACTGCGTCATGCCGACGCGAAACGCGCGCAACGGGCTGCTCTTCACCAGCACCGGCAAGCTCGTCATCAAGAACGCCAAGCACACGAAAGACGAGCGGCCGATCGACACGGCCTGCGACTGCTACACCTGCCGCACGTTCTCACGCGCGTATCTGCGGCACCTCTTCGTCGCCAACGAAGTCGTCGCGATGCGCCTGCTGACGCTGCACAACCTGCGGCACTACCTGTCGCTCATGGCGGGCGCGCGCGAGGCGATCGAGCAGGACCGCTACGCGAACTTCCAGGCCGACTACCACGCGCGGCAACGTCCGGACGACGCGGCTTAGCGCGAAGCGCCCTGGGCGATCACTGGCCCGTGCGCTCGGGCCGGCAGGCCTTCTTGCCCTTCTGGAACTCGAAGCACTCGTAGTTGATCCGGCAGTCCGCGCTCGTTGCGCAGGTGTTGCTGCACACCTGGGTTACGCCGACGAAGGGCGTGCAGATGGTGCCGGCCGGGCATTCCGTCGTCGAGCCGGGGATCACGCAGCCCTTGGTGCAGAAGCCCGCGGGAATGCCTGTGTCCTTCATGCATTCCTGGGCCGGCGCGCAGTCGTCGCGCGTCTCGCAGGGAATGCCGACGGTGACGGGGTTGCAGGCGGTGAACGCCGCGAGGACGAAGGCGAAAGTCAGGCCAAGGCGCATGGTTGGCGGCGCATAGCACGGGGTGGGTTCGAGTGGGAGTGCTGCTTGCCGTGTAGGGCCACTGCTGCTATGGGCCGCGCCCTCGAATGACGCTCACTCTGTCGATCCTGGCGCAGGCCAAGCCTGCGGGGCCGGACTTCCTGTCGATGATGCCGATGTTCGTGGCCTTCATCGCGATCTTCTACTTCATCGTGCTTCGGCCTCAGCAGAAGCAGGTGAAGGAGCAGCAGCTGCTGCACGCGTCGCTCAAGAAGGGTGACGACGTGCTCACGCAGGCGGGCATCTTCGGGAAGATCTTCTCCGTCGCCGACCGCGACGTGGTCCTGGAGATCGCACCGGGAGTGAAGGTCAAGGTGCTCAAGTCGGCGATCCAGCAGAAGACCGGCGTGCCAGAAGCCGCCGCGCCGGACGCTCAAGCGAAGAAAGAGGAGAAGTAATGGACCGCAATTGGACCACGCGCGTCAGCATCATCGCGCTCGTCACCCTGGGCTGCTTCTACGCGCTGGTGCCGACGTACTACTCGTACTTCGTCTTGGACAAGGCGGACCGGAACAACCTCACCAAGCTCGATCAGGCGCTGCCCGGCTGGGCGCCGTCGGCGGCGACGCGGCTGTCCTTGGGGCTCGACCTCCAGGGCGGCATTCACATGGTCATGCGGGTCGACACCAAGACCGCGCTGCAGAAGCGGGCGGAGCGGCGCGGGCTGCAGATGGTGTCCTTCATCAAGTCGAAGAAGCTGGGCGATCTGACGATGACGTCGGACCCCGAGAAGCGCGAGGTCACCGTGACCGCGGCGGACGCGGCGGCCATGGACGCGATCGAAAAAGAGCTCAAGACGACCTTCGACGACTTCTCGGTGGTCAACCGCAGCGGTGCGGCGCTGACGCTGCGGCTCGAGCAGGTCGACTACTTCATGAACGACGCGGTGGAGCAGGCCATGCTCGTCATCCGCAAGCGCATCGACAAGTGGGGCGTGGCCGAAGTCGACGTGCGCCGCCTGGGCAACGACTCGATCCAGATCTCGCTGCCGGGTCGCCAGGATCCCGAGCAGGCCAAGGAACTGGTCGGCACGACGGCGCAGCTCGAGTTCCGGCTCATCGAGGAGTCGCCGACCAACACGAAGGAGTTCTTCGAGAAGACCCCGCCGGACGCCGCCGCCGCCATCACGCTGGTGACGACCCTCAAGGGCGAGTCGAACGAGCCGCCGGTGCCGTACCTCGAGTCGAAGAACCGCGAGGCGCTGCTCGAGTACCTCAAGGACAAGGCGCCGACGGACAAGCAGTACCTGCTCCACTGCGTGGAGTCGGAGAACGGCAAGGACTGCACGAGCTACCAGACGTACCTGGCCGAGAAGGTCGCCGGGGTCACGGGCGACACGCTGACGGGCGCGGAGGCGCGGCAGAACAGCACCACCAACGAGGTCGAGGTGAACTTCGAACTCGACGCGGCGGGGGCCTCGGCCATGGGCGAGCTGACCGGCAAGAACGTCAACAAGCGCATGGCCGTCGTGCTCGACGACAACGTGCTGATGGCGCCGACGATTCAGAGCAAGATCGAGGGCAGCGGGCGCATCACGTTGGGTCGCAAGGGTAACCTCGACGAGCGGCTGGCCGAAGCGAAGATGCTCTCGCTCGCGCTGAAGGCCGGCGCGCTGCCGGCTCCGGTGACGGCCGGCGAGATCCGCCAGGTCGGCGCGTCGCTCGGGGACGAGCTGATCAAGAAGGGCGTCTACGCCGCGGTGGTGGGCCTGGCGCTGGTCGTCCTGTTCATGGCGCTCTACTACAAGCTGTCCGGGCTCATCGCCGACGTGGCGCTGGTGCTCAACGGCCTGATGATCCTCGCCGGGCTGACCATGTTCAGCGCGACGCTGACGCTGCCGGGCATCGCCGGGTTCGTGCTCACGCTCGGCATCGCCGTCGACGCGAACGTGCTGATCAACGAGCGCGTGCGCGAAGAGCTGCGCAACGGCAAGTCGGCGAAGACGGCCGTCGATCAGGGCTACGACCGCGCGTTCTGGACGATCTTCGACGCGCACGTCACCACGCTGATCGCCGGCGCGATCCTCTGGTTCACGGGCACCGGCCCCATTCGCGGGTTCGCGACCACGCTGATCGTCGGCATCGTCGCGTCGCTCTTCACGTCGATCGTCGTGACGCGGACGATCACCACCTACGTGGTCCACCACCGCAACGCTGAGACGGTCTCGGTCTGACGCTCGCCCCCAAGGAACCAGCACCATGGAAATCATCAAGGGCAAGACCAACTTCGACTTCATCGGCAAGTGGCGCGTGGCGGTGTTCGCGTCCATCGCCATCAACGTGGCGATCCTCGTCGGCATCGCGACGGTGGGCTTCAACTTCGGCGTCGACTTCGCGGGCGGCACGCTCGTCGAGATGAAGTTCGCGCAGGCGACGACGGCGGCGCAGGTGCGTGAGGCGGCGGTCAAGGGCGGCCTGCAGGAGCCGCAG
Source organism: Myxococcaceae bacterium (assembly GCA_022842905.1). Taxonomy (GTDB): domain Bacteria; phylum Myxococcota; class Myxococcia; order Myxococcales; family Myxococcaceae; genus JALHOS01. The sequence continues at coordinate 4,461 of JALHOS010000121.1, read as the reverse complement.
GTCCAGAGCATCGGCGCGGCGGAAGAGAACAGCTTCATCCTCCGGCTGGGCGGCGTGACGCAGCTGACCGAGGAGTCCGAGAAGGCGGCCGAGACGGCGATTCGCGCGCTCGGCGAGGTCACCAGCGTCACGAAGGACTTGGACAACGGCCTCATCAACTTCCGCATCAAGACGCAGCTGGACCCCGCGGCGATCAAGAAGGCCGTCGAGGACAGCGGCACCGGCGTGAACGAAGTGCGCTCCATGGGCACCGCCCCGGGCAACGCCGGCTTCGACTACCAGATCCAGTCGGCGGGCATGGAGAAGAAGATCTCCGCGGCGCTCAAGTCGGGCATGTCCGGCGCGGAGTTCGAGGTTCGCCGGGTGGACTACGTCGGCCCGCAGGTCGGCCAGCAGCTGCGCAACAAGGGCATCGTCTCGCTGCTCGCGGCGATGGCGATGATCCTGATCTACGTCGCCTTCCGGTTCGACCTGAAGTTCGGCCCGGGCGCGGTGGTGGCGACGGTGCACGACGTGCTGATGGTCGCCGGCTACTACCTGCTGAGCCGCCGCGAGTTCAACCTGACGTCGATCGCCGTCCTGCTGACGGTGCTGGGCTATTCGATCAACGACACGATCGTCATCTACGACCGAATCCGTGAGGAGATGGCGCGCTACAAGGGCAAGCCGCTGCCGGAGATCATCAACATCGCCGTCAACGACACGCTGTCGCGCACGATCCTCACGTCTGGCGTCACCGCGCTGTCGCTGGTGGGCCTGCTGATCTTCGGGGTGGGGGAGATCTTCGACTTCGCGGCCGCCATGCTCGTCGGCATCATCGTCGGCACGTACTCGTCTGTGTACATCGCCAGCCCGCTGACGATCTGGCTGGACGAGCGCGAGGCCGCCCGCCGATCGAGCGGTGGCCACATGAGCGCCAAGCCGGCCTGAGCCGTCCACGCCGTTTGCTTTGCCGCGCGGGGTCAGCTAGCAGTCCCGCGCGTCGTGCACCTCGTCTGTCCCCCTCCACGGACGGCGGTGCTCAATCACCCAGGGAGGCGGAGAGTCGTTCGATGATCCAAGTCGAGAAGAAGCAGGAGTTGGTCGCGAAGTTCCGAGTGCACGAGAAGGATACGGGGAGCCCCGAAGTGCAGGTGGCGCTCCTGAGCGAGCGGATCGCTCACCTGACCGAGCACTTCAAGACGCACCTGAAGGATCACCACAGCCGCCGCGGGTTGCTCAAGCTGGTCAGCCAGCGCCGACGGTTGCTGGACTACGTGAAGCGCAAGGACAACGCCCGGTACAAGAAGCTGATCGACGGACTGGGCATTCGCAAGTAGCACCGAGGGCAACGAGGGGCGCTGGCAATTCCGCCGGTGCCCTTCGCGCTTTAGGGGAGCAGGAAAAGGGGCAGGGTCGGCGGTCGGGTCAGCAGCGTTTTGCTTTTCTCTTCGGAGCGCTCGAGTCGGCTCGAGCGTTGCGCAGAGAAGAAAACGCTCCGTCCGCCCTCGCTGCTCTCACCATCGACGCGGTCCAGCTGGCCGCACGAAACCACAAGGAAGAGAGCACATGGGTACGAAGCACATCGTGAAGAGCGTGAAGGTCGGGGACAAGGAACTGACGATCGAGACGGGGCGGCTGGCCAAGCAGGCCGACGGCTCGACGGTCGTGCGCTACGGCGACACCGTGGTGTTGGCGACGATCGTCTCGGCGCGCGACAAGAAGGACGTCGACTTCCTGCCGCTGACCGTCGAGTACAAGGAGAACCTCTATGCCGCCGGGCGGATCCCCGGCAGCTACTTCAAGCGTGAAGGCCGGCTGACGGAGAAGGAGACGCTGACCAGCCGCATCGTCGACCGGTCCTGCCGCCCGCTCTTCCCGGAAGGGTACGCGTACGAGACGCAGCTGATCGTCAACGTGATCTCGTCGGACGGGCAGAACGAGCCCGACGTGCTGGCGCTGACCGCGGCGAGCGCGGCGCTCTGGACGTCGGACGTGCCGTTCAACGGGCCGATCGCCGGCGTTCGCGTGGCCCGCGTGGGCGGACAGCTGATCGTCAACCCCACGCAGAAGCAGCGTGAGGTCAGCGATCTCGACCTGGTCGTCGCCTGCTCGAAGGAAGCGATCGTCATGGTCGAAGGTGGGGCCAACGAGATCAGCGAGCAGGACGCCCTCGCGGCGCTCGAGTTCGCCCACAAGTCTTGCCAGCCGCTCATTCAGCTCCAGGAGCAGATGCGCGCGGAGCTCGGGATCAAGGAGCGCGAGTACGAGAAGCACGCGAAGTACGACGCGGCGATCAAGGCCGCGCTGCACAAGCTGACCTGGGGTGAGATCGCCAAGGGCTACGCGATCGCCGAGAAGCACGAGCGGTACGCGTTCCTCAAGGCGGCCGGCAAGAAGGGCATCGAAGCGCTCAAGGGCCAGCTCGCGCCGGAGGAGTTCTCCAAGCACGAGAAGACGCTCAAGCCGATCTACGAAGACCTCAAGTACGAGTACATGCGCGAGCTGACGACGAACGGCGGGCGCATCGGCGGGCGCAAGCACGACGCGGTCCGCGAGATCAAGATCGAGGTGTCGACGCTGCCCCGCACGCACGGCTCGGCGATCTTCCAGCGCGGCGAGACGCAGGCGTTGGTCACGACGACGCTGGGCACCAGCGAAGACGCGCAGCGCCTGGAGTTGCTCGGCGGCGACCTCGAGCGCCGCTTCCTGCTGCACTACAACTTCCCCCCGTTCTCCGTGAACGAGACGAAGCCGCTGCGCGGGCCGGGCCGCCGAGAGATCGGTCACGGCGCGCTGGCCGAGCGGGCGCTCAAGGGCATGGTCCCGGGGCCCGAGTTCCCGTACGTCATTCGCCTCGTCTCCGACATTCTCGAGTCGAACGGCAGCTCGTCGATGGCGTCCGTCTGCGGCGGCACGCTGGCGATGATGGACGCGGGCGTTCCGGTGAAGGCGCCGGTCGCTGGCATCGCCATGGGCCTGGTGAAGGAAGGCGACAAGGTCGCGATCCTCACGGACATTCTGGGTGACGAAGATCACCTGGGCGACATGGACTTCAAGGTCTGCGGCACGTCCAAGGGCATCACCGCGGTGCAAATGGACATCAAGATCACCGGGCTGACGACGGCGATCATGCTGCGCGCCATGGAGCAGGCCCGCGTGGGTCGCTTGCACATTCTCCAGAAGATGGCGGAGGCGCTGCCGGCGCCGCGCAAGGACATCAGCCAGTACGCCCCGCGCATCGTCACCATTCAGATCAAGCCGGACTTCATCAAGAACGTCATCGGCCCCGGCGGGAAGGTGATCAAGGACATCGTCGCGCGCACTGGCGCGTCGGTGAACGTGGACGACACGGGCAAGATCGACGTCGCGTCGGCCGACTCCGAAGCCGTCAAGGCGGCGATCGCGATGATCCAGGCGCTCACCCGCGAGGCCGAGGTCGGGAAGATCTACCTGGGCACGGTCCGCAAGGTGGCCGAGTTCGGCGCCTTCGTGGAGCTCTTCCCGGGCACCGACGGCCTCATTCACATCTCCGAGCTGTCCGACAAGCGCGTCAAGCAGGTCACGGACGTCGTGAAGGAAGGCGACGAGGTGATGGTGAAGGTCATCTCCATCGACTCGTCCGGCAAGATCCGCCTGTCCCGCAAGCAGGCCCTGGCCGACCGCGCCGCCGCGACTGGGGCTCCGCCTCCGTCGGACGCGCCGGACGCACCTGCACCCACCACGCAGGCGTAAGGCTCGGACCGGGCTAAGCGGCCCGAACAACTCGCTGACAGCGCCAGGGCAGTGCGGTCTTTTCTTCAGACCGCGCTGCCTTGTCGTTCGTTCGTATCGTCTCCCATGGCACGGACCGCCGCAGGGCACTTGAGCGAAGGGCTGGGCCACCTCCGGTTCCTCTTCGTCCCGGCGGGGCTGCTGGCGTTGGTGGCCATGGGGGTCCACGCGGCGGCTGATCTCGTCGACGATCGGCTGCTCCGCGGCCTCGAGGCGTTGGACGCAGGGCTCGACTCGCTCTTCGCCGCGAGCGCGTGGACGCGTGGCTGGGTGGACGCGGTGGGCTCGCTCGAGCGTGTCACCGGCGCGCGCGGGTTGGCGCTGGCGTGGGAGCTCGTGGTGGACGCCCTGGTCGCGCTGCCGCTGCTCGGCTACCGCGAGCGTGAAGAGCCCGTCTTCGTCTCGGCGGTGCGGGCCCAAGAGAGCGCCGGCCAGGTGCTCCGCCGCGTGCTGACCTCGCCGACGCCCATGCGCACGCTGCGGCCGCTGGCCGTCGCCTGTTTCGCCGCCGCGGGCGTCGTCGCGGTCGCTCGGCTCGTGGAGAGCTCGCTCTTCCTGGGCCTGGACGGCCTGGTGCCCCCAAGCCACGTGGCCGACGTGGCGAGGGTGGGGGCCGTCGGAGCGGCAGTGCTGGTGCTCCTGAGCTTGGGCGTGCGCGCGGTCGCGCGAGCGCTCGAGCACGGCGATCGGGTCTGTGTGGCGGCGGTC
>JALHOS010000120.1 GCA_022842905.1 Myxococcaceae bacterium | reverse complement strand
TTTCGGCGGCTCGGCAGGTAGCGGCGGCTCCGGAGGTAGTGGAAGCACGACGCCAGGAAACCCGTGCCTGCTTGCCAGCTCCCTGGAGCTCCCCTGGTTCACGAGCAACACGGGTACCCGCAACAACTTCCGCTTCGCGGACACGGGCGGCTGCCAGGGTTCCGCCGACTACACCAACAGCGGAGGCGACGCCGTCTTCTCGTACTTGCTTCCAGCCAACTCCCGAATCACCGTCCGGATGACGAACGCGAGCGATGCGGGCACGAGCTTCGACTCCACACTCAACCTGGTCGTCGGCCTCGCGAACTGCGGCTCGAATCCAACGGACCTCGACGGGGGCACGGCCGGCATCACGTGCGCTTCGAGCGCGGACGATCCGCAACCACAGACCGTCACCTATTCCAACACAGGCGGCACACCGGCTCAGGTCTTCATCATCGTCGACGGCTACACCACGGGTGAAGCCGGGTTGTTCATGCTCGAGACGCAAATCAGCGTGCTGTGACGTCCCGCGCGTCGCGCTCGTCACCGGCGCCACGGACGGACATCCGCAAGGCAACGGCGCAGGCGCTACTCCGCCGCCGATGGGCGGTCGCGGCGACGGGCTGGCTCGGAGGCGTCGGTCCGACGACCCCCGGCAACCCGTGCCTTTCGGCCAACCCCCTGAGCGTGGGCGCCACGTCCGGGTCGACCGCGAGCGGGCACAACGACTTCCGCTTCACCGACGTATCCGGCTGCCAGGGCTCGACGAGCTACACCAGCAGCAGCAACGACGCGGTGTACGTCTACTCGCTGCCGGCCGGCATGCGGCTGACGGTTCGGCTGACCAACGGCGCCGACGGCGGGACGCTGTGGGATTCGACCCTGAACCTGCTGGCGGGGCAGATCAACTGCGGCATCAACCCGGCGGATCTCGACGGCGGCACGGCGGGCATCACCTGCGTGGCGGCCGCGGACGACCCGCAGCCGCAGACGCTCAGCTTCGCCAACTCCAGCGGCTCGACCGTGCAGGTCTACGTCATCGTCGACGGCTACTCGAGCGGCGCGCGGGGCTCGTTCATGCTCGAGACGAACGTCTCGGTGCTCTGACAAGACAGCCTTCAGCGGCGGGCGACCGCGGTACCGGAAGCGCGCGCCAGGTGCCAGGCCCCGGCGCTTCGTGGGCGCAGACTCCACCGAGCTGCGCGCTTGCGCTCCTCGAGCAGGCCCGCTGTGTTCGGACACATGACTGACCCGATCTCGAGCCGCCCGACAACGGCTGCTCGCGTCGATGGACCCGGCCTCGTTGAGGCTCCCCGTCCTGCGCCTGCCCCTACTCCTGCGCGAACACCGACGCCCCCCGTCGCCGCGAAGCCAGATGCGTTCGTGTCGACGAGCGGCGCCAAGGGGCCTGCGCTGGGCGCCGAAGTTCCATCGAGCCGGCCCGCGCCCATTCCCGTGCGGGAAGTCTTCGACACCAAGCCGGCCCCTCCAGACTCGGCCACGCTCCTGGCTTGGCTCGACCGGCTCGTCGCAGACCCCACGGCCGTCACGGCGCTCCCGCCCAGCCTGCGCGACCACGTGCAGCTCTTCACGGCCGTCATCGACAAACAACCGGCGCTCTACCCACTGCTGTCCGAAGAGCTGCGCGGCAACTGGGCGTTGGCGTCGGCCTACCTGTTCAAGACCGTGCGCCGCCCCGACGGCAGCGCCGACCCGGCGCCGCTCACGCACCTCCCCTTGTCCTTGCTTGCCAACCCGGACGTGCGCGGCCAGCTCATCGGCGCGTTCGACACGCTGTCCTGGCTGCCCGCGTCGCTGCGCACGCCCGAGGTGTTGGCCCGCGCGCTTCAGTACCGACCGACGCTGCTCAGAGAGCTGAGCGTGGCGGAGATCGCGTCCCTGCCGGGCGAGGACTTCAAGCGAGTGGCCCAGATCCTCACCGAGCCGCACCGAATCCTCGAGCTGGGCGCGGGCTCCCCGGACGCCATGCGGAAGGCCTTTCTCGCCGCCGCCGACCTGCCGGCCCGCATCCCCGCCGCGCTGTGGGCCAACGACCAGTTGTTCTCGTTCTACACGCAGCTCAACGTCAACGACGCGCGGACGGCGGTGCGCAGCGACGCGCTCGCGCGGCTGCCCGAAGCGGTTCGCCTCGCGCACGTCGACAAGTTCCCGTCGGCCTTGCTGCTGGGCGACTCCGTGGCGTGGCTGCCGAGCCAGTACCAGACGGCTGACACCTTGGCCTACGTCGTCACGCAGCGACCGGCGCTGGTGAAGACCGTCCCGCCGCCGCTCGGCACGAGCGCGGCCTTTCTGGCCCGCGTCACGTCCGACGCCACGCTGCGCTTCATGACGGACGCCCAGCTCGCCGCGGCGCCGGTCCGCCCGGAGACGCACCTGGAGCGCCTCGCGAGAGACCCAACGGGCTTGTCGACGGCGGACCTGGGCCTCGCCCGGCAGGTGGCGCAGCGCTCGCCAGAGGCGACGCGGCGCTTCCCCGAGGCGCTGCGCGACGACCTCAGCGTGATGCGCCCCGTGCTCGCAGCGACCAACGGTCGGGCGCTCGAGTGGGCGGGGCCGGCTCTCAAGCGCGACCAGGCGCTCGTCGCCGACGCCGTCGCGGCGGACCCTCAGAACTTCTCCTTCGCCGCGCCGCAGCTCAGGGCCGACCCCACGTTCGTGCGCGAGCTCTTACCGCTGGCGGCAGAGCACCCGCTGCGCTCCGCCCTGCGCTACGCGGCGCCCGAGCTTCGCGCCTCGCGCGCCTTCGCCGAGTCCATGGTCGACGCGTATGGCGCCCTCTTCAGCGAGCTGGACGGAACGCTGCGGAGCGACGCTGGGCTGGCCCGCCGCGCGCTCCTGTCGAGCCTCGATGCAGTCGACGGCGTCGACGCGCCGATCGACGATAAGGCGCTCATGCTGGAGCTGGTCGCGAAGAACGGCTCGTTCCTGGTGAAGGCGAGCCCGCGGCTCAAGGCCGACCCGCACGTGCTGGAGGCCGCCATTCGCACCGCGCCGGCCATGGGCCCGCCCGCGTCCATGCCCGAGCCAGACCGCACGCGGCTCGACCTGTTGGCCGTGGCGCGCTGGCCGTTGCGCATCAAGTTCTTCAAGCCCGAGGACCCGCGGACGGCGGTGTTGCTCGAAGCCGCCGCCCAAAAAGACGCGCGCGTGCTGGGCCTGCGCGGCCGCGAAGAGGTGCCCGAAGGGGTCCGCCGCGCGCTGGCGGACCTGGCGGCGAAGCGACCCGACCTGGCGCAGGCCGCCGACGCGCTGGCCACGCGGTTCAAGGCGCAGGGCATCACCCGGCCAGAGCGCCTCGGCTTCCCCCAGACGGCGCTCCAGCTGCTGGCCAACCGCGAGACGAGCAGACCCGACGGCCGGCCGCTGGCGATCGCCGTGTACTCGCCCGACGACTGGAACGGCGGGTTGTCCGCCGGCGAGGTCGAGCACCTCAACAAGGGGTACCGGGTGCTGTACTTCGAAGCTACGCAGGACTCGGGCCTGGTCGACGTGCTCGCACGCGGAACGGCGCAGCAGAAGGCGAGTCTGGTCCTCCTGGCCGGGCACGGCTCGCAGCGGCGCATGGCCTTGGGCGCGGAGGACCCTCAAGCCTCGGTCGGCGTGGCCCCCGAGGTGGCGTACCTGGACACGTCCGACGAAGCGCAGCTGCGCGACGCGGGCCTGGACGCCCGGCTCGAGAAGGACGCGACGGTGGTGTTGGTCAGCTGCAGCACCGGGCGCGGCGCGCCAGGGGACAACGTCGCGGGCATGTTGTCCCGCGCGCTGCCCACCGCGAGAATTCTCGCGCCGCTCGTGTCGACGAACGGCGCCGTTCAGGTCGACGCGCAGGGGCGCTTCGTCGACCCGGGGTACGACGTGGGGCCGGGCTTCACCCTCGCCATCCCTCCGCGGAGCTGAAGACGAGCGCCCCGACGCGCTTCAGTACCCCAAAGTCGCCGCGGCCTTCGCCCTTCCACGCCTGCACTTTGAGGGCCTTCGCGCGGCAGGCGTCGATGACATGGCTTGGGGCTTCACCCTCGCTTGTCCCTCCGTGGAGCTGAAGGCGAGCGCGCCGACCGCGCTTCAGTACACCGAGTCGCCGCGGCCTTCGCCCTTCCACGCCTGCACCTTCATGGCCTTCGCGCGCTGCTTCCGCTCGGGCTCCGACGCGGCGGGCGCCGACGACATGGCTTCGGCCTGTGCCTGCTCCTCGTAGTCCGCCTTCAGCGCCTGCGGCCCGGCGACGACGGCGGCGTCGTCGAAGAGCGCCTTGTTCTTCTCGAGCGCCGCGCGCGCCCGCTCGACGGAGCCTTGCGCCAGCGCGTCGGCAGCGGCCCGCGTGTTCACCGCCGCCTGCGCCCGCGCCGCGAAGACGACGGCGTCCTTGTCCTGGGACCGGCGGGCCAACCCTTCGTCCTGCGTCACCAGCGACGACAGGGCGAGGCGCTCCGCACCAGCGCGGGCGTTGAGCACGTCGCGATACGCCAGCTTCGCGTCGGCCACGCCCACCGTCCCCGCGCCCTGCCCCGCCGTCACCGACAGCCGCACCACGAGCTTCTCTGCTTGGCCCGCGCTGAAGTCGGGCAGCGTGACGACGAGGCCGGCGCCCGACGGCGCGCTCGGCCGCCCGAAGACCTCGTGCAGCACGACGCCGGGGCCCGGCACCAGTTCCAGCGTCACGCCCTGGGCCACCATGGTGCCAGCCTGGGTGAGGTCCTTCTCGAAGATGCGGGCCATGAGCGCGCCGTCACCCTCGGAGATGAAGCCGAAGCTGCCGCCGCCGACGTCCGCCAAGTGCTGCATCAAGTCTTCGTTGAAGTCCGCGCCGACGCCCAGCGACGTCACCGAGACGCCCCGCTCGCGCGCGCGCTGGACGAGGGAGGAGAGCCCTCGGGCGGAGGTGATGCCCACGGTCGGCTGGCCATCGGACAGCAGGAGCAGCCGGTTGACCTTGAAGTCCGACTGGGCGAGCTCGATCTGCCGGCGGCCCGCTTCGAGCCCCGCGCCGATGTTGGTGCCGCCTTCTTCCTGAATGCCGGCGATGAAGCGCTTGAGCCGGCGCTTGCCGTCCTCGGTGGCGAAGGTGCCGGGGAGCGTCGACACGTCGTTCCCGTAGTGAATCACCGCGAGGCGATCGTCCGGCCCGAGCAGGTCGACGAGGCGCGCGGCGGCCCGCTTCGCGTCGGCGATCTTGCTGCCGCTCATGGAGCCGGACCGGTCGAGCACGACGGCCAGGTTGACCGGCGCCCGCTTGCTGTTGGGCAGGCTCGCCGCGCTGACAGTCAGCGTCGCGAAGCCCTGCGTAGTGCCCGGCACGACCCGGGGGTGCGACAGCGCGCCCGAGAGCGTCAGCGAGCCAGGGGACGGGGCCGGTGGTGGGCTCGGCGGCGGCGTCGTCGGGGAGGGCGTCGGCGGAGGAGCGCTGGGGATCGGGCTGGGGCTCGGAGTCGCCGCGCTGGGCACGCGCAGAACCAGTGCCAACAGCGCGAGCGCGACGGCAGCGGACAGAATGGCGGTCGTTCGGTTCATGGGCCGCTTCAACGCGGCAGCGGCCCGGCCGATCTGCCCGTCTTCAGTTCAGGCCGTCCGAGAGGGCGACACGCGCGTAAACCACCGCGAGCACGACGGAATGCTCGGCTAGGGGGGCAGGTGTGCGGCGTCGGTCGACGTCCCGCCGGTGCTCTCGCATTGCGCGCTTCGTCAGGGCGCCCCTGGCGGCGCAGCACAGCGACCAGGCAGGAGGCCGGCGAGGAGGCTCGCAGGACAAGTGGACGCGACGACTCCGCGCTACGCCGCCTGGCGCAGCACCCCAACGCGCAGCTCCGAGAACCAGTTGATGAAGCGCCCCACGTCCGCGCCGCGGTAGATCGCGCCGTGTTGTGGGCACAACATGTCCACCTTGAGCTGCGAGGCGCGCGCGCACCAGGCATCACGCGCCTCACGGGACCCCATCCACCTTCGGTGAAAGCCCTCGGCCAGCTTCACGTGCGCATCGAAGTTGGTGACGAACAGGCCGGTGAAGTCGTCGGGGAGCAACGCCGCCCCCACGTCACCCGAGAACAGCACCCGCGCCGTCGGGTCGTACAAGTGCAGGTTCCCCGACGAGTGAAGAAAGTGGGCCGGAACGGCCTGCAGCTTCACGGAGCCCAAGGAAATCGGCCCGCCTTCGTCAGGCAACGCCACGAACGTCTCGGCCGAGCCTCCAAAGTGCGGAATGAACGAGCACCACAACCAGCTCGCGTAGCACTTGAGGTCCGGCTTGAAGTTCAGCCACAGCGCCAAAGACGAGATGACGTCGGGGTCCTGGTGCGACGCGAAGACGTGTGTCAGCGCGTTCGGGTCAATTGCCTGGCTCAGCGCCGAGAACACGGCGGGGAAGATCTCCTGGCCCCCGGGGTCCGTCAGCAGCACCTGGCTCCCGGCGCTCACGACGTACTCATTCGTGTCGATGAGATGAGACGGCTTGGACGGGTCGCGAGCGAGCACCTTCCAGGAATGGTCTCCTTGCTCGAACAGCGTCGTCGCGGTCTTCATGCACGCACCATGGCTTGCGCTGCTTCCACCAGCGTCTTGATGATCTGCACCACGCGCTCCGCGTTCGCCGCGAAGGACCGCGCGACGAACTCCAGCTTCTCGTGGATCTGCGGGTTCGCGTAGGTCGCCTCGATCAACGACGAGCGCGAGAGGACCACGGCCATGAGCGCCAGCTGATCGAGTTCCTGCGTTCGCTGGTGCACTCGACGCCAACGGCGCTGCAGCTCGCTTTCCTCTGCGCGACCTCGCTGGGCAAGGTCTTCGAACGTGCGCCCAGCGCGCGCTGCGCGACCACCGAGCGACGCCGCCCTCCACAGCGCCTCCGCTCGAGCCGACTTGATGCGCACGCTCGAGAACGTCACCACGTCGCCGATCTCCTGAATGAGGAGCTTCAACGCGTCTTGCAGGTCCTGGCTCCAGTTCCGCATCTGCGAAGCGACTTCATCGAAGCCGAGCAGCCGGTCATCAGCGCGCTGACTCTGGACGATCGCGTCGAGCGCGAGGAGCCGCACCTGTAACGCGCTCTTGCGCAGTTGCTTGGCGGACTCGCTCACCAACACCACGCGCTCCAAGCCGCTGACCATGGCGCCCCGCTGTGCAAGCCAAAGGCCTGGTAGGCCTTCCCTGCGAGGGAACGAAGAGCCAGGTGGGTCTTCCCCCACTCCGAAGTCGTGCGTGGCCGCCAACGCTGTGGCGACGTCTTGAGCGACGTCAACAGGCGCCGTCACGGGCAACGCGCGCGCGCTGCCGCGGCGCTCACGGACCCACGGAACCTTCAGCGGACGACGCGCTCGCTGTCAGCGCCGAACGGGCGCTCGAAGGTGGCCGACGACGACGAAGATGTCGTTGCTCACGCCGTTTGGACAGGACTCGGCGTGACTTGAAGGGCCGCTTGCGAGCTTCGCGGAGCGCGCGGCGGGCCTCCTCGATCTGCGGACCTTCCGTTCAGACCGTCCGAGGAGACGACAAGCGTGTAAACCATTTCGAGCGCAACGGATTGCCGCGAGGAGTCGCGAACTCTGGCAGCGACACCGCGTTTTCCACCCTCACTCGGAGCACCCCATGTCCGTCACGTCCGCCACCGCGTCCGCCTCTTTCGTCGCCCGCATGCCGCCCCGGTTCCCTGAGTTGACGGGGAACGACAAGGCGCTGGCCGCTTGGGCCGCGAAGCAGACCGCGATCCCCGCCGTGCAGATCACCCGGATTCCCGAGGGGGCGCGGGTCATCGACATCTCCCAAGGCCGGCTCGGCGCGACCACGAAGCTCCACGTGCTGAAGGACGGCACGGTGTACCAGAGCAGCCAGGTCGTCTACCCCGGCGCGAAGCCGAGCTATGTGCTGCTGGGGAAGAACCCGCTGGAGAACCAGGAAACGGTCAACAAGCTCGTGAGCTTCGCCATGTCGGCCAAGGGCAAGTCGCTGGCTGAGGCGCCCAAGCTCGCGGCTGACGCCTACGAGTTCCCCCTGCCGGCGGCGCGCATCTCGCTCCCCAAGCTCATCGTCTCGGACGGCCAGCTGTACGTGCGCCACAACACGCTGGGCAAGCCGATCACCTGGACGGCGCTCGGCTCGGTGGCTCAAGCGCTGCGCTGAGACTGAGCGCGTCACGCGGCGTACGTGCCGCCGCGGCCCGGTCGTCGAGTCAGCCCGCGACGACCTTGATGCGGAGTTTGCCCCCCAACCGAGCCAGCTCTGCTTCGAGGTCGCGCTGGAACGCCCTCTGGACCGACGCGTTTCCGGCGATCGCCATGCACCCGGCGCTCCCGTCGCCTTCGCGGTAGCCGTTCGCCTTCACGGAGGGACCGTCGGGGTGCACCCGCATGAGGTCTCGCCGATTGGCTCGGCCCTTGTCGTCTCGGGCACCAGGGCGCGGATCTGACATTTCCCCCTCTGCGTAGCCCTTACCCGGCTGGGTGATCGAGTAGCTGAACCCGAAGCGATCCTTCTTGCTGCCCGGGTCCTTCACGGAGGCCCAGGTCTCGGTGCGGAACGGATAGTGTGGGGTGATGTCGAAGTTCCCCGTCGGCAGGCTGAACGCGCTCGGCTTTCCGGAGTTGAACTTGTACGTGTTGCCGTTCAACGTGATCTCGCCAGTCGCCATCCCGCGGCGCTGAGAGTAGCCCTTGAGCTTGACCACCAGCGGGCTTGAAGGCGTCCCGTCACCGACCGCGCCCGTCTTCTGGACCGGGCCTGCGTCCTTCGGAGGCTTGGACTCGACCGGCGTCGGCGTCGGTCCCGGCGCAGGCGGCTTCGCCTCGGCCGACTTGGGCTTCACGTCGCCAGGAGGCGCGGTGTCCACGGATTTGGGCTTCGCGTCGACCACCGGTGGCTGCGTGTCGACGGCCTTGGGCTTCACGTCGGCGGGCGGCTTCGCGCCCCCCTTCATCGCGCTGAAGCTGTCCTTGCCGAACTTCCCGTCGACCTTGAGACCTTGGGCGGCCTGCCAGCTGCGCAGCGCCTTGTCGGTCTGCTTCCCGAACAGCCCGTCGACGGCGATCCCCGACTTGCCTTGCTCTTTGAGCCACGCGTTGAGCTCCGACTGCAGCTCGCTGACGGCCTTGTTGGGCCCGGCGTCGGCCTGGCCTTTGGTGATGAGGCCCTTGCCCGCCTGAATGGTGTCCAGCGACGACGCCGGCCGGTAGTTGTTTCGCTGAATGGACATGTGCGTGTAGCTCCCAACGTAGTTCTCGCGCGGCGAGAAGATCAGTTGCGCAGCAGTTAGCCAGCTTCCTTGACCCGACCCCAGCGCTCTTCGCGCCATGTGGGATACGGCCGCAGATGTACCTCCTAGACAACCAACAACTAAAGGACCCCTGGAGAACCAGCGAGCAACCTCGCCGGAGACGACACGCGCCGTTACGCTCCGCACACCGTGCGCGCGTGGACGATCGCCTGGCTGTTCGCCGTCCTCAGCGGCTGCACGTGCAACGGCCCGGGCGTCGCCAGCCGCAAGGCCGAGCTGGTCTGGGTGCTCTCGAGCGGCGTGGAGACCGGCGCGCGCGAAGCCCAGCTGTCCTTCCCCGACACCCCGATGGGGCAGACGAGCGGGCTGTTGGTTCGCGTCCGCAACATCGGCCTGGGGAGCGCGCAGCTGAAGTCCCTCGCGCTCGTCGACGGCAGCGCGGCATTCACGTCTTCACTGCCCGCCCTGACGAACCTCGACCCCGGCGCCGAGAGTGAGCTCGAGCTCACGTTCTCGCCACCGCTCGAAGGTGACGCGACGGAGACGAACCGGCGCCACGCTGCGACGCTCGAGCTCGAGGCAGACGGCACCAGCCCCGACCAAGGCTCGCTGCGGCTCTCGCTCGAAGGTCTGGCGCTCACCGGCGACTGCGCGCTCCCGGCGTCGGTGGACTTCGGCGAGCTGCCAGTGCTGAGCAGCGCGACCGCGCAGGTGCCGCTGGCGCTGTCCACCGGCGAGCAGCGCCTCGAGGTGGCGCGCGTCGAGGGGGCCGACGCCGACGCGTTCACGATCGACCCGGCCACTTTGAGCCTGCGGGCGCCCGGCGGGCGAGTCCCCGTGCAGTACACGGCCCGAGAAGCGCGGGCCTACGCCGCGACGCTGCGCTGGCGCCGCGGCGCCCACTGCCCCTGGGCGAACACGCGGCTCCTCGGCGCGGGCAGCGACGACGCGGTGACACTCGAGCCGAGGACGGTGGACTTCGGCGACGTGCCGCTCCAGCAGGAAGCCGCCCGCATCGTGACGCTGCGCGCGCGCGCCGGCGTGCCGCTGCCCATTTCGTCCATCGCGCTCGAGGGCGCGGGCTTCCTCAACTCCGGCGCGGCCGCCACCGAGTTGCCGTCGCGCGGCGCGGTCGCGATCGACGTGCGCTGCGCGCCGACGACCGCCGGAGCGCTGACGGGCACCCTGCGGGTGACGCTCGCGAGCCAGCCACCGCGCACGTTGAGCGCCGCGCTGTCCTGCCGCGGCGGCGGGCCTCGACTGCGGCTGGCGCCCAGCGGCATCGTGGCCTTCGGCGTCGTCCCGTACCTCAACGGCGTCATCACCCAGACGACGCGGCGGCTGAGCGTCACCAACGTCGGCAACCCCGCACCCGCGCCGCCGCTGCTGCTCGGCCGGGGCGGAGGCCAACTCCCGTACTTCGCCTTCGCGCCAGTCCTCGGGCCGACGACGGACTGGCAGGTGCACGTCCCGTCGACCTACCGGCCGGAGCTCGGCTTGCCCGCGACCGCCGGGAGCTCCGCGGAGCTGACCGTCGCGTTCCGGCCCGCACAGCTCGGCCGGCGAGAGGTGGACCTGCTCGTCTATTCGAATGACGCGGTGAGCCCGGTGAGTCGGATTCGGCTCACCGCCGAGGGCCGGGCGAGTGACGGGTGCACCGTCTCGTTGCAGCCCGCGGCGCTCGACTTCGGCGCGCTCCCTCCGGGCGCGGACGTCACCCAGACGGTGACGGTGCGCAACACGAGCCTCGTCGCCTGTACGCTGTCCAGCGTCGAGCTGAGCACCACGACGGCCAGCGTGTTCTCGATCGAATCCGCGTCAACGGCGCAGCTCAGCCTCCGCCCCGCCGAGACCGCGGTGCTGTCGGTGCGCGCCCGTGTCCCGGCCAACGCCGCCATCGGCGCGAACTTCGAGGGCACACTGCGCGTCTTCACCAGCGACGTCGCGCGGCGGCAGGTGGACGTGCCGCTGACCGCCACCGCGTCGACTTGCATCGTGCTGAGCCCTTCGACGCTGGACTTCGGCGCGACGCGGCCCTTCTGCAGGACCGCCAGCCGCACGGCCTACCTGTACAACACCTGTGGCGTGCCCGTGACGCTGCACTCCGTGGCGACGACCCCGACACCTTTTGTCGCCCTGTCGACGCCGGCGATCCCAGCGCAGGGCCTCACGCTCCAGGCTGGCGCGGCGCCCAGGCCGCTTCAGCTGACCTACGCGCCGCAGGGTGAAGGCCAGCACACCGGTGCCGTCGACCTGGGGCTGTCGGTGGCCGGCGCCAGCCGCCAGCTGACGTTGCAGCTCCGCGGGAGGGCGGCGGCGGAACCTCTCGTCGAGGAGCGCTTCACGCAGCCGGCGGTCACCCAGACGGACCTGCTCTTCACCATCGACAACTCGTGCTCCATGCAAGACGAGCAGGCGTCGCTGGCGGCCAACCTCAGCGCCTTCCTCGGCCACGCGACGAGCCGCAACTTGGACTTTCAGCTCGGGGTGACGACGACGGACGACGACGTGACGGGCGCGCGCGGCCGGCTGGTGTCGACCCCGACCAACCCCAAGCTGCTGCGGCGCGACACCCCGCAGCTCCAGGCGCTCTTCGCCGAGAAGGTCCTGGTGGGCACGTCAGGCAGCGGCATGGAGATGCCGCTGAGCACCACCGTCAAGGCGCTCACGCCGCCCTTGATCGACGGCCCCAACGCGGGCCTGCTGCGCCCCGACGCGGCGCTGGGCGTCATCATCGTCACCGATGCGATCGACCAGTCGCCCGAGCCGCTGAGCGCGTACGTCGACCGCCTCCTGGGCGTCAAAGGCGACGCGCAGCGCTTCCTCGTGTCGGTCAGCGTGGTGGGGCCCTTCACGGCGATGCCCGGCTGCGCGAGCGAAGGCCAGCTGGACACGGGCCGCTTCCGCACGCTGGTGGACCAGTCCGGGGGCGTGCGCGCCGAGATTTGCACGACGCAGTGGGCGCAGGACCTGGCCCGCATCGCCGAAGCCACGTTCGGCGCCCGCCGGCGCTTTCCGCTGTCGAATCGCCCGGAGGTCAGCCGCCCCATCTCGGTCAGCGTCGACGGCATTCCGGCACCCGACGCGGGGCTCGACGCGGTCACCAACGCGATCGACTTTGGCCAAGCGCCGCCACAAGCCGGAGCGACGGTCACGGTGCGCTACACGCCGGCCTGCTTCTAAAGAGGTCCGCCGAAGAAGTCAGGTCAGCGCGAAGTAGCGCAGGGGCTGCGCGACGTTCTTGACCGGCGTCTCGGTCAGCGGCCCGTACGTGAGGCTTCGAATGACCGGGTCCGCCGACTGGCCCAGCGCCACCTTCACCGAGTCCATGATCAGCGTCTCGCGAAAGGCGCCCAGCGACTGGAGCCGCGCCGTCTGGTTCATGCCCGTGGAGAACGCGGTGTAGTTCCGGTTGGGGCCGAACTGGCCGACGAAGCTGGCCGCCAGGTTCACGCCGATCGCCACGCCCAGGCCGGGCAGGTTGATGAGCTCCGAGAGCCGGGAGATCTCCGGGTGGGCGCTCATGGTGTCCTTCGTGAAGCGCTGAATGTCGATCGCCGCGCGCACGGCCTTCTCGGCGCGCACGTGCCGGGGCTCGTCGAAGAACGGCGGCCCCCACAGGCCAATGACGCAGTCGCCGACCATCTTGTCGAACACGCCGCCGTGCCGGTGGACGATGCGCACTGCCTCGGCGGACCAGTCGTCGACGAACTTGCCGATGCGCTCGGGCCGCTCGAGCACCTGCTCGCAGATGCGGGTGAAGCTGTTGATGTCGGCGAAGAGAATGCCAACCTCTTCGGCGCGCGGCGTCAGGTAGCGCCGCTCGTAGTCGGGATCGCGCAA
The DNA here is from genome assembly GCA_022842905.1 of Myxococcaceae bacterium. Classification (GTDB taxonomy): domain Bacteria; phylum Myxococcota; class Myxococcia; order Myxococcales; family Myxococcaceae; genus JALHOS01. The sequence continues at coordinate 5,295 of JALHOS010000120.1, read as the reverse complement.
GAGCGCGTCGATCGCCTCCCCCGAGAAGAACTGCGCCAGGTGAATGCGCTCGCGGTTGTAGTCGATGAGCCGCTGCGAGAGCGTCGACGCCAAGAGCCGCAGCAGGTCCATGGTGTACGCGGAGAAGCCGTCGCCGCCGCTCCAGACCATGATCTTCCCCAGCGCGTGCGCGTCGGCCACGCCGCTGATCAGCACCGCCTCGACGGCCTTCTGCTCGCCGAGCAGCGCCTTGAGGTGGTGATCCTGGGAGTTGACGAGGTTGGGGCCGTGCTGGCGAATCGCCTCGTCGAGCCGCTCGCCCCGCTTCCCGTTCGACGCGAACTCGAGCTGGCCGTAGCCGTACTGCCGGTAGTGGAGCGCCGCGCTGTCCACGGCGTCGCGGTACACCAGCAGGAACCCGGGCAGCCGCACCCGCTCACAGAGCGCGCGCACCGCGCCGTCCATGCCGACCTCGAACACCCGGTTGGACAGCGCGTGGTTGATGGCGACGAGGATCTGGTGCTTCTCCGCGGCGGTCTGGACCGCGGCCAGCACCGTGTCGAGCTCTTCGGCCACCGTCTCGAGCAGGCGAGCGAGGCGCGCGGCGTCCGGGGTGCGATCGCCCTCGAAGCGCAGCGCGATCGACCCGACGGACATGCCCACCACGTCCAGCTGCTGCGAGACGAGCGTCGACCCGTCGTCGAGCCGCCGCACGCCCCAGCGCGCCTGCGCCAACAACGTGCCCGGGAAGACGCCGCCGAAGTCGCCGTGGTGGAACGTGGTGCTCTGCAGCTCTTCGTCGAACGTCGTCAGCGCGCAGCCCTTGGCGCCGGTGAGCCGACACACCGGCGGCAACACGCGACGAAACGTCTGCGCCAAGTTCTCGCGCGCCTTGAGCGCTTCCTCGAGCAAATCATCAAGCGTGCGGGACACTTCGCGCAGCGCCTTGAGCTCTTCGAGCGTCAGTTCCCCGTCCATGCGACGGCCGCTTGTAGCAGAGAACTTCGGAGGCACCCATTTCGGCGGTAGAGTCCTCACCCATGCTCGCTGCCGCTCTGTCCGTCTTCGTGTCGCTGTCGACCCAGACCGCACCCAACACCTACAACGAACGCTGGCTGTGCGACCTGTGGGCAGGCGCGCAGTGCCACGCCACCGCGTGTGAAAAGGACGGCAAGGACCGCTGCCTGGCCGTGTCGAAGCAGTGCCTGGACACCAGCAAGCGAGCGCCGGTGGAGCCAGCCAAGGCCGAGAAGCGCGCCGCCTGTGCCCGGGCGCTGCTCAAGCAGCCGTGTGGCTCGCCCAAGCCCTCGCAGTGTGACGGGCTCCTGTAGAGGGCACCCGTTCGGGGCGGCCCGCCACGGCCCGCTCGCCTGAAGGCCGAGGCCTTGCTAGACACTGAGGCCTCGCGTGAGGCGTCGGGAGAGTCGACGGGGCGGCGTGGCCGGCAGTAGCCCAAAAAGCGCGAGTCGAGGTCGTTTCGCGTGCTCGCCTGCTTGAGTCGATCTGCGTCAACCCGAGCGCCCGAGGCCGGTGGTATGCCCGGCGCCCAAGGAACTCCCATGGACCCACGCGCGCTGCTCGTCACGCTGGCCTTGTGCGGTGTGGGCCTGGGGGCCTGCAAGAAGATCGAGCCTGATCCGACGCCGACGCCGGTGAAGGACGAGAAGGGCGTGTGCGAAGGGCCCCGCGCCACGCCGCTGCGGCTGCTGACGCGGCACGAGTACAACAACACGGTGCGCGATCTGCTCGGCGACGCCAGCAGCCCCGCAAACGCCCTGCCCCGGGAGCCGGTGGCGCTGGGCTTCGAGAACAACGCCGACGTGCTGCAGGTGACGACGGACGCGGTGGCACGGTACCTGGACGTGGCTGAGCTGGTGGCCGCCGCGGCGGTGCGCGACAGAAAGTCCCGGCTGATCAGCTGCGCCACCCAGGACCTCGCCTGTGGGCTGCGCTTCATCGAGACGCACGGGCGTCGGCTCTTCCGCCGCACGCTGGAGGCCGACGAGAAGGCGGCGCTCAACAAGCTGTTCAGCGACGCCCTGGCGCGAGACGGCTTCGACGTGGCGCTGGAGTGGACCCTGGCCGCGCTGCTCCAGTCACCGCAGTTCCTGTACCGCACGGAGGTGGGCAGCGACCCCGACGTACGCAAGGCCAGCATGCCGCTGTCGAGCTGGGACCTGGCTTCCAAGCTGTCCTACTTCGTCTGGGCCAGCGCCCCCGACGACGAGCTGCTCGCCGCCGCCGAGCGAGGTGACCTGCTCGAGACCGCTGGGCTCGAAGCCCAGGCCCGGCGCCTGCTAGCGGACCCCAAGGCCACCGACGGCGTCGTCTACGTGCTCAACCAGCTGCTGCGGACCAGCGACATCGGCGGGCTCGAGAAGAACGCCGCGGTGTACCCGAGCTGGAACCCCGGCCTGGCCGCCTCGGTGCAGAAGTCCTTCGAGCTGTACCTCGCGCAGATCGCCAGCCGTGAAGGCACGCTGCCGGCGCTGCTGACGTCGCCCACGCTCTTCGTCGACGACAAGATGGGGGCCTACGCGACGACGCCGGGAGTCCCGACTTTCACCGCGCTGACCATGCCTTCGCAGGAGCGCGTGGGGGTGCTGACGCAGCCGGGCTTCCTGGCGCGGCTGGCCGGCCCGGACCAGAGCTCGCCAATTCGCCGCGGCATCTTCGTGCTCGAGAAGCTCATGTGTCAGCCGCCGCCTCCGCCGCCGGGTGGGGTCGCCATCACCGCGCCGCCGCTGCGCGCCGACATGACGACGCGGGAGCGCTTCTCACAGCACTCGGCGGATCCGTCCTGCGCGGGGTGTCACCGGCTCATTGACGCGGTGGGCTTCGGCTTCGAGCACTACGACGGCCTGGGCGTGCGCCGAGACCTGGACAACGGCAAGCCCGTGGACGCGAGCGGCGACATCATCGGCGCGAGGGACAGCGCGCTGCTGGGCCCCTACACGAACGTGGCGACGCTGGCGGGGCGCCTGGCGGGCAGCCGCCAGGTGCACGACTGCATGGCGTCTCACTTCGTGCGCTTCGCGCTGGGCCGCGCCGACGGGAAAGAAGACGAGTGCAGCGTGAAGGCCGCGCAGGAAGCGTTCTTCGCCAGCGGCGGCAAGTTCAAGGACCTCGAGCTGTCGATCGTTCTGAGCGCGTCCTTCAGGACGCGGGAGACCCCCGAGGTGTGGCCATGAAGCGCGTGTCCCAGCCGTCCCGTCGCGCGGTCCTCAAGGCCGGCGGCGTGGTGCTCGCCCTGCCCTTCCTGCCGTCGGTGGCGTGGGCCGAGCCGCCGCCGCCGTCCAAGCGCTTCGTGGGCCTGTACATGGCCAACGGCGTCTACACGCCGTCGTGGTTCCCCACGGTGCGCACACCGACGGACTTCACGCTGAACACGAGCCACGCGCCCTTGGCCCCGCTCAAGGAGCACGTGCTGTTCCTGTCCGGGCTGAACTCCGCGGTCGCGGTGCAGGGCGAAGGTGAGCAGCACCAGCGGGGCCTGGGCGCGATGTTGACGGGCGCGAAGCTGGCCGCGGGGAGTTTCGTCGGCAACGACGGCACCCGCGCCGGCTGGGCGAAGGGCGCGAGCTTGGACCAGACGCTGGTCGGCGTGCTGGGCCAGGGCACGCGGGTGCCGAGCCTGCAGCTGGGCGTGTACGCCCGCGAGCGCGACGTGTCCGGCGCGCTGAGCTACGCGGGAGACAGCCAGCCGCTGTTGCCCGAGAACGACCCGCAGCAGACCTTCCGCACGTTGTTCATGGACTCGGGCACGCCCCCGCAGATGCTGGAAGGCATTCAGCTCAAGCGCGCCAGCATCCTCGACTCGGTGCTCTCGCAGTTCAACGCGCTCAAGCGGCGCGTGGCGTCCAGTGAGCGCATGCGGCTGGACGCTCACGCCACGAAGGTCCGCGAGCTCGAGGTTCGGCTGACGACGCAGCCCGGCACCACACCTTCGCGCTGCCGACAGCCTGCGCGACCGCCGGCCATGAACTACGCGAGCGAGGCGGCCATGCCCGACGCCGCGCGGCTGCACCTGGACCTGCTCACCGTGGCCTTCGCGTGTGACACGACGCGGCTGGGGACGGTCATGTTCTCCGACGCGAAGAACCACATCGCCATGCCGTTCTGCGGCGTGACGAGCGGCGTGCACAACCTGTCCCACTACGGCGACGGTGACCCGCAGCGTGCCGCGCTCGCCAACCGGGACCGCTGGGTGGTGGAACAGCTGGCGTACTTCCTCACGGCGCTGCGCGACACGCCGGACAGCGTGGGCAGCCTGCTGGACCACACGCTCGTCTTCTTGGGCAGCGACGTGGCCCGCGGCAACCTGCACAACCACGAAGACATGCCGTTCCTGGTGGCCGGGCACGGCGCGGGCTGGGCCATGGGCCGCGCGCTGCGCTTCACCGGCCAGCCGCACAACAACCTGCTGCTCGCCATGCTGCGCGCGCTGGGCGGCGACGCGTCGAGCTTCGGCGACCCGGCGTTCTGCACCGGGCCGCTGACCATGGCCTAGTCGCGGCCGAAGTGGCGCCCTTCGCGGTGCCCCCGCATCTGCTGGGCTTCGCGGTGGAACTTGGCCAGGAACAGGGCGAGCTTGGCGCGCTTCTCCGGTGGCTGCCCCGCCCCGAGCGCCTGGAACAAGTCTTTGTCGATGGCGGCCAGCTGTGCGCGGGTGTCGAGCACCTTGGCGATCGCCGCGTCGACCTGCGGCAGCGCCTGCGCGTCACCGTCGGCGGCGGCCTTGAGCGTCTTCATCGCCTCGTGCATGCCTTCGCGCAGCGGCCGGCGGCGCTCTTCGAAGGCCTTGAGCTTGTCGCCCAGCTTGAGTGCTTCGGCGTCGGACAACCCCAGCGCGTCGGCGATGCCCACCACCGCGAGCATGTGCATCTTGCGCATGCCCGCTTCGCGCTCGTCGTCGCTCGGCGGCCCCTTCGGACCGCCACCCTTGGGCGGTCCCGCGAGCGCCACCAAGCTCGCCAGCACCACCACTCCCAGACTCCACCGCTTCAGCTGTCGTGTCGCGTTCATTGCAGCTCCTCCAAGACGTCGAGTTCCGTTTCGGGCTGGCTGTCGGGCCATTCCACTTCGAAGGACACCTCGTCGGTCGCGACGTTAAGCGCCTGCGCGAGCTGTACGGGGGCCGCGGAGACAGGCGCGACGACGGGCGCTGGAGTCGGAGCAGGAGCCGGCGGCGCCACCACCCGAGCGAGCACCGCACCGACGAAGGCCGCCGCGAGGTAGCCGAGCCACGGGGCGCGGCGCGAGTGGACGTGCGCCGACCGCCGCGCGCGCACGCCACGAGCGACGGCCTGCGCCGAG
>JALHOS010000119.1 GCA_022842905.1 Myxococcaceae bacterium | reverse complement strand
GCCCGCGCCGCGCCGATCGCGGCGAGCCCCGCGACCCCGGCGCCGATGATGAGCACCTTGGCCGGAGGTGTGGACCCAGCGGCCGTCACCTGCGGGCCCAAGAAGCCGCCGAGCACCGTGGCCGCCTCCAGCACCGCGCGGTAGCCGGAGAGGTTCGCCTGCGACGAGAGCACGTCCATCTTCTGGGCGCGGGTGACGCGGGGGATCTTCTCCAGCGCGAGCACCGTCACCTTGCGCGCCATGAGCGCCTCGAGCAGGCCCGGCGTGCGCTCGGCCTGGAGCAAGGACACCAGCGTGGCGCCTTCGGCCAGCCGACCGCACTCGGCGATGGCCGGCGGGCGGACCTTGAAGACCCAGGGGCTGCCCCAGGCCTCGTCGCCGGGCACCACCTTCGCGCCGGCCTTCTCGTACGCGGCGTCGTCGAAGCCGGCGCCCTGCCCCGCGCCGTGTTCGACCTTCACCTGAAGCCCTCGCGCCACCAGCTTCGCCACCGACTCGGGCGTGGCGGCGACGCGCTTCTCGAGGGCCGCCGTCTCCTTCGGAACACCAATCACTGTCGCGGACACGGCAGCCGTATTCCACGGAACCGGCCCCCTCGAAAGCGACGAATATGCGCGGGAAAGCCAAACGACTCGCCACCCCAAGGGAAGCTCATGGACACGCGGCCGTTCGCGCCGTGGAGCCGCTGTATGGTGCGCGCTCATGAGCCCAGCCAGGTACGCCCTGACCCTCGCCGTGTGCTGCACCACCGCGGTGTTGGCCGCCGACGAGCTCGCCACGCACGGCGTCGATCGAAAGGCGCTCGAAGACGCCGCGGTGCAGGTGGCACACCGGGGCTTGGACGCCGCGAGCTCGCCGGCCAGCCTGGCGTCGAAGGACTTGAAGGCGCTGTCCCCGCAGGCCCGCGTGGCGCTGCTCAAGGCGGCGCTGGGCGCGACGCGCGCGTTTCTGGACTCCGGGGCCGGTCGAAACGCCGTCGCGGCGCTGGCCGTCGATGCCCCGCCGAGGAACCCCGAGGACGAGCTGGCCGAAGCCGAGAAGCAGCAGGCGGCGATGAAGGTCGACGACATGTTGGTAGGCGTTCCCAAGGAGCAGCACGCGCAGGTGAAGAAGGCATTCGAACAGATGAAGAAGGACATGGCCGCGCAGCTGCAGCAGGCTCGGTCGAACCTGAAGGCGGGTCGCGACCAGTGGAAGCAGGCGCAGGCGCTGTGGGAAGCCCAGCGCGCCGAGGCGCTCAAGCAGGTGCCCACCAAGCTCGCCCAGGTGCTCAAGACGTTCCTCGCCGAGACGAAGGCGATGCCGTGGGACGCGAAGCTCAAGCCTCAGGGCGGCCTGCAGGTCTTCCAGGACAAGGCGCTCGAAGCCAAGCCGAGGTGGTGGAAGCTCTGCTTCCGCGCAGGCAAGGACAGCGTGGACGCGGCGCGCACCTTCGCCGAAGGGTGGCTCGGGGCGCTGACGAAGGCGCCATGAACCTGCAGCGGCTCGAAGGCTTCTACTGGGTGGCCAAGCTGCAGGGCTACGCGCGCGCGGCCCGGGCGTTCCCGTACCCCATCACCCAGCCGGGCGTGTACCAGCAGGTGCGCCGGCTCGAGGAAGACTTGGGCGTGCGGCTGTTCGAACGCGTCGGCAAGGACAAGGTGGTGCTCACACCGCGCGGGCAGCTGCTGTGGGACGCCTTCGCGCCGTTCTACGAGAGCTTGGGGGCGGTGGACGCGCGGGTGCGGGGCGGCGTCATCGGCGGGACGCTGCGCATTCACTCCGGTGGGCTGCTGCTGCGCTACTTCCTGCCGGAGTGGCTGCGCCGGCTCCAGTCCAAGCGGCCGGAGATTCGCGTGGCGCTGACCGAGCTGCGCGCCGTCGACTTGAACCTGCTGCGCGGCGGAGACACGGACCTCATCGTCGACTGGATCCCCGACGTGCCCATGGACCTGGTGGTCAAGGAAGTGGCGCGCACCGAAGCGTGGATCGTCGCGCCCACCCACGGGCCGTATGCGCAGAAGGGCAAGCTGAGCCTGGCCGCGCTCGCGGAGGTGCCCTTCATCGCGTACCACTCGGATCGCACGCTCAAGGCGCTGCAGCTCGAGGCGCTCAAGCAGCACGGCGTCCAGCCGACCGAAGCGTTCGCCGGAGACTCGGCGGACACCATCATGGGCTTCGTGGCGGCGGGCTTGGGCTTCTCGCTGGTGCCGATGCTGACCGGCCACCCGCCCCGCATCGCCGGCGTCGTCGCGCAGCGGCTCGAGCGACCGGCGGCGGTGTTCCCCATCTACGCCATCTGGCGCAAGGCGGCGGCGACGCACCCGCTGGTGACGGCGGCGCTGGAGGTCGCGCCGGAGCCGGCGTGAGGCGCGGGCCCTTGTGAGGGCCCTTGAGTTGAGTCAAGACCGCGGGCCCGCTGCTCGAGCTCGAAACGACGAACCACGGAGACGCGACCATGGAACCGCACCCGACCTCCTTCGACATGCGCCTGGCCGCGCTGGAAGAACAGCTCGCTCGCGCGCGGAGGCGGGAGCGGCGCGTGCTCTTGGCGGCGGTGCTCGCCGTCGCCGTCGGGACGACCGTGGCGCTCGCGGCTCCGGCCAACCCCTTCGCGTGCGTGCGCGGAGACCTGTACTGCTTCGCTGGCGACGCGCCGGCGCGCGCGGACGAGGTGAACTCGAACTTCGAGGCCGTGTACCGCCAGGCCGCCCGGGCCGGCCTCACCGGCGGGCGCTTCACCTACGACGGCACGGACGTGCGCGTGCAGAATGCGAACGCCGCCAACACCGCGGGGCTGGCCACGGATTCCCAGGCAGTCAACGGCCTCAAGATCTTCCTGAAGCCGGGCAACAACGGCACGGTGAGCTGCCACACCTTCTGCACCAGCGCCTCGTTCGGCGGCGGCACGGGGCCCTGTGTGGGCGGCGGCTGCTTTCACGTGGCAGGCAACCAGGGCTTGGACATGAACTGCCTGTGCCTCAGGCCGTAAGCCTCGAAGCCGCGAGTGAGCCGGCCCTCAAGGGCTGGTCGGCTCGACCGACAGCAGTGCCTGCCCCGCCGTCACCTGCTGGCCTTCCTTCACCAGCACGCGGCTGACCGTCCCGTCGATGGGGCTGACCGACGTCTGCTCCATCTTCATCGCCTCGAGCACCACCAGCGGTTGGCCCTTCTTCACCACGTCGCCTTCGCGCACGAGCAGCCGCAGCACCTTGCCCGGCATCGGCGCGATGAAGCCTCCGCGAGCGGCGGCGTCGGCGGGCTTCGGGAAGCGCGGCACCTCGGTCAGCGTGACGTCGACGTCGGGCAGGTACACGAACGTCTGCTCTCCTTCGCTGACGACTCGCGGCCGGTACACCACGCCGTCCGCCCCCTCGAGCCAGAGCCCCGGGCCTTCGCTGCGCCCCACTCGGTACGTCCTCGGCGCTTCGCCCACGAGCGCCACCGTCAGCACGTCACCGTCCACGCGGTAGGTGAGCTTGCGCTCCTGACCCTCGACGACGAAAGCCTGCTGCTGATCGACGACGCGGTTGTTCCGAAACCCCGAAGGCACGTCGGGCACTGGGCTGGGCAGCCGCGCGCGCTCGCCTACGCCGTGCGCCACCGCTGACGCCAGCGCGAGGCGCAGCTGCTCGTCCGTCGGACCGACCACCAGCTCGGCGGCGTGCTCGGCGAGGAACTGCGTGTGGAGCCGCCCGTCGACGTAGGCCGGGTGCCCCAACAGCCGCACCAAGAGGCTCCGGTTCGTCGTCACGCCGAGCGCACAGAGCTGCCGGAGCGCCCGCCGCAGCGTCGCGGTGGCCTGCGCGCGGTCTTCCCCCCAGGCGATCAGCTTGGCGAGCATGGGGTCGTAGTGCGGGCTCACCTCGAGCCCCGCCTCCACGCCCGAGTCCACCAGCACGCCGCCGAGCGACGGCTCGGCCCAGTCGAGCACGGTGCCGGTGCTGGGGAAGTAGCCGCTCCGTGGATCCTCCGCGTAGAGCCGCACCTGCACGGCGTGCCCCTTCTGGCGCAGCTCCCCCTGCGTGAAGGCCAGCCGCTCGCCGCGCGCGACGCGCAGCTGCTGCTCGACCAAGTCCAAGCCCACGACCTGCTCGGTGACGCGGTGCTCGACCTGGAGCCGCGTGTTCATCTCCGAGAAGTAGAACTTCCCGTCGTCCAGCAGGAACTCGACGGTGCCCGCGTTCGTGTAGCCGATCGCCTTGGCCACCGTGACCGCGGCCGCGCCCATGGCCTCGCGCAGCGCCGCCGACAGCGCAGCAGACGGCGTCTCTTCGACGACCTTCTGGTGCCGCCGCTGAATGGAGCACTCGCGCTCGAAGAGGTGCACGACGTTCCCGTGCGCGTCCCCCAGCACCTGCACCTCGACGTGCCGCGGGCGCTCCAGGTACTTCTCGAGAATGAGCGTGGCGTCGCCGAACGCTCCCTGCGCCTCGCGGCGACCGGACTCCAGCGCGGCCGGCAGCTCGTCTGCGCCGCGCACCACGCGCATGCCCTTGCCGCCCCCGCCCGCGCTCGGCTTGAGAATGACGGGGAAGCCGACGGCCTTGGCCTGCTGCGCCAGCGCCGCGTCCGACTGATCGGCTCCGTCGTAGCCGGGCAAGAGCGGCACGCCATGCCGCGCGACGAGCGCCTTGGCTTCGCGCTTGAGGCCCATGGCGCGAATGGCCGCCGGCTTGGGGCCGATGAAGGTGAGGCCCGCATCGACGCAGGCCTGCGCGAAGTCGGCGTTCTCGGACAGGAACCCGAAGCCCGGGTGTACGGCGTCGGCGCCGGTCTTCTGCGCGGCAGCGAGGATCGCCGCCACGTTCAGGTACGAGTCCTGGGCCGCAGCTGGCCCCAGGCGCACCGCCGCGTCCGCGAAGTGAACGAAGGGCGCGTCACGGTCGGCGTCGCTGAAGACGGCGACGGTGCCCAGGCCCAGCCGAGCGCAGGTGCGCATGACGCGCAGGGCGATCTCTCCGCGGTTGGCGACGAGGACGGTGTTCAGAGGTCGAGTCATGGTGGTTGGCGCCTGGCTTTAGTGGCGGAAGACGCCCCAGCTGGTGCTGCCGTCGAAGGCCCGCGAGTACGCCGCCGAGAGCGAGAGCGCGACGACGGTGCGGGTGTCGCGCGGGTCGATGACGCCGTCGTCCCAGAGGCGAGCCGTGGCGTAGAGCGCGCTCGACTGCTGATCGAGCTGGAGTTCGAGCAGGTTCTTCATGCCTGCCAGCGCCTCTTCGTCGACCGCCTCGCCGCGCTTCTGCGCCGCGCCGCGCTGAATGAGATCGAGCACCCCGGCCAGCTGCTTGCCGCCCATGACGGCGATGCGGTGCATGGGCCAGGTGAAGAGGAAGCGCGGCTCGTACGCGCGGCCGCACATGGCGTAGTTCCCGGCGCCGTAGCTCGCCCCCATCATGATGGTGATCGCCGGCACCGTGCTGTTGGACACCGCGTTGATGAGCTTGGCCCCGTGCTTGATGATGCCGCCCTGCTCGTAGCTCTTGCCCACCATGAAGCCGGTGATGTTCTGCAAGAAGAGCAGCGGCACGTTGGCCTGGTTGCACAGCGCGATGAACTGCGCGCCCTTGTTGGCCGACTCGCTGAAGAGGATGCCGTGGTTGGCGAGGATGCCGACGGGGTAGCCGTGCAGGTGCGCCCAGCCGCAGACGAGCGTGTTGCCGTAGAGCGGCTTGAACTCCGAGAAGCGAGAGTCGTCCACGAGCCGGGCGATCACCTCCCGCGGGTCGAACGGCACGCGCGGGTCGGCCGGGACGATCGACAGGAGCTCGTCGGCGGCGTACCGAGGCGGGAGCACCTGCCGAGGCAGCGCGGCGGCGCCCTTGCGCCAGTCCAGGTGCGCGACGACCTCTCTGGCCAGCCGCAGCGCGTCGAGCTCGTTCTCAGCCAAGAAGTCGGACACGCCGGACACCGTGCTGTGCATGTGCGCGCCGCCCAGGCTCTCGTCGTCGACCTCTTCGCCGGTCGCCATCTTCACCAGCGGCGGGCCGCCCAGGTACACCGTGGCCTGGTCCTTCACGAAGATCGCGTAGTCGCTCAGGCCCGGCACGTAGGCGCCGCCGGCGGTCGACGAGCCGAAGACGACCGTGACGGTGGGCAGCTTCTGCTCGCTCTTCCGGGTCAGATCGCGAAATGCCGCGCCCCCGGGCACGAAGATGCGGTCCTGGTTGGGCAGGTCCGCGCCGGCCGACTCGGTGAGGTTGATGCTGGGCAGCCGGTTGGACAGCGCGACTTCGGCCAGCCGCCGCGTCTTGGCGACGCCCAACTCCGAGACCGCCCCGCCCTTCACCGTCGCGTCGTTGGCGGTGATGAGGCACTCGACGCCGGACACCACGCCGACGCCGCCGATGATCGCCGCGCCCGTCGAGTGCCCGTCGACGTCGTGGCCGGCCAGCGCGCACAGCTCGAGGAACGGGGAGTCGCGGTCGAGCAGCAGCTCCACGCGCTGCCGCGGCAGCAGCTTGCCCTTGGCCACGTGCCGGTCGGCGTACTTGGGCCCGCCGCCGACTCGAGACTTGGCCAGCGCGTCGTCGAGCCCCGCCACCAGCGTGAGGTTCTGAGCGCGGTGGGCCTGCGCCTGGGGGCTCTCGACGTCGACGTGGCTGAGGAGGACCGGGTAGCTCTGGGCGCGCGCGGACATGGCGCGCGACTTGGCGGCAGGACGGAGCGACAGTCAACCCTGCTCGACGTTCAGGCTTTCTTGGGCGACGGGAAAACCTTCGCCGTGTCTTTGAAGCATGACCTCCCTGGCACGCGGCGCTTCAGGGGCAGCGCCCCGCTGAGGTGAGCGGTCCTCAGCCCTGAAGCCTGCCGTCAGCCAGGCGAAGCACCCGCGCGGCCAACCGCTTCGCCTCGGCCTCGTCGTGCGTCACCAGCAGCGCGGGCACGCCCAGCTCGTCGACCAGGGCCTTCACCTCGCGGCCGAGCACCTCGCGCAGGCTCACGTCGAGCGCGGCGAACGGCTCGTCGAGCAGCAGCACGCTGGGGTGACTGGCGCACGCGCGCGCGAGCGCCACCCGCTGCGCCTCACCGCCAGAGAGCCCCTGCACGCGGCGACCACGCAGGTGCGCCAGGCCCAGCCGCTCGAACCACCGCCCCACGTCCTCGCCACGCGCTCCGAAGGCGACGTTCTCGTCGACCGACAGGTGCGGGAAGAGCGCCGGGGCCTGGAAGACGACGCCGACGCGACGCCGCTCCGCAGGCACGTGGCGGCCGCTCGAAGAGTCGAGCCACACCGCGGCGCCCAAGCGAATCGTCCCCACGGCGTCCCCGAGGCCAGCCAGCACCTCGAGCGTCGTCGTCTTCCCGCTGCCCGACGGCCCGACGAGCGCGCTCAGCCCTGGCGGCAGTTCGAAGGCCACGTCCAACATGAAGGCGCCGCGCTGCGCGCGCACCTGCACCGCGAGCGCCTCAGCGGGCATGAGCGCCTCGTCCTCGGCCGAGCGCGGACGCCAGCAGCACCACCGCCAGCGACACGGTGGTCATGACGGCCACCAGCGCCAGCGCTTCGTCGTCGTGGCCGGCCTGGAGCGCGTCGTAGATGGCGAGCGCCGCCGTCTGCGTGCGCCCCGGTTGATTGCCGGCCACCATGAGCGTCACGCCGAAGTCTCCGAGCGCCCGGGCGAAGCCCAAGAACACGCCGCCGAGGAGCCCCTTCGACGCCAGCGGCAGCTTGACGCGCCAGAAGGCCTGCCAGGGAGACGCGCCGAGGGTGCGCGCCACCTGCACCAGCCGGGGCTCCACGTCGTCCAGCGCCGAGCGCGCGGCTTGGAGCACCAGCGGGAGCGACGTGACGAACGCGGCGACGACCGCGCCGCCGAAGCTGAAGACGAGCGGCGCGCCGAACACACCTTCCCACGCGCGGCCCAGCGGGCTGAATCGGCCCAGCAGCACCAGCAGGTAGTAGCCGAGCACCGTCGGTGGAAACACGAGCGGCGCGACCACCAGCGCGTCGACCACGACTGCCACGCCACGGCGCCCACGGGACACCCACTCGGCCGCGAGGACACCCACCACCGTCGCCGCCGCGACCGCGGGCAACGCCACCTTCAGCGACAGCCAGACGGGCGCGAGGTTCACCGTGCAGGCTCCCCCGGCTCGAAGCCGAACTGGGCGAGCAGCGCCTGCGCCGGGGCTCCCACGAGCGCTTCCACGAAGGCGGCCGCTTCAGCGCGGGCCGGACCGCAGGCCACCGCCGCTTGGTGCAGTGGATCGTGCAGTGCTTCGGGCACGTCCACGAAGGCGCGCGCGCCGCCGCCGGGCCCCAGCACCAGGCTCTTCGCCACCAGCCCCACGTCGGCGTTCCCCGACTCCACGAAGCGCAGCGCCTGCTGCACGTTGTCGGCGTAGACGAGGCGGTCCCGCGTCGCCGCTTCGACGCCCAGCCGGCTGAGCACCTGCACCGCCGCGCGGCCGTACGGGGCGTGCGCAGGGTTGGCCACGGCCAGGTGCTTCACGCGCGTGGCCGAGAGCGCTGTCGCCAGCTCCTGGGCCCCGTCGACGCCCACCGCGACGAGGCGACCGCGCGCGTACTGGCGCACGGTGGCGCGCTCGCAGGTGCCGTCCGCGGCGAGCCGCTCCACCAAGGCGGCGTCGGCGGACAGGAACACGTCGAACGGCGCGCCCTGAGTCAGCTGGCGCGCCAAGAGGCCCGACGAGCCGTAGCTGACGCTCGCGGCCGGCAGCAGCTGGGCCTCAGTCAGCGACGGCAGGACCCGCGCCAAGTCCGACGCCGCGGCGACCCTCAGCCCGTCCTTGGGCGTCGCCCTGCACCCGAGCAGCGCGCCGCAGACGACAGTGGCCCACAGCGCAGCTCGCCGCACCTTCAGCGACCCTTCGTCACGAGCACCACGCCGGTGGAGCGCGTCAGCCGCACGCCGCGGCTCGCCGGGAACTTGGTCAGGCCTTCGGCCCGGAGCGCCGGCGCCGCGGTGGCTTCGTACCGAGCGAAGGTCTCGCGAGAAGGAAAGTCGTACCGGGCTTCGAAGCGCAGCGCGCCGTCCGCGGTGTCCAGTTGCACGACCTCTGCCCAGCTCGCGCCGCCCCGGCGCACGTCATCCAAGTGGCCGTGCTCGAGCCAGGCCACCCACTCGTCAGCCACCGCCTGGGTGTCGAGCTCGGCGTGGACCGTGTACCGAAACGTTCGTTCCATGTCGGCGTGGCACCATGGCCGCCAACGTCGGCGCCGTCACGGAGTTTGCGGGGCCGCCGGCAGCAGGCGGCTGAGCGCGTCGCGCAGCCGGTCCATGGTGACGGGCTTGGCCAGGCAGTCGTTCATGCCCACCTTGCGGCAGGCTTCGAGGTCCTCGGGCAAGGCGGACGCGGTGATGGCGAGGATCGGGGTGGCGCCGGCCGGGCCTTCGAGCGTGCGGATGCGGGCGGTGGCTTCGAAGCCGTCCATCTCCGGCATGTGGCAGTCCATGAGGACCACCGCGAAGCGCTTCGTGCTCATCGCCATCAGCGCTTCCTTGCCGTTCTGCGCCGTCTCCACCGTCCAGCCGAAGCGCTCCATCATGCTCTTGGCGACACGGAGGTTGATGGGGTTGTCGTCGACCACGAGGGCGGGGAGCGGCGAGGTCGGCGGCGGGAGCTGCGTCGCAGGCTCGGGCTCGAGGGCGACGTCGGACCCAGGCAGCGGCAGCTCGAAGCTGAACTGCGCGCCCTTGCCCAACTCGCTGGTGAGCGCCAGGGAGCCGCCGAGCAGCGCCACCAGCTCTTTGGACAGCGTCAGCCCCAGCCCGGTGCCGCCATGGCGCCGCGTCGTCGAGACGTCGAGCTGTTCGAAGGCGCGAAACAGCCGCGCCTGGTGCTCGTCGGGAATGCCGGCGCCCGTGTCTTTGACCGCGAACGCCACGCTGCCGGGGTGCGCACCCTTCGAAAGCCGCAACCCCACCTCTCCTGCGTCGGTGAACTTGATGGCGTTGGACACCAGGTTGCTGAGCACCTGGCGCAGGCGCAGCCCGTCACCGACCACCGTGCGCGGCACGTCCTTCTCGACGTGGACGACGAGCGTGAGACCTTTACGCTGCGCGAGCGGGCGGAAGAGCGTCTCGATGTCACCGAGCAGTCGGTACAGGTCGAGCGGCGCGGGCTCGGGCTCGAGCTTGCCGGCTTCGATCTTCGTCAGGTCCAGCAGGTCGTTGATGAGCGAGACCATGCCCTGGCCGGAGCGCAGCACCACCGCCAGCCGCTCGCGCTGAGCGGGATCCATGGGCTCGTTCAGCATGAGCTCGGCCATGCCCAACACGCCGTTCATGGGCGTTCGAATCTCGTGGCTCACGTTCGCCAGGAAGGCGGACTTGGCGCGGTCGGCCCGGCGCACCGATTCCATGGCGCGGTCGCGCTGGCGGGCGAACACGGCGATGAACGCCACGGCCACCACGACCATGAAGACGAAGTTGAGCGCCATGGTCAGGCCCGGCGCAGGGTCGGCCTGCTTGACGGTGACGCCGTGGCTGCCCAGGGCCAACACCGTGACGCCGACGGCGATGGTGATGAGCGTCCACACGAAGGCCCAGCGCAGGTCCAGGAAGTACAGGGCGATCATCGGAACCAAGGCGGTGAACATGACCGTCGTGGGCTCGAGCGGCGTTTGCATGAGCCCGCCCAGCGCGAAGCACAGCGTCATCGTCGCGAGCGACAGCTGCCCGGCCAGCTCGCTGTTGCGCGAGCGCCGCAGAATGCCGAGCGCCACGGCCCCCAACGGGAGCCCGGCCACCTGCAGCGCGAACTGCCCCCACAGGCCGTTGGTCGCGTTCAACACGCCGAACACGACGACGACGACGCCGCCGATGAGCCAGCACAGGACGATGAAGCGCACGCGCTCGAGCTCGCCGGGGACGTCCGTCTCTCGGGGCGGCGCGATGCGGTCCGCGACGGCGTTGAGCCAGTCACCGAACGCACGCCACGAGGCTTCGATGCGTGAGGGCGTCGAGCGCAAGACCTGCCGAGTGTAAGGGCCTGCGGCCGGCCACGCCCGCGAGTCAATCGAGACACCTGCCCCACGACCTTCACGCCGCAGCCAAGATCAGCGTTTCCGAGGCGTTGGTCCACGTGCTGTAAGGCTCACATGGCCCTACCGCCGCTCCCCTCGGGATTCCGCCAGGCGCTCGACGCGCTGGAGCCTGCCCTGTCGTCGGACGACGCGCAGGACCTCGCGACCTACGGCAAAGACTGGACGCGGGTGTTCACGCCCAACCCGGCGCTGCTCGTTCGCCCGCGCAGCACCGCGACCGTCAGCAAGGTGGTCGCCCTGTGCCACGACGCGAAGGTGCCCGTCGTCCCCAGCGGCGGCCGCACGGGGCTCGCGGGGGGCGCGGTGGCGGCCAACGGCGAGGTAGTGCTGTCGCTCGAGCGCCTGCGCGCAATGGGTCCCGTCGACCCGCTGGCGCTGACGGTGCGCGTCGAAGCCGGAGCCATCACCGAGCAGGTCCACGCCCACTGCGCGGCCGCCGGGCTCTTCTGGCCGGTGGACTTCGCGTCGAAGGGCAGCAGCCAGGTGGGCGGGAACATCGCCACGAATGCGGGCGGCGTGCGGGTGATTCGCTACGGGCTGACGCGGCACTGGGTGCTGGGGCTCACGGTGGTCACCGGCACGGGGCAGGTGCTGGAGCTCAACGGCGCGCTCGAGAAGAACAACACCGGCGTCGATCTTCGCCAGCTCTTCATCGGGTCGGAGGGCATTCTGGGCGTCATCACCGAGGCCACGCTCAAGCTGACGCGCCTGCCCCGCGCGGTCAGCGTGTTCCTCTTCGCGGTGGACAGCCTGGACGCGGTGCTGGCGCTGTTCGAACGCGCCCGCCGAGGGCCGTTCACGATCATGGCGTTCGAATTCTTCACGCAGGCCTGCGCCCAGCGCCTCGAGCGCCACCGCTCGGTGCGGCCGCCGTTCGACGCGCCGTCGTCCCACTACGTGTTGCTCGAGGTGGAAGACCCGCTGCCCGGCTCGCTGGACGGCTGGCTGTCAGGCCTGTTCGACGAGGGCGCCGTGCAAGACGGCGTGCTCGCGCAGGACGAAGGCCAGGCACGCACGCTGTGGACCCTGCGCGAAGGCATCAGCGAGTCGTTGTCGGCGACCGGGCTGCCGCACAAGAACGACATCGCCCTGCCGATCGCCGGGCTGCGCGCGTTCTGCGCGGCCCTCGAGGCGCTGCTCGACGCCGAGTACCAGGGCTTCGAGCTGTGCCTGTTCGGCCACATCGGCGACGGGAACCTGCACGTCAACGTCATGAAGCCCGACGGCATGGACAAAGGCGCGTTCCTCGCGCGCACCCACGCGCTGGACGACGACATGTTCCGCCTCGTGCAGCGGCACCAGGGCAGCATCAGCGCCGAGCACGGCCTTGGCCTGCTCAAGAAGGACTTCGTGCACTACTCGCGCACGAAGGAGGAGCTGGCGGTGATGCGGGCGCTCAAGGCCGCGCTCGATCCCCGCGGCATTCTCAACCCGGGCAAGGTGCTGCCTCAGTTGGCCGGCACGTAGATGCCGAGCACCTGACCCGGCTTGCGATCGAAGAAGCTGCGATCGCCCCCGTAGCGCATGACGCCGTCGTTGACGAAGGTGCCTTGCCCCGTGGCCACGGTGATGTCGCCGGCTGTTTTGTGTCTGGTGCCCGGTGAGCGCGGGGCGACGACGACGATGGCCCCCTTCGGCGCGTCGAACGGGTTCGTGCCTGCCGGCAGCTTGCGGTAGCCGTGCGCCGCCAGCCGATCCGGGTGCTTGTTGAAGTAGTCCGCGAAGTCCCGCGCCCGCCCGCCCTTCTTCTGATCCACGAGCTCGTCCACCATGGCGCCGCTGCCAGCCTGCTTGAGGTAGTGCTTCACGAAGCGGTAGCAGACCCCCTGCGGCTTGTTGCCGGACCGAAACTGCCGCGCGGTGTCGAGCAGCCGATCCATCTTCGCGCCGGCCTCGGGGCCAATGCCGAACGCCTGGCGGCTCTTGCCCTGCAGGCGCGCTTCGCCGGACACCGGCGGCGGGGGCGCGTTGACGTTCGGGGTGCGGCGCGGAAACTTGGAGCCTGCGGCGCGCCGCGTCCCGCCGTTCTTGGGGCGGCGAACGCGCGTGCTCGACGCCCCGCGGGCGCGACGGGGAGCGACGGTGGAGCGGGCTTGGCTGCGGCGGACGACCATGGAGGGACTCCTGTTGCTTTTGGGGAAAGGCGAACGCGGCAGACGCTACACGCCTTTTCCGCTCACCCGTGGGACCCCGGCTTCTTCGTCGGGGCCACCCGCTGCGAGGCGCCGCCTTGACTACCTTGCAGATTCGCCGGGCCTGTGGCTGGCGGCCGAACCAACGCCGGGCGCCCCTTGCCCGACGAGAACCGATCGGACGGCGGCCGGGTGGGCGGCGCGGCTGCTGGCGAACCGCCCCGTCGCTCCGCTTCGTCGTACTCGCGATCGAAGGCTTCGAAGTCGACGGGCTCGTCCGGGTCTTCGTCTCCGTCCCAGTCCCAGTCGCTGAACGTCTCGTCCGGCTTGCCAGCGAGCGCGTCGGCGGTAGCGGCGTCGAGGTACGCGTCGATCGAAAGGCCGGCCTCTTTGGCGCGGCGCGGCGTCTTCGGGTCTTGGGCGAGCTGGGCTCGGAGGGTCTTGGCGTCCACGCGGAGCGGAGCGTACCGCGAGCCTTACGACAGCGCGCGGGCCTTGATGGTGGTGAGCAGGCCCTTGAGCGAAGAGACCACCTGCCCCGTCACCGCCGCGTCGAGGTCGATGACGAGGTAGCCGATCTCCGCGTTGGTCGAGAGCACCTGCGCGTGGATGTTGGCCTGCGCGTCGCCGATGACGCGGTTCACGTCGCGGAGCACGCCGGGCACGTTCTGGTGCACGTGAATGAGCCGGTACGTGTCCGGCGTGGTGCCCAGCTCCACGTGCGGGAAGTTCACCGCGCCCGTCGTCGAGCCACCCTGCGCGAACTTGATGAAGCTGTGCGCCACCTCGCGGCCGATCGCCTCCTGCGCTTCCGACGTCGACCCGCCGATGTGCGGCGTCAGCACCACGTTGGGCAGCCCCTGCAGCGGCGTGGTGAAGCCCGAGTCCAAGTTGCCTTCGGGCTCCTCGGGGTACACGTCGACCGCCGCGCCGCCCAGGTGTCCGCGCTTCAGGTCGTCGGCCAGCGCCGCCAGGTCCACCACCGTGCCGCGGCTGGCGTTGATGAGGCAGGCGCCCTTCTTCATGACGTCGAGCTGGGCGCGGCCGATCATGCCCTTGGTCTGCGGCGTCTCCGGCACGTGCAGGGTGACGAAGTCCGACTGGCTGAGCACGGCGTCGAGGCTCTTGAGCGCCTGGTTGTTCGACAGCGGCAGCTTCGCGGCGATGTCGAAGTACACCACGCGCATGCCGAAGAACTCCGCGAGCACGCCGACCTGGCTGCCGATGTGGCCGTAGCCCACCACGCCCAGCGTCTTGCCGCGGACCTCGTGGGTGCCGGCGGCGACTTTCTTCCACGCGCCTTGGTGCACTTCGCGCGACCGGTCGCCCAGCTGGCGCGCGAGCATGATGATCTCGGCGATCACCATCTCGGCGACCGAGCGGGTGTTGCTGAACGGCGCGTTGAAGACGGCGATGCCGCGGCGCATGGCGTCGGCCAAGGCGACCTGATTCGTGCCGATGCAGAAGCAGCCGACGGCGAGCAGATCTCGCGCCGAGCTCGCCGCGAGCACCTTGGCGGTGACGTTCGTCTTGCTGCGAATGCCCAGCAGGTGCACCCCGTCGAGCTTGGCGATGAGCTCGTCTTCCTTGAGCGCGCCGTTCACGCGCTTGACCGAGTGCCCCGCTTCGATGAGCGCTTCTTCCGCCACCGGGTGAATGTTCTCGAGCAGCAGCACGTTGAGCTTGGGCATGCGGGCCCAATAGCGCGTGGAGGCGCCGAGTCAACGCGCAGGGCAGCAGGCCTCAAGGCACCGTCAGTTGGCCAGCGGCGGCCGGCGCTCGCGGGCCTCGAGCAGCTCGAGCCCCGTGCGCGTGAGGATGAAGCGCACCTGCCCCTTGCCCCGCTCCGTCAGCAGCTCGGCTTCGAACATGGGGCCGGTCACGCTGCCGACGACGGCTTCTTTGTTCGGGTTCTTCACCTGGCCGTGCGCGAGCGCGTGGTCCACCAGCCCCACGCTGTCCTTGCTGCGGTACAGCTCGAAGGCGACGCGGTGGAGCGCCAGCGCGAGGCCTTGGTCCAGCGGAAAGCTGCTGAAGAGCACCGACAGGAGCACCCAGTACGGCGGCTCTTCGGTGTCGTTGCGCATGGGCGCGCAACCCGTTAGTCGCGCGCGCCGGAGTTTGCAACGCGCCGCACTGGAGCCGCCCTTTGAGCCAGCCCCACGTCCAGGTCCGCCCGCTGTCGGGCTACTTCATCGTCGCGACGGCCTACGTCGTGGCCACCCTCGTCGCCGCGCTGGTTCTGGGGCTCACGCCCGCGCACTGGGACTGGTGGTGGCGCATTGGCGTGGCAGACCTGGCCGCCACCTTCGTCGTCTTCGCGTTCAGCGTCGGCTTCGACAACAGCAGCGTGTACGACCCGTATTGGTCCGTCGCGCCGCCGATCATCGCCGGGTACCTGGCGCTGGGACCCGGGGCGAGCCGCGGCCTCGACGCGCGTCAGCTGCTGACCGTCGGCCTGCTCGCGGCGTACGGCGCGCGGCTGACCTACAACTGGCTTGCGGGCTGGGCTGGCCTGTCGCACGAAGACTGGCGCTACGTCGAGTTCCGCCAGAAGACCGGCAAGGCGTACTGGCTGGTCAGCTTCTTCGGTCTCCACTTCTTCCCGACCGTCATGGTCTGGCTGGGCTGCCTGCCGCTCTACGCCGCGCTCGTCGGCCCGGCCTCTCCGCTCAACGCGCTCGACGTGCTGGGCGGGCTCGTGCTCACCGCCGGCGTCGTCATCGAAGCGGTGGCGGACGAGCAGCTGCGCGCGTTCCGCCGCAGCAAGCCCACCGACGGGGCGATCTGCGATCGCGGCCTGTGGCGCTACAGCCGACACCCCAACTACTTCGGAGAGCTCCTCGTCTGGGTCGGCGTGCTCGGGCTGGGCCTGGGCGCCGCCGCGCCGGCGTGGACCGGGCTCGGCGTGGCCGCCATGTTCGCGCTATTCCTCTTCGCGTCCATTCCCATGGCGGAGCGCCGTTCCCTCGCGCGGCGCACCGGCTACGCCGAACACCAGCGCCGCGTGTCGCTGCTCGTGCCGTGGTTTCGCAAGGCCTGACCGTCGACCGCCCGGCCGCAGTATCATTCTGAGCGTTGGGCAGGCTCTCGAACTGAGAGGAGTCGACGGGTGCGCGCGAAGGACCTCACGCTGGACGACGTGCTGACGCTGGACCCCGACGGCGGGCCGCTGTTCTTCGTCGGCGAGCGGGTGCTGCTGGTGGACGCGCTGGCCGAAGGGCTCGTGCGCAAGGGGCTGGTCGACGCGCTGGGGCTGGCGGGCGCGCGGGCGGTCTTGAGCCACGCCGGCTTCGCGCACGGCTGGAAGGTGGCCAGCGCCATGAAAGACGCGATCGCCTGGGACGGGGAGCGCGAGTGGCGCATCGCCGGGGGGCGCCTGCACCGGCTGCATGGGCTGGTGACCTTCGAGCCCCCCAGCCCAGCCGACGCGGACCCGACGGCCTTCGCCGAGGCGTGGTGGCACGACAGCTACGAAGCCGAGCAGCACCTCCTGCACTTCGGCCGCACCGAGGAATGTGTGTGCTGGACGTTGGTGGGCTTCGCGTCGGGGTACTTGAGCCGAGTCAACGGCCGCTCCGTCTACTGCGTCGAGACGCAGTGCCGTGCCCAGGGCGCTGCGGCGTGCCGCATGGTGGGCCGCCTCAAGGAAGACTGGGGCGAGCAGGCGCAGGACATGGCCGTCTTCGAGGCGGCCTGCCTGAAGACGGAGTTGCGCCGACTCACGCGCACCGCCAAGCGCCGGGAGCCCACCAACAAGCCGCGGCCCCGCTCCGGCGCTGACGGCCTGGTGGCGCGCAGCGCGGTCTTCCAGGCGGTGCTCGAGCAGGCCCGCCGCAGCGCGCAGGTCAGCTCGCCCCTGCTGCTCGTCGGCGAGCGCGGCGTGGGCAAGGCGCGGCTGGCGCGCTCCATTCACGACGCGTCGGCTCGCCTGGGCGGCCCCTTCGTCACGGTGCCCTGTGGGTCCGCTCCGCCGGCCCTCGTCGAGAGCGAGCTGTGGGGGCACGCCCGCGGGGCCTTCGCGGGCGCCACGACGGAGCGCTTCGGCGCGTTCGAAGCGGCGCAGGGCGGCACGCTCTTCCTCGCCGACGTCAGCGAGCTGAGCCCCACCGTCCAGGCCGAGCTGGCGCGGGTGCTCAGCGAGGGAACGGTGCGGCGGCTGGGCGACCGCAAGGCGCGCCCGGTCGACGTGCGCGTCATCGCTTCGACCAGGCACGAGCTGCCCGCCCTGGTGCGCGCGGGCCGCTTCGACGAGCAGCTGCTCTACCGCCTGCGCGTGGTCGAGCTGCGCGTGCCCCCGCTGCGCGAGCGCCCAGACGACGTGCCTCCGCTCGCCAAGGCGGCGCTCGAGGCGGCCTGCGCCCGAGCGAAGCTGCCCAAGAAGCACCTGCGGCCCGACGCGCTGCGGGCGCTGCTCGACTACCGCTGGCCCGGCAACGTGCGCGAACTGGAGAACGCCATGGAGCGCGCCGCGCTGCTCGCCCCCGGAGCCCACGTGCGGCTGGAAGACTTGCCCGACGAGCTGCGCAGCGCCGCCGTCGAGCCGCGGCCCCGCGTCGGCCAGACGCTCGCTCAGGCCGAGCGGGCCCTCATCTTCGCCACGCTCGCGGCCGAAGGAGGGCACCGCAACCGCACCGCGGCGCGCCTGGGCATTGGCCCGGCGACGCTGTTTCGCAAGCTCAAGCTGTACGCCGACGAAGGTGCCGAGCGCTGACGGCCCTTCACGCAGGGCGGTCCCCACGCACTGGCGCCCAAGTTGCTACCGGTGAGGCGCGTGGGAGCGCCGCAGGACACGCCGAGGAGCGCCTTCGAACGCCTGTGCGCCGAGCTCGAGTCGTCGTGCGCGCGCTCGGCCGTCGCGTGCCCAAGCGGGCCTGGGCAGCGGCCCGAGCCCATCACGCCAGGTGTCCTCACCTTGCTGGCCGAAGCTCTGGGCCTGCCGCGCGTCGAGTGGGTCACGGCGGACTCCGCGGGTGCCGACGGACTCACGCGACTGGGCGACGGCCGGTGGCAGTACGTGGTCCGCCGGGCCGACGGGGCGGCGCTGGGCGCACTCCAGGGGACCGGTGAGGTCGACGTGCGCCGACTGGACGAGGTCGGCCGGCTCTTGGCGGTGGCGCTGGGGAGCTGTGCGCGCGCCTGGGCTGGGCAGCTGTTGGGCGACGCGGCGCTGCGGCTGGCGCACGCGACCACCGCGCCGGAGCGCGATGCGATCGTCACCGAAGCCTTGA
>JALHOS010000118.1 GCA_022842905.1 Myxococcaceae bacterium | reverse complement strand
CGTCCCCGAGCGCCGCGGTCACGACCTTCACGGCGGCCGCCGCGGGCCCGGCCGAGCGCGCCGCGACGACTTCCCGCACGCGCGCCACGACGCCAGGGCAGCGCGACAACACCCCGCCCCCGAGCACCACGAGCGCCGGGTTGAGCACGGTGACCTGGTTCGCCACCGCCAGCGCCAGCGCATCGAACGCTTCGCGATAGAGCGCCACGGCCTTCGGTTCGCCGGCCTGCGCCAGCCGCTCCAGGTCCGCCGCCTCTCCGGCGAGGCCCTCCTCCGCCATCCACCGCTTGAGGTTCCCACCACCCGCGTACGCCTCGAGACACCCGCGCTGGCCGCAGCCGCACGGTCGTCCGCCGTCGAGGACGAGCTTGAGGTGCCCCAGCTCCGCCGCCACGCCGGTCGCGCCTTCCACCAGGCGCCCGCCGCTGACGATCGCGCTGCCGACGCCGGTGCCGACGAAGACGGTGAGCACGTCGGCCACGCCGCGCGACGCACCCGCCACGTGCTCTCCCCACGCCGCCGCGCTCAGATCGTTGACCAGCCGCACCGGCCGCCCGCCCAAGGCCAGGCGCAGCGCGCTGCCCAGCGGCTGCTCTCGCCAGCCCAAGTTCGGCGCGTTCACGACGACGCCGCCGCGCAACATGCCGGCCACGGCCACGCCGACGGGCCCACCGTCGTGAGACACCGCGCGAATCAGCTCCGCCGCCGTGCCGACCACGCCGTCGAAGTCGGTCGTCGTCAACGCCCGGCGATCGGCCCGCAGCACCGAACCTCGTTCGTCCACGAGCGCCGCGCGCACGGTGGACCCGCCAATGTCGACGCCGACTCGATCCACGATCTCACCTCCCAGAAGGTCGGAGCGTGGGCGTCAGGCGCCCAGCTCGCGCTTCGCCGCTTCGATCGTCCCGTCGATGAGCGCCTTGATCTCGTCCAGCCGAGCCTTCGTCTTCGCTTCGTACCGAACGACGAGCAGCGGCGTGGTGTTCGACGCGCGAATGAGCCCCCAGCCGTCGGGCCAGGTGGCGCGCACCCCGTCGACCTCGACCAGCGAGAGCCCCTTGGCCCGCAACAGCTCGGTGCAGCGCTTGACCAGCGCGAACTTCTTCTCTTCCACCGTGTCGAACCTCAGCTCGGGGCTCGCGTAGGTGACCGGCACGTCCTCGAGCAGCTGTGAGAGCGGGCGGCCCTGCCGGCTGACGATCTCCAGCAGCCGCGCAGTGGTGTACGGCGCGTCGTCGAAGCCGAAGAAGCGGTGCTTGTAGAAGATGTGCCCGCTCATCTCCCCGGCGAGCATGGCGTGGGTCTCCTTCATCTTCGCCTTGATGAGCGAGTGCCCCGTCTTCCAGAGGATCGCCTGGCCGCCCTTGGCCTTGATGTCGTCGTACATGGTGAAGCTGCACTTCACCTCGCCGACGATCGCCGCGCCGGGCACTTCAGCGAGCACCGCGCGCGACAAGAGGATCATCAACTTGTCGCCCCAGAGGATGCCGCCCTGCTCGTCGACGACGCCGATGCGATCCGCGTCTCCGTCGTAGGCGACGCCCAGGTCCGCCTTCTGCTTCTTCACCTCGGCGATCAGGTGCGCCAGGTTCTTCTCGACGGTCGGGTCCGCGTGGTGGTTCGGGAAGCGCCCGTCAGGCTCGCAGAACAGCGGGACGACCTCGTAGCCGAGCCGCTCCAGCAGCGGCACCGCGACGATGCCGCCGACGCCGTTCCCTGCATCGACGACGACCTTGAGCTTGCGCTCGCCGCGGCGCACCGTCTGCGTCACGAAGTGCAGGTACGGCGTCACCGCGTCGAACGTGGTCACCGTGCCCGGCCGGCCCGTCACGAAGTCCTGCCGCTCGATCAGGCCGCGCAGCTGCTGAATCGTCTCCCCGTAGAACGTCGTCTTGCCGACGCCCATCTTGAAGCCGTTGTACTCGGACGGGTTGTGGCTGCCGGTGATCATCGCCAGGCCGTCGACGGGCAACGTGTTCGCCGCGAAGTAGACGATCGGCGTCGGCACCACGCCCACGTCGATGACGTTGAGCCCGCAGGACACCAGGCCCTTGATGAGCGCGTCGCGGAACGGCGGCGACGACTCACGCGCGTCGCGCCCGACGACGACGGAGGTGCCCTGTGCGCGCGCCACCAGCGTGCCCAGGCCCTTGCCCAGCTGCTCCACGACGTCCGTCGTCAGGTCCGTCCCGACCAGCCCGCGCACGTCGTACTCACGGAAGATGTGTGCTTTCGCCATGAGGCGGCCGCGTAGCACAAGGTCGGCGCCGCTGCCCCGGGGCCGACGCCTGCCGGGCTCGGGCCTCGCTGGGCGCTGGAGAGCACGCCGCCGCTGGCTGTGAGCGGCTCCGAGCTGAAAACCGGTCGGAGGCGCGGGAGACGTCCCCGGACGCACGCGGAGCGCGAGACTTCGGAGGCGCGCCGGTGCACTCCCTCCGGTGCGACGCGGCGACCCGTGCGGCGGAGTTGATCCAGCGCGCCGACGTCTCCTGGAGCACCGACGACGTGCCGACGACGCGCGCCCACGGGCGCTTTGGGCGCAGGACGGCGTGCCGAGGTGGCAGCAGCCGAGCGCCGAGGCTGCCAGGCTGGCAGCCGCCGGCGTCGCTTCGAACACGTCCCCACCTGGCCCGGGCTGGCATGCGCCCTGCTGTCCAGGCTCCTGCATGTGGCTCCTCCCGGTGCTGTCCGCTTCCCTCGCCGCCGCGCCGCTCGACGCGCAGCGCCTGGCGCAGCTCTTCGGCTTCGGGCGCAGGGTGGCCGCCCAGGCCCGCCCGGCGAGCGACGAGCCACCCCAGCCACCGCGACTCCTCGGAACGCTGCTGGGTACGCACACGCCGTCGCTGGTGAGCCTCGAGTACGCAGGCACCGTCCGGACCGTGCGCGTCGGCGACGTCGTCGGCGGCTGGACGCTCGTGCGTATCGAGTCCCCCTGGTGCGTCACGATCCACGACCGGCGCGGCGAGACCCACCTGTGCGCCCGCGCCCAGCCGTCGTCGGGGTCCACCGTTGCTGATCGCAGCGCGGCGGGTTCGCCCAAGACCGTGACACTGTCCCGCGGCGAGCTCGAGCGCCGAGTTCGGGAAGAGGCCGAACGCGTGCTCAGGAACACGCACGTGGTGCCAGCGTTTCGCGAAGGCCAGCTCGCCGGCCTCACCCTCCATTTCCCGCCGGACTCCCCGCTCCGCGCGCTGGGGCTCGAGCCCAAAGACACCATCGAACGGGTCGACGGGCGGACGCTGACGCCGGCGGAGGCCGCGCGCCTGTGGAGCCGCTGGACGGAGCTGCGCGGCGTGTCCCTCACCGTGCAGCGTGGCGGCGCCCGCCACGAGCTGCGCTTGAGCGTCGACTGAGCGTCCTCCCAGACCGTCGCACCGAGAGGGCTGCCCTTCGACTGCGAGGGAGGTGCGACGCGAGGCCAGCCAAAGGCGGGCTGTGTCACTGCACTGTCAGCTGCGATGGCGAGCAGCCCACTGGGCCGCCTACGTTCCGCGCCCCCTTTGGAGCACCCATGGCCCGCCTCCTACCCTGTGCACTGCTCGTCGTCGCGCTCGCTTGTGAAGGCCCCAAGGTGGGCACCGACGCCGGTCTTCCGGACGCTGGTCCGACCGACTCAGGCGCCATGGACTCGGGCGCCGTCGACGCCGGCCCCGCCCCCGAGGACCGCGTGTTCAGCGTGGGCCTCTACGACAACGCTGGTGGCCCTCCGCAGACCGCCGCGGTGCTGCAGCTGAGCTTCGGTCGTGGCACCCCGAGCGCAGATCGAATCGTCGCACGACGCGTCGGCACCCCGCCGGTGCTCGACGGCGATGCAGGTGACTGGAGCGCCATCACCGGGAGCACCATCTCGCTGGTTGGTCCCGGGCCCGCCTTGGGCCTGACGCGCGCGGAGTGGGACGGCCTGTGGCTCGACGCGGGGCTCTCTCGGGCCAAGACCGGAAAGGACCTGGCCGTCTTCGACTACGGCATCGCCAACGCCGAGGTGAAGGCGGCTTTCGACGACACGTTCATCTACTTCCTCGTCAGCTGGGCAGACCCCACCGAGGACCGCTTGCGAGAAGAGTGGAGCTTCGACGGGGGCTCCTGGGCGCGCTCGAGCGCGAACGAAGACCGGCTGGTCATGTCCTTCGACATCGGCACGCCCTTCGTGCCCTTTCGGACCGCCGGCTGCTCGGCGGCCTGCCACGTCAAAGAGCGCTTGGGCGACACGTCGCCTGCGGGGCTGGCCTACCGCTTCGAAATGCACACGTCGGACGCGGGCGAGAAGCTCGAGGTGTGGCACTGGAAGGCGACTCGCAGCAACCCGATGGGCTTCGCCGACGACCAGTACATCGACTCCGTGCGACGCCGCAGCGATGACGCGACCGACTTCGTGTCGACCAACCAACGGTCCGTGCCCGACGCTGGCGCCCAGCCCGCCTTCATGGCCCCCGGCGGCGTCAACGTCGCGGTCGACTACCTCTTCGTGGCTGATGCGGGAGAGCCCGTGGCGGTGCCCTTCGACGGCGCGCTCGCCCAGGCCGGAGCCCGCGTCCCCGGGTACGTGCACCAATTCGCCGGTCGCCCCCGCGCGGACGTGTCGGCCCGAGGTGCCTGGCGCAGTGGGCGCTGGACCGTCGAGCTGCGCCGCGCGCTGACCACCACCGATTCGAACGACGTCCAGTTTCCGCTGCGGTGACGTGATGCCGAGGGCGTTCACGGGGCTGGCTGGGCGGATCTGCGCCGCTACTGTGCGGTCAATGCTGGGGGTCTGGCCGGTGCCAACACGGACGACGTGGGTGCGGAGTGCCGTGGGCCTGGCGACCTCGCTGGGCGCGTTGGGCTCGGCGTGTGAGCTGCGCGTCGGCGACCGGCTCGACGCGGGAGTTCCTGGCGTGCGGAGCTTCACGCAGCTCGAGCAGACCGTCTTCGTGCCGTCCTGCGGTAAGTCCAACTGTCACAGCGGCGCCCCACCGCCGCTCGCGCCGATGTCGCTGGAAGCGGGCCGGGCGTACGACGCGCTGGTGAGCGTGCCGTCGACGCAGGCGCCAGGCCTCGAGCGCGTCACGCCAGGAGCGCCAGAGCGCAGCTACCTGGTGGCCAAGCTGCGAGGCACGGCGGCGCAGGTGTCGTCGGTCGGTACGCGCATGCCGCTCGGCACCGAGCCGTTGAGCGAGACGGACCTGGCCGACATCGAAGCGTGGATTGCCCGAGGAGCCCCGCGTGAAGAGTAACTCGTCTCGCCGCTGGGCGTTGGCGCTCACCCTCGTCGCAGGGACGGGGCTGGCCGCCGAAGTCCACTTCTCTGGCACGGCGTTCTTGAACCAGTGGCTGGTGCCCGATCCGCGCGTGGGGCGCAGCGTGCTCAGCGGGCTCACGCCGGAGCTGGCGATCAAGCTCGACGCCGACGTGCACGAGCTGGTCACGGTCAGCGCGAAGGCCTGCTTCAGCTGCCACGGGGTCGAGGTGGCCCACGGCTACGTCGACTTCACCCCCAAGCCTTACTTCAACCTGCAGGCGGGTCGGCTCGTGGTGCCCTTCGGCGACTTCGCGCAGCGGTACGATCCCGCGGCGCACCGGCCGTCGAGCAAGCCCCTCATCTACGACATGGGGCGCATGGGGTACTTCGAAGCGTCGGCGTTCAACCTGGGCATCGTGCCCGCGCCGTACGTCGACACCGGCCTGCTCGTGTACGGCCACGCGTTCCCGCATGAGCGACTGCAGCTCTGGTACGGCGCGTACGTCGTCAACGGGCTCAAGGGAGGCCAGGACTTCGACTTCGCGTCGATGCGCGTGCCCTACTACGTGGACGTGAACAAGGCGCCGGCGGTGGGTGGGCGCTTCGTGTTGACGCTGTCGGGCGCAGCCGAGAGCACGTTCAAAGATCTGACTGTCGGCGTGTCGGGCATGCACGGCGGGTACGATCCGGCGCTGCTCCGCACGTACACCGCCGTGGGCGTCGACGCGGCGCTGCGCCTCGGCAAGGTGACGGCGCGCGCGGAAGCGGCGTGGATTCGCCGCACGATCGACCCCCTGGGCACTTACCGCTTCCAGGTGATCGACCCCTTCGTCGACAAAGCCGGCGCGTACCTCGAGGTGGAGCACCCGATCGGCGAGCGCATCTCCATGGCCTACCGCGTCGACGCCTTGCGCCGCGTTGGCGTGACGCTCCTGACGCAGGACGAGCGCATGGCGCCGGACTCGTACCTGCTGCGCGGGACGGTGGCGACGCAGGTGGCGCTCTTCGAGACCGTCTTCCTCAAGGCGAGCTACGAGTACACGTACAGCAACGTGCTGCCGTCGTTCCACGCGGGCAACCTCGGGCTGGGAGCGACGTTTTGAGCGCCCTCGGCTTGCTTGTCGTGGCGGTGCTGGGCAGCGCTCCCGACGCGCTCGACGTGTCGAGCTGGCCGGCGGAGAAGCAGGCGCAGTACCGCGTCTTCGCGGTGCGCTGCAGCAAGTGCCACTCTCTGGCGCGCCCGCTGTCGGCCCGCATGACGCCCGAAGGCTGGCGGGCCTACGTGAAGAAGATGACGCGGCGCTCGGGCTCGGGGATCAACGAAGAGGCGGCCGAGGCCATTCTGGGCTTCCTCACCACCAACTTGGTGAAGGGTGCGGCCGCGCCGCCGGCCGGCACGCCTCCGCAGGAGACCGCTCCCGCGCCCAAGGCCCCGACGCAGGCGCCCGAGACCCTGTTGCCGTTGGTGCTGCGCGCGCTCACGTATGACCGCACGCTGCCCGACCGAGGGACGGGCCCCTTCGTGGTCGCCGTGGCCTTCGACGGGGCGCAGCGTACGCGGGCGGGGGAGTTCATGGCCGCGGTCGATCCGACGACGCTGCCAGCCCTGCGCAACCGCACCGTGCGGCTCTTGGAGCTCGAGCTGACGGACCCCGCCGAGTTCCGTCGCCTGGTGGCGGAGAAGAACGTCCAGGCGGTGCTGGTGCTCCCGGGGCTGGCGCCGTCGACGCTCAGCTGGGTGTGCGCGGCGACCCAGGAGCTCAAGCGCTACGGCCTGGCGCTGACGCCGGAGCAGGCGCCCAACGCGGTGGTGGCGATCGAGGCGAACGGCGCGAAGCCGCGGCTGGTGGTCAACGCCTCGCGGGCGAGCGCGGTCGGGGCCGAGTTCGACCGGACGCTCCTGCAGGTGTCTCGCGTCGTCGTCGACGAGGAGAGCGGCGGCGATCGGCTGCGCGCAGGCCAGGCGAACGCGCGGCGCGATGCGGGCACGACGCCCCTGCCCTAGCGGCTGCTGACGACGGAGGTGCGCGAGGCGGTCGCCCGCGGTGAGTCGCTGCCGGCAGGAGGTCCAGGCTGCCGAAGCGGTCCGCGAGGCGGGCGCCCTCGGCGAGTCGCTCCCCGTTCGAAGTCGGGGCCGGGCGACTCGGCCGGCAGGAGCAGCGCGCCGCGGCCGCCTGGCGCAGTTCGCGGCAGCGGCGTTTTTTCCCGGGCCGTCATGAGCGACGCCGCGGCCTCAACGACCGCGTGCTGAGGAAGACGCCCTCTCAGAGCAGCCGGCTGAGCTTCTTCGCCTTGAGCAGGTCGACCACCTTGCGCACGTCCTGGCTCTTGTCCTTGGGTAGCACCAGCAGCGCGTCGCCTGCGTCGACGACGACGACGTCCTTCATGCCCACGACCGCCAGGGGCCGCTTCCCGGCGAGCACCACGCAGCCCTCACAGTCGATGACGAGCGGCTGAGCGCCTTCGACCACGTTGCCGCTGGCGTCCGTGGGCCGAACTTCGGGGAGCGCGTTGAAGCTGCCGACGTCGCTCCACCCGCAGTCCGCCGGCACGACGGCGATGGGCTGCACCTTCTCGGCGACGCCGTAGTCGATGGAGGTGGCCGGCAGCTTGGGAAACTCCCGCCGCAGCACCGTGCCTGCCTTCGTGCTGCCCAGCGCCGCTTCGATCGCCGCGAGCGGCCCCACGACGTCGGGCAGGTGCTTCGCGAAGGCCGCCTTCATCACGTCGGCCCGGAACACGAAGATGCCCGCGTTCCACAGGTAGCCGCCCTGCGACAGGTAGCCTTCGGCCTTCTCGCGGTTGGGCTTCTCGACGAAGGCCGCCACTTCCTTGGCCGTGCCCGACAGCGCCGCGCCCACGCGAATGTACCCGTAGCCCGTCTCCGGCCGCGTCGGGGTGATGCCGAGCGTGACGACCGCTCCGCCCCGCGCCACCTTCACCGCTTCCCGCAGCGCGCGGTCGAACGCGGGCACGTCGGCCACGTGTTGGTCAGAAGGCAGGACGACCAGCACGCCCTTGGGGTCGATGCGGCTGACGTGGGCGACGGCCAGGGCGATCGCCGGCGCCGTGTTGCGCGCTTCGGGCTCGACGATGACGTTGGCCTTGGGCAGCGTCTTGAGCAGCCGCCGCACCGGCGCTTGGTGGAGCTGCCCGCAGACGACGAAGGTGGACCGCGCCGGCGCGAGCGTGCCCACGCGGCGCTGGGTCTCGACGATCAGCGGCCGCGGCGAGGTGAGCGGAAGAAACTGCTTGGGCCGGCGCTTGCGGGACAGCGGCCAGAAGCGGGTGCCGCTGCCTCCCGCCATGATGACGGGGAAGACGCCGGGTTCGTAGCGCGGGGCCTTGGTCATGGGCCCGGCTTAGGACGCGTTTAGCGGGAACGCGAGGGCGACGTCGGTCAGCGCCCGAGCTCTTGAGCCATTCGCGCGATGACGCCCGAGAAGCCAACCTGCTTGAGGTGGTTCGTCTGCGCGAAGTCGATCGCCGCGCTGATCGGCGTCGCACCGCCGGCGCCTGGTCCACCCTGGAGCTTGAAGTTCCGCGCGCCGGGCAGCGCGGCCTGCGTAGGCTCGACGAAGCCGTCGCCGTCCAGGCCGGACATACCCTCGGGCCCCGGCGTGGGCGAGCCCGTCGTGGCGATGACCGACAGGTTCTTCATCTTGGCGCGCTGGGCGTCGAAGTTCTCGTTGAGCTCCGCGGTGTACGGCGAGTTCCGGTGCATCTCGGCAGACGACTGCTTCATCTCCCGCGCAAAGCGACCGGCGGCGCCCGGCACCCAAGACGTCCATCGACCCAGCGTCTTGTTGCCGATGTCCGCCATGACCGTGCCGGTCGACACGGGGCCGATCATCACCGCGTTGTTGATCTTCACCGAGCCGTCGTCGAGGTTGTTCAGGTACGAGCG
Organism: Myxococcaceae bacterium; assembly: GCA_022842905.1. Taxonomy (GTDB): domain Bacteria; phylum Myxococcota; class Myxococcia; order Myxococcales; family Myxococcaceae; genus JALHOS01. The sequence goes on along the minus strand of JALHOS010000118.1, from coordinate 9,271 downwards.
CAGGTCGTGTCCGCCCGCGGAGTGCGTCACGACGTCGATGTCGAGGGACTTCCCGGCCGGCAGCTTCCCCGCCTCCGTGGAGGCGGAAGCGAGCGCCGACATCAGCTTGGCCACGTCGTGCTGCTTGAGCGACGGCGCCTGTGCGGGGCTCGTCGGGTTCATGAGGATCATCTTCGCGGCGGCGACTTCCTGGCTGGACAGCGTCCGGCCGCCAGGGCCACCCTCGTGGAACGAGCCCTTCGCCGCTTCGTAGAGGATCGGCTTGCCGTTCGAGCGCTCCTTGGACAGGAAGTCCGTCGCCTTGCCCCACGACTCGTGGTTCAGCGTCAGCCCGGCCAGAAACACCGTCGGCCGCTTGAGCGCCGGCGCCTTGGACGGGAGCGGATCGTGCGCGCTGCCGGCCGGCTGCATGGGATCCATCCGGTGCTTCGACGGAATCGGCGTGAAGTTCCGGGTCGGGGCTACGCCACTGCCGTCGATGCGAGGGGTTGTCATGGTCGGGGCTCCGGCTTGCGCGTGGTCAGGAGTTATCCACCGCTTGCGGCGCGCTGTCGCGGGCTTCGATTGTCAGTGTCACTCACAAGGCGTCGAAACTCCGTCAGCATCACGCGCCTCAGCAGGCTCTTTGGTACCGCTGGAGGCGAGCCTGGAGCCGCTCGGCGAGCCACGTCGACCCATCACGCAACGCGTCAAGAATGACCTGCGCTTCGGCCGCATAAGCCCGGCGCTTCTCGATCGTCCAGTCCGGCGGGGGCGGCTCGAGGTTGGTGATGCGGTCGGCGAGCTTCACCGTCCAGACCTCCTTGGGCGCCTGGCGAATGCGGCGCAGCGAGTCGGCCATGCGCTGCTCCTTGGGTAGCGACGGGTCCTTCGACAACGCCTGGACACCGAAGGCCACCCGGTCGCCGAACAGCTCCACCAGCGCGTGCACCGACACCTGCGTGTCCTCGACGGTGTCGTGGAGCAGCGCGCAGCAGACGGCGAGCGTCGCGTCGAGCTTCGGGTCGGCGGCGCAGGCGCGGAGCACCTCCTGCGCGACCTTCACCACGTGCGTGACGTACGGCAGGCCGCTGCCTTGGACCTTCTGGTCGCGGTGCGCGTGCGCGGCGAAGTCCAGCGCGCGGGCGAAGGCGTCGGGGTCCCAGCTCATGCGCGGCTCCGTTTCCCGAGGGCGTCGTAGGTCGCGTACTTGTAGGCCTCGGACAGCGTCGGGTAGTTGAAGCACAGCTCGATGAAGAGGTCCGCCTTCGCGCCGACGGTCATCGCCGTGAGCGCGACGTGAATCAGCTCGGTGGCGCCTTCGCCCAGGCAGTGCGCGCCGACGAGCGCCATGTCGTCACGGCGGAACAAGAGCTTGAGCTTGCCCGTCTCGCCGATGATGAGGCCCCGCGCGTTCTCGGCGAAGTCCGCCACGCCGGCCACGTAGGGCACGCCCTGCTTTCGCAGCGCTTCCTCCGTCTCGCCGACCATGGACACTTCGGGGATCGTGTAGATGCCGTACGGGAACAGCGGCGCGACCTTCGTCTTGTACTTGAGGTCGAAGAGGTGCACGGCGGCGACGCGCGCCTGCTCCATCGACGTGGACGCCAGCGCCGGAAAGCCCAGCACGTCGCCCGCAGCGGAGATGTGCGGCACGGCCGTCTTGAAGGCAGCGTCGACGTCCAGCTGGCCGCGTTTGCCGGCGGTCAGCCCCGCGGCGGGCAGGTTGAGCTCCTGGGTGTTGGCCTGCCGCCCCGCGCACACGAGCACGATGTCCGCCGTCAGCGCCTCGCCGCCCTTCAAGGTCAGGTGCACGGCGCGCTCCGCCACGTCGCAACGCTCGACCTCCGACGGCATGCGGAAGTCGACCCCGAGCTGCCGCATGCGCTCGGAGAGCCAGCCGACCACCTCGCCGTCCAGAAAGCCCAGCGGCGTGGGCCGCGCTTCGACGACCGTCACCTTCACGCCCAGCGCGGCGAACAGACAGGCGTACTCGCAGCCGATGACGCCGCCCCCGACGACGACCATGCGCTCCGGAATGGTGTGGACGTCGACGATCTCGTCCGAGTCGTAGACGTACTGGTGATCGAACGGGAAGTGCGCCGGCCGGTGCGGGCTCGAGCCCGTGGCGATGAGGAAGTGCGCCGCGCTCAGCCGCTGCCCGCCGACGTCGATGGTGTGCGGGTCGACGAAACGCGCCGTGCCGTGCACGACGGTGATGCCGTGCTTGGCGAGGTTCTTCTGCATGCGGCTGCGCTCGGCGGCGACCACCTGCTTGAGCCGAAAGAGGAAGTCGTCGACGGTGGCGCGCTTGGTCAGCGCGACGTCGGCGCCGTGGAGCCCGCGCTGCCGTGAGCCCGACAGGTACAACGCCGACTCGCGCAGCGTCTTGGACGGCAGCGTGCCGGTGTTGACCATGGCGCCGCCGAGCACCTTCTGCCGCTCGACGAGGGCGACCTTCTTGCCGAAATACGCCGCCTGCGCCGCGCCCTTCTCACCGGCCGCGCCGCCGCCGAGGACGATCAAGTCGAAGTCGTACATGCCTAGCCGCGCAGCGTAGCGCCAGCGCGGCCTTCCAAGGCGCCGATTACAGGTACTGGACGGCGAGCCGCCGCTGCGTGTCGATGTAGACGATGGCCGGCACAGGACCGAGCCGCACCGGCCGGTACGCCCGGTGGGTGACTCGGTTCAGCGGCGCCAAGGACGAGACCGGCACCCGCGTGCCAGGTTTGGTGAGCTCGCGCAGCGTCGTGCAGGAGGCCGCGGTCGACCCGGAAATGAAGAGCCCGACCTCGCGTGGAGACGAACCCGCGACTTCCTGTGCCACCAGAATCGAGTCACCGAACGATCCGACTTCCGGAAAAAGCCCGGCGCTCATCTGGGTCACCACCGGGTCGCACCCCGAGGTGCAGGTGCCGTCGTCGGTGCTGGAGATCATCGCCAGCTCCTTCAGGCCGCTCCCGTTCGTGTACGCGATCGCCCGGCAGCTGCCGGTGGCGTTCGCGGCAGCGGTGACGGCGTAGCGGCTTTCCTCCGAGGGCGCGACGGCAGTGCCGAAGACGGTGGACATGCCGCGGAAGCCGAATGGGCCAGCTGGCAAGCTCGGCTGCGCGCGGAAGAACTCGATCTGCCCAGTCTTGAATCGCCAGCCGTACCACGTCGCGTCGTCGCCGACGGTGACCAGGTTCGGCTTATACGGCATCACCAAAGAGCCACTGCCACGCACGTAGTCCGCGCCGACAAAGCGACCGATGGCCTTGGAGCCGATGTCGAAGGCCTGCGGTGGCGACAGCACCAGGCGGTCCGAACGGTCCTCGGAGGTACCGACCAACGACGTTCCGGCTTCCCACGCGACGATCTGGGGCTGAAGTCCGTCGAAGTACGACAGGCCGTAGCGGTTGCGCGGGTCGATCCCCGTGAGCGCGCGATAGGCCTGCACTTCGAACCCGGAGGTCGCGTGCGGGAAGTCGACGAACTCGTGGGCCAGCGACCCAAACGTGCCCGTCGCCGGATCCATGGGGTACAGCCGCAGCCGGGCGATCGTCGACGTCGTCACGACGGCCAGCGCGGCCACCCCGTCCGCGTCGGAGGTGATGTCGAAGTACCGCACGTCGGTCGACAAGCCGCTGCCAGCACTCGGCGCTCGGGCCTCCAGGTGAAAGCTCGTCGTCGGCCGGCTGACGAGCGGGTTCCCCGACGTGTCGACCAGGTTCGCCACCGTCCCCGTGACGACCGCGTAGGGCGTGAAGCCGCCAGCCTGGTACCCGTCATGCCCGACGTTCCAGGACCCCGTGGAGACGCTGCCCGACACCTCGACGCCAGCGTCAGGACCCCACACCGCTTCGCTGAACCGCACGTCGATGTTCTGGGCCGGCAGGTTTCGCTGCCCCGTCGCCGGGGTCAACGACGTCACCGACGGGGCGACGCGATCGACGCTGTACTGGCGGTCGAGCACGCCGACGTTGCCGGCGCGGTCCGTCGCCGTCACCCGCGCTTGGTAGAAGGTGCCGTTGTCCGTGGGCGCCGTGGGCGCGATGAACCCGCCGTCGACGATCCCCGCGTCGAACGAGCCGACGAAGCCTCGAAACACGAGCGGCTGCGGGTCCGCGTCGGTCGCCGAGCACCGAACCATGACGCCGCCGTCCGTCGCCGCGAGCTGGGCGATGTTCAGGCGCTGAACTTGAATCGGCGTGCTGATCGAAACCACCGGCGCCTGGCGGTCGACGAAGACGCGCTGCGCGAACGACGCCGTGTTGCCCACGCCATCGCTGACCGAGGCACGCAGCTGGTGCGGCGCATAGTCGCCACCCGGTAGCGGCAGGGAAGCGACGAAGCCCCCGTCGACCTCCGTGGCGTTCACGCCTGCGTCACCCAGGGAATAGCGCACGAGCGCGATGCCGGAGGGATCCTGCGCGGAGCCCGCCACGCTGACCTGAGCAGCCGGGCCGCCGAGCAGCGCGTCGACGACGGGCCGGGTGAACTGCAGCGTCGGCGCGACCGTGTCGATCAACACGCCCTGAGCGGCCTGCCCCACGTTGCCGAGCGCGTCCCGAGCCTGAGCCGTGACCGTGACGCTCACCGCGTCGAGGCGCGGCAGCGAAACGCTGAGCGTCCACACTCCGGCGTCATCACGCGCGGCGGACCGCGTGCCCGCGTCATCCTGAAAGTCGAAGTCCACGCTGACGACGCCGGCCGGATCATCGACGCGAGCGCTGAGCAGCGCCGACACGACGCCGTCGCCCCCCAGCCGCGCGCCCGCATCAGGCGACAGCCACACGAACATGGGCGCGTCCGTGTCGGTGTCGACCGCGAGCGCCCGCTGCCCTGGGTTTCCGCGGGTGTCAGTGCCTTCGACCTCCAGCCGCTCCGAGGTCGTCCCCGGCCCTGCGCCCACGGTGACCGAGAACTCCGTCGGGCTCGTCGTCACCACCGCCACTCCGGCGTCCCTCCAGCGCGCGCTCACGCTGGCCATGGGCTTACTGGACGTGAAGCGCACCGGCGCCGGCGTCGGGCCGATGATTTGGTTCGACCCCAGCGTGAAGGTCGGCGGCACCGTGTCCGCGGAGATGCTCAACGTCGCCTGGCCGGGGTTGCCTCGGAGATCCACCGCCCGCACCGCCAGCTGCTCCACCGACGTCCCCGGCGCGGCCGCGACGGTGACCGCGAAGTCCGTCGTCGACACGACCGTCACCGGCACCCCCGCGTCCCGCCAACTCGCCACCACCATCTCCACCGGCTCGTTGCTCCGGAAGCGCACCAGCGTCGGCCCCTGCCCCACCACCTGCCCTGCGTCGGCGGTGAAGAGCGGCGCGATGGTGTCGAGGCGCACGTTCGCAGTGACCTGTGCCTGGTTACCCAGTCCGTCGACGGCGCGGACCGTCAGCGTCCGCTCCCCTTCGATGCCGGCGGGGAGCGGGAGCCGCACGGCCCAGCCTCCAGTAGACGGCGTCGTGGACACGTCGCCATCGCCGAGCGTCACGACGACGGAAGCGACCGTCCCCGAGCCGTCGGTCACCAGGCCCGCGAAGTTGGCCTCTGTTCCGCCCAGCGTCTGGGTGATCGGAGTGATAGCGATCTGCGGCCCGACCCGGTCCACCAGCAAGCTCGCCGACGCCTCCGTCCACTGGCTGAGCCCGTCCTGGGCGCGGACCTTCACCGCGAAGGGCCGGGAGTCCAAGCTGGCCGGCAGCGCGACCTCACCCGACGCACGCTCGCCGTCCAGCGTCATCGGCAGCCAGGTGGCGCCGTCGTCCAAGCTCAGCTCCGCCTGGAGCACCTGCACGTCATCCGTCACCGTCGCCTGGAGCAGGTGCGTGGGCTGCGTGAGCGCCGTCGCCGGCACGTCGATCTGCACCTTCGGCGCGCCGTCGCGCACGCAGATCTTCACCGCCGCCCCGCACACGAACCCGCGCGGGCAGTCCGTGTTCTTCGTGCACTCGTCGCCCTCGCCAATGCACCCCGACAGCGCCACTGCCAACACCCAGCCGGCACACCGCATCGCTCGCATTCCGTCGACCCTCCGAAAGGGCCGGAGTTCTACCCGAGTCGGCCGCGACACGGGCTGGGTCAAGACGGACCCCGGGGCCCCCCAGCCATCACCTGAAGCAGCTGGGCAAGCATGTGCTGGGTCGCGCCCCAGACGATCTGCTCCCCGGCGTCCCAGACGTACACCGGGCGCTGCGCTTCCAAGATGAAGCGCTGCTCGAGCCGGAGTCGACGCAGCGGCGCCTCGAGGACCAGCTCGATCTCCCCCGGGCTGGGCCGCAGCGGAACGAGCTTGGGCAAGAAGCCGACGAAGGGGGTGACGTAGTAGCCGGTGATCACGGGCAGCCCGCCCAGCATGCCGAGCACCTCGACGTCGTCTGGGGCCAGGCCGAGCTCTTCGTGCGTCTCACGCAGCGCGGTGTGCAGCGGGGTGATGTCGGCGGCCTCGCGGGCGCCTCCGGGGAAGCTGATCTGCCCGGGGTGCTTCTTGAGCGACTTGGGGCGCTTGGTGAGCAGTACCCACGGCTCCCCGTCACGCCAGAAGATCGGCGCGAGGACGGCGGCTTCCTTGAGCTCCACGCCCTGCGCCGCGACGGACCGCGGTCGTTCGGCACGCAGCCGCTGGGCCAGGCTCAAAGCGAACTGCGCCCCAGGCGACTCCACGTTCACTTCCGCCGCTTCGGTGCAGGCCGCCGCGCCGCTCGCGCGACTGGCTTCGTCGGCTTGGACCGCTTGGGCGCGACGGCGGCGTAGCTCTCGTTCAGCCAGGCCTCGAGTACCGGCCAGGGCACGTCCTTCCCTCCGGGAAAGCGCGCCGACACCCAGCCGCTCTTGCCCAGGCCGTAGCCGGTGGGCTCGGCGAAGGGCAGCGTCAGCGCCGCGTCGCGCGACGTCGGCAGCTTCACGCTCAGGCCAAAGGACTCGGCGTCGGCGTTCGAGAACACGAACACCTTGGTGCCGACCTTGAAGACGGTCTCACCCCACGGGTGGTCTTCCCACGCGCCTTCGAAGGCGAGCGCGAAGCCGCGCAGCTTCGCCAGGGCCAGCGCCGGTCTCTTGCTCGGAGGGATACGGGCTGAGCTCACGGCCCCGCAGTTAGCCCAACGTGACACCCCGATGAAGCGCCGGCCAAAGCGCGCCCGCGAAGCAGGGCTTTCAGTCCCGCGACGCCGACCACGCTCCGTCGGTCCGGGGGTAGCGCCACCAGCTCGCGAGCGCCCCCAGCCCGACGAGTATCAGGGCCGCGCCAACCAGCCCCGTGCCGCGGTCGCGCTGCTCGGTACGGCGCGCCTCCCACTGAGCGAGCGCCTCGGTCGCAGCCTGCTTGGCGTCAGCCACCAACTGACGCTCGCGCTCGTCGGCGCTCCCCCCGACGACACCCGTCAACAGCCCGTCGATCTGCGCCGCGGTCTTGCGGTAGTCGGCCAGGATCTGTCCTTCGAAGTCCGGCGGGGCCTCGCGCAAGCCCGCCAGCCCTTCAAAGCCCAGCAGGCCGAGCAAGAGGCCGGCGAGCGTGGCGAGCAGCCCGATGATGGAAACCAGCGACGCGACTGGCCCCGTCCGAGGCGGAGGCAGCGCCGGCGCGCCGAACACCGCGCGTCGAGCCGCGACGGGCCCGCCCATTCCGAGCAGCACTGCGGCGTGCACGATGCCGTCGTCCGGTTCGATGACCAGCCCGAGCCGGCGCAGCCCCACGAGGGCGGAAACGGCCGCGATCATGCCGGCGCAGACGAGCACGCCGTCCTTCCAGTCGAAGCGAGCGATGCCCATCATGGCGCGCCGAATGGTGCCTGGCGGGACCGTTCAAGTCACGGCTGAAGCACGCCGGCGCGCAGCAGCGCGATCAACGCCGCGCCCAACGCCACGCGGTAGACGACGAACACCAACGTCGAGCGCGTCTTGAGGAACCGCAGCAGCCCCCAGATCGCCGCCAGGCCCGAGCCGAACGCCACCAAGGTGCCCACGACGAGCGTCAGCGTCGAAGGCCGCTCCGCCGCTTCGAGGAGGTGCTTGAGCTCGAACACCCCGGCCAGCGTCGTCGCCGGAATCGACAGCAAGAAGCTGAAGCGCGCGGCGGCCTCCCGGGTCAGGCCCAGCGCGAACGCGCCGGTCAACGTCGTGCCGCTGCGGGAGCTGCCAGGAATCAACGCCAGCGCCTGCCACAGGCCGATCCACACGCCGTCGAGCAACGTCATGTCTTCGATCGCCCGCGTCTGCTTGGCGCGCCGCTCGACGACGAACAGCACCAGCGCGAGGACGATGAGCGAGGCAGACATGACGTACAGCGAGCGCAGCGACGTCTCGATGGTCTTCTTGAACAGCAGCCCGCACACGCCGATGGGAATGGTGCCCAGGCCAATGAGCCACGCCAGGCGCGAGTCCGGCGATTCGAACGGGCGCCGCGCCACCAGGCCCGCGACGAACGCCCGCGTCAGCCGGACGATGTCCTTGGCGAAGTAGAGCAGCACCGCGCCGACGGTCCCGAGCTGAATGACGGCCGAGTACGCCGCGCCCGGGTCCTGCCAGCCGAGCAGCGCCGGCACGATGCGCAGGTGCGCGGTCGACGAAATGGGGAGGAACTCGGTGAGCCCTTGGACCAGCCCCAAGACGAGCGCTTCGAGCAGGCTCACAGGTCAGCTCAACGCCAGCCCAGCGGTGGCCGCGCTCCACACGTCGCCCAGAGACGCCTTCTCGAGCTCCCAGGCAGCCAGCACGTCGACGGTCTGCGCGAGCTGCTCTGGCTTGGGGCTCACGCCGATGCGGGCCCAGTGCCGCCCGAGGAAGTCAGCGAGGACCGGCGCCAGGAAGTGGGTGGCCAGCGCGATCTCGCTGCCGTCCAGGTACTCGGTGAAGCGCAGCGCGAAGCCGCTGTGCCGCTCGTCCTTGGCCTCGAGCCGCGCGACCTCGGCGTACGCGCGCACCGCCCGGCCCTGCGGCGGCAGCGACAGCTCCACGAGCAGCCGAGTGCCAGGCTTGAGGAAGAAGCTGCTCGAGAGAAACAGGCCCCCGACGCTGATGTTCGACGCCGGCAGCTTCGCTTCGAACGTGCGGTCCGGCGCGTCGGCGAGGGACAGGCGAACCGGCACGTCGACCGGCACGCGTGGGTAGCGGCGGCGCGACTCCGGGTTGGGCGCCGGGACGGAGTGCACTCGCTCGGCCGACACGCCGCCTGGGTGCATGTCTGGGCGCCGGGCTGACGTCGCGGCACGGCCCGACCGAGCCGCGGTGGGTGTGGCGTGGCTGACGGCGTCACGAACTTCGGCGCGGGTCAGGCTGTCTCGGCCTCGCAGCGCTGCGGTCGACAGGG
>JALHOS010000117.1 GCA_022842905.1 Myxococcaceae bacterium | reverse complement strand
GCTCGGGCGCGAGCCGGTGCGGCGCGGTGATGGCGGTCGGCGCGCTGGGCGCTGGCGCTGGCGGCGGGCCGTTGGCTGGCCGTTCGCCCAGAGTCTCCATGCCCCCGACGATGGTCGGCGCGCTCGGCTGCTCAGGCTCGTCGTCGAGCGTCGCGTCCGGGCTCGGACCTGAGGCTGGTGGAGGGGGAGCGGGTGGGGCCGGCGGAGGCGGGCGCGGCGGTGCGCTGAGCGGCGCGGCCGCAGGCACCTGCCGCGGCACGGAGATCGGAGGAGCCTGCGGCGCCGACCGCGGCTGCAACGGAATGCTCCGCATGCCACTGCCCGACGAACGCGGCGGGGGCACGTTCTCGGGGGCCGACGGTCGGAAGGCCGCTGCCCCAGCCGAGCCCGGACGCAGCGTGCGGGAGATGCCGCTGCCCACCGACAGGTCCTGCGGCAGCGGCTCGACGACGTCTGGAGCGCTCTGCGCCGACCGCACCGCGTTCTGCTGCGCGAGGCGCTTCTTGCGGTCTTCGGGGAACAGCCCGGCGACCCACTCGCCGATCTCCGTCGCGTCGATGAGCTTGCCCCGCTGCGTCAGGAAGCCACGGAGCGCGCGGCCCACCTCTCGCGCCGAGCTGGGCCGGTCCGCGGGCTCGCGGGCCAGCATGCGCATGACCAGCGCGTCGAGCTCGGGGCTGACGTTGGGGTTGAGCTCGCTTGGGCGCTTCAAGTCCTCGCGCACGACCGCCGACAACGTCGCGTGGAAGCCGTCGCGGCGAAACAGCCGCTGCAGCGTGAGCAGCTCCCACAGGCAAATGCCCAGGGCCCAGACGTCGGTGCGGCGGTCGACCTTCTTGTTGGTGACCTGCTCCGGCGCCAGGTACTCGTACTTGCCTTTGATTTCCCCGGCGCGCGTCTCCTCCATGCGCTTCTTCGCGTGGGCGACGCCGAAGTCGACCACCTTCACCGCGCCGTCGTAGGTCAGGAAGATGTTGTGCGGAGAGATGTCGCGGTGGACGACCTCCAACGGCTCCCCGTCGGTGCCCTTCAGCTCGTGCGCGGCGTGCAAGCCTTCGGCGGCGTCGGCGATGATCCGCGCGGCGAAGAACTGGAGCTCCTCGGTCCCTTCAGGCTTGGCGGCGAAGTGTTTGTAGACCTTCTGGAGCGGCTCGCCGTCCAGGTACTCCATGACCATGTAGTGCGTGCCGTCCTGCTCGCCGAAGTCGAAGACGGTGCACACGTTGGGGTGGTTGATCGCCGCCGACAGCCGGGCTTCGTCCAGGAACATGCGCACCAGCGACTCGTCGTGCGCCAGGTGCGAGTGCAGCGTTTTGATCGCGACGACCTTCTCGATGCCGCCGATGCCGCGGGCGCGGCCCAGGTACACCGAGCCCATGCCACCCTGGGCGAGGCGAAACCGGACCTCGTAGCGACCCAGCGTGGGGGCGATCTCCGCCATGGACCGGCGCAGTCTTCGCGGGTTCCCCGGTGGGCGCAACTTCACCCTCACCGAAGGAATCGCTTGCTCGCCCCGCACGCTTTGACGCAACGTGCTGCCCGTGCACGGCGACGCGCGGTGGATTCTCCAGCTTCTGTTTTCGGCCTTCTTGGCGGTGCTGTTCCTTCAGTCGGGGCTCGACAAGGTCTTCGATTGGAAGGGGAACCGCGAGTACATCCAAGGGCACTTGGCCAAGTCGCCGCTGCGGCCGTTCTCGGGGCTGCTGTTCGTGCTGATCACGTTCATGGAGGTCGGCGCGGGCGTGTTGTCCGCCGCTGGGGGCCTGAGCGTCTTCGTCTCGCGCAACCCGTCGCTCTTGCTGCTCGGCGCGGCGCTGTCCGGCGCGTCCGTCTTGAGCCTCTTCGTCGGCCAGCGCCTGGCCAAGGACTACGCCGGCGCGGCGAGCCTGGCGCCGTATTTCCTCGTGTGCTGCGGCGCGGTCTGGGCGGCTGGCGCGTGAGGTGAGGTGACGGGCGGTAGATCGTTTTTCGCCCCCGCTCGTTCCAGGCCGCCATGCGCGAGCAAACCAAGGCGTGGGGCGTGGTCTTCTGGGTAGGCGTGGCGGCGACGACGTGGGCCGGTGAGCCGCCGGGCGACGCCAGCATGCAGCGCGCGAACAAGGCCGCGTCGACGGTGGTGAAGGAGCGCATGGCTCACGAGCGCCCCGCCGACGCCAAGGTGCTGGCCGACGTCGAGGCCGCCGACATCGTCGTGGTGCGCGGGGAGTACGACCACGTCGAGTCGGTCTTGAGCGCGCTGGACATCAAGCACTCGGTGGTCAGTCCAGCGCAGGTCGCGGGGCTCGAGCTGAACGCGCGGCAGTTGTTGATCGTCGATTGCCCCGGAGACCTGAGCGCCGCCGGCATCGAGCGCGTGCGCAAGTTCGTGAACGCCGGTGGGTACCTCTACACGACGGACTGGGCGCTGACGCGGGTGGTGCAGACCGCGTTCCCCGGCTTCATCGCCTTCAACCAGCGCGAAACGGCGAATGACGTGGTCGAGGTGGAGGTCGCGGACCGAGACTCGAGCTTGCTCAAGCACCTCACGTTGTCGAAGGAGAACCCGAAGTGGTGGCTGGAGGCATCGAGCTACCCGATTCGCGTGCTGAACAAGGACAAGGTGGACGTCCTCATCAGCAGCAAGGAGATGAAGCGGAAGTACGGCGAGGCGCCCATCGCGGTGCACTTCCGCTACGGCGACGGGCAGGTGCTCCACATCGCCAGTCACTTCTATCTGCAGCAGAACCAGACACGGACGGCGTCCGAGAAAAAGTCTGGGAAGGCGTTCGTGAAGGAAGACTCGGCGCTGAGCCCGGCGACCAAGGCCGCGGTGGAGAAGAACACGAAGGACTTCTCGGACGACGTGGTGGCCGGTGATTTGGGCAGCGCGTACGCCGCGCAGCAGATGACGTCGAACATCGTGGTCGAGCGGAAGAAGGATCAGGGGCGCATCGACGCGCTGTACGACAAGGCCGTGAAGAAGCCCGCTGGCGGGAAGCTCGGCGTGGGGACGCGGGTGAAGGTGCTGAAGCAGGAAGGTGAGAACGTGCGCGTGCGGACCATGCAGGGTGATGAGGTGGTGGTGCCCGCAAGCGCGCTGTGACCCGAGAACAGGCGTGCAGACCGACGCGCAGGCCACCGTGAACCTGCCCAAGTAACGCGCACCGCGTCGGCGAGGGCTGAAGTCCCCCGCCGCCCGCGTCCACCTCTTCAGCGCGGCGAGCGCGAGCAACACGAGGGGCCGTGATCAGCGCTCGGCCTTCAGCAACTCGACCCCGCGCGGTTCGAAGCCAAAGTGCCGGCGGATCTCCTCCGCTTCGAACCGCCTCGCCTGGCCCAGCGCCACGTCCAGCGTGTAGCTGCCGATCGCCTCGCGGTGCAGCTGCAGCGTCGGCAGGCCGACGGCGCCGAGCATGCGCTTGACCTGGTGGTAGCGGCCCTCGGTGAGCGTCAGCTCCACGACGCGAGGGGCTCGGCGTTGGACCGACGCCGGGCGGGTGGGGCCGTCGTCCAGCTCGATGCCGCGCTCCAGCGCCGCCAGCCGCTCGTCCGTCGCGTCCGCGCCGACTGAGGCCACGTAGCGCTTGGGCAGGTGTGTCGCCGGCAGCGTGGCGTGCGCGACGAAGCGCTCGTCGGTGGTGAAGAGCAGCAGCCCCGTGGTGTCGCGGTCGAGCCGCCCGACGGCGTGCCAGAAGAACCCGGCGAGCTCGGGGCCGATCGCGCGGCCGAACGCTTCGAAGACGGTGCCTTCGCCGTGTTGATCGACCGCGTCCGTCACCAGGCCCGCGGGCTTGTGGAACGCGGCGACGCGCGTCACCGGCGTCAGGTCGACGCGCTTGCCCTTGACCAGGACCTCACTCGTCGCGCTCACCGGCGTGAAGGGCTCTTGGCAGGTGACGCCGTCCAGCCGCACCGCGCCGGCGAAGATGAGGTGCTTGGCCTGGGGCACGCCAGCGCGACCCAGCGCGCGCTCGAGCCAGTCGTCGGACTTGCCCGAAGCGGCGCGGGCGGCGCTCAGCCACTTGGGGATTCGCTTGGTCGCCACGCGTGTTGAACCCGTTCCTTCGTAAGGCTACACCCGCCGGCCCATGGAATTTCGGATCGCCACCGACGAGCTGAAGAAGGCCTTGCACCGCGCTCAGGGCATTGTCGAGCGCAAAGCCACCATGCCCATTCTGTCGAACGTGCTGCTGACGGCCACGAAGGGTGGTGTGTCGGTGACGGCGTTCGACCTGGACATCGGCGTCGTGTCCGAGCACCCGGCCGAAGTCGCCAAGACGGGCTCGCTGACGCTGTCCGCCAAGACGCTCCTCGACATCGTCTCGCTGCTCCCGGAAGCGGGGCTCACGCTCAAGAAGCTGCCGAACAACTACGCCGAGCTGACCTGCGGAAACGCGCACTACAAGATCGTCGGCATGGCGCCGGAGGAGTTCCCCAAGCTCCCCAAGGAAGACACCGCGAACCTGGTGAAGATCTCCGGCAGCACGCTGCTCGAGATGATCAAGAAGACGCAGTACGCGATCAGCACCGACGAGACGCGCTACGTGCTCAACGGCGTGTTCTTCGAGCCGCGCGAAGGCGGCAAGGTCCGCATGGTCGCCACCGACGGCCACCGGCTGGCCCTGGTCGAGCGCGAGCTGGTCGGCGACTTCAAGCTCAAGGGCGGCGTCATCATTCCCCGCAAGGGTCTGTTCGAGCTCAAGCGGCTGCTCGACGAAGCGCCGGACGCGGAGTGCCAGCTCGGCTTCGCGGAGAACTCGGCCGTCTTCAAGAAGCCCGGCCTGGTGATGGTGATGCGGCTCATCGACGGGCAGTTCCCCGAGTACCAGCGCGTCATCCCCAAGGAAGGCGAGAAGCAGCTGCTCGTCAGCCGCGCCCGCGTCGCCGACGCGCTCAAGCGCATCGCTTTGCTGTCCGCCGAGAAGTCGAGCGCGGTGCGCGTCTCGCTGTCGGAGAACCTCCTGCGCATCACCGCGAACAACCCGGACCTGGGCGAAGCGAAGGACGATCTCGACGTCGCGTACCGTGGGGCGTCGCTGACCGTCGGCTTCAACGCCAAGTACCTGCTCGACGTGCTCGGCGCGCTGGACGGTGACGAGGTGACGCTCGAGCTGGGCGACGAGCACAGCCCCGGCGTCCTGCACACGCCCGGCGACCGCTCGTACACCGCGGTCATCATGCCCATGCGCGTGCCGTAAGCCTCCTTGGGGGCGCTGCCGCGCCCACCACCATCGAAAGTCCCTGTCCGAGCGCCAGGGAGAGCGGTGCGGCGCTGAAAAGGCTGGGCAGAGCGTTGCCGCGGACGTGAACGTACCGGGAGGCGTCGTCGCGGGCTCGCAGGCCCGTTGCCGCCGGGCGCTTGAATTCTCAGGCAACGAAACTCGCCCGTGCGCAGGTCCCGCTGATCGGCGGCCCAGTCCTCGCATTGGGTCTGGGCATGCCCTCCGCTCACGTTAGCCAGCTGGCAGTCGTGCTCGGGTTGGCAGCCGCGACGAGCTGCCAGCCGCCATCCCTGCGCCCGGTCGAGGTGGGCGCCGTCCAGCTCAGCGCGACGACGGTGGAGTTCGAGCCCACGTATGTCGGCGGACGGAGGCTGGCGACGCTTCACGCGACGAACCCAAACCGAGTCTCGGTGGACGTCGCCCTCTCGGCCGGCGCGCCCTTCGTCGCCAGCCACCTCGCGCTCCGGCTGGCTCCGGGTGAAGCGGTCTCGATCGAGATGTCCTTCGAGCCGAGTGCCGTCGGCGCCGTGGTGGGTGAGCTGCGGATCGGCGAGGTGCGCGTGCGGCTCAGCGGCGTGGGGCTCGAGCCGCTGACCTGTCCGGCGCCTGACACCTGCGCGTTGGTCCGCTTCGAGCCCGAGCAGGGCGCCTGTGTTCGGAGCCGCGCGCCCAACGGCCAGCCGTGCAACGCGCCTTTCGCGTGCTTCGCCGCGGCCTCGTGCCTCGACGGGCGCTGCGTGGGGCAGGCGACGAGCTGCGACGACCACGACCCCTGCACCCAGGACGTGTGTGGCGCGACGGGGTGCCGTGCGTTCGACGCGAGCGATCGCTGTCCACAGCCTTCGGACCCCTGCCGCGTCGCCGTCTGCCGACGCGACCGAGGCTGCTCGAGCGAGCCCGCGATCGACGGGACGCCCTGTGGGCCTTCGAGCTGTGACGAGGCGCGCATCTGCGTCGCCGGCGCTTGTGTCACCCGAGCCCCGCCGACCAGCCAAGCCTGCTCCGAAGTCGTGGTCGGTGTGCCGGGTGGTGCGGGGCTGCGTGATGGAATTGGCGCCCAGGCGCGGCTGCGGCTGTGGAGCACGCTGACGGCGAGCTCCGCAGGCGACGTGTGGCTCTACGACACCGAGAGCGCCGTCGTCCGCCGCTGGACGGTCGACGCCGGGCTTCGGACGATCGCTGGCTCTGGCCAGCGCCGCCTCACCGATGGGACCGGGGCCGCCGCGGAGTTCACCGCTGAGAGCACAGCCGCCGCGCTCGATTCGCAGGGGAACCTCTGGCTCGCCGACTCCCGCGGCGGGTGTGGGGTGCTGCGGCGGGTGACCCCGCGGGGGCAAACGGCGACCGTCGTCGGCCTCGCGGCGGACGGCGGCTGCGCGAGCGAAGGGGGGCCCGGCGAGGTGCCGCTCTCCCGGGTGCAGTGGCTGCTCGCCGCCCCAGACGGCGGCTTCTTGCTCGGCGACGGCCACGGGCTTCGCCGCGTCGGCGAGCTGGGCGAGGTCAGCACGGTCTTCGACTGGGCGCGCGTCCTGCCTCGCTTCTGGGGCAGCTTCCCCGTGCCCAGGCTCCTCACGCTGCGCGGCGAGGTGGGCGACTTCTATTCCCATGACCGGTACCTCGAAGAGGCGCTGTACGGCCACCTCTGGCTCGACGGCGGGCTCACGCTCGAGCCCAGACCTCCCACGCCCAGCCCATTCGTCTGGCCCGGGCTGAATGGGCGCGTGTGGTGGTACTACGGCGCGCACCCCTCACCCTTCAACATGCCGTTCTGGGACCGGCTGCCAGTCCCCGCCGAGTGGGTGCCACGCTTGTCGGTCGCCTCGGTGGTCGAGGTCGCGCCCCTGCGCTTCGTGTTGCTCGGCGCGGTCGACGGCCAGGGCGCGTACCTGTTCGAGCTCGATGCGCCGCTCGGGCAGCTCACCAAGCTCGCTGGTCCCGAATTGCCGGAACCTCCGCGCGTCGGCCTCCGAGGCGAGACGCGCTTCGAGGCCCCCACAGAGCTGCGCGCCAGCGACGCGGGGCTCGTCATCGTCGACTGGACCGACGCCGGGGCGCAGCTCGTCGCCGTGGGGCCGCACGACGCGACCGCCCTGCCCGGAAGCTACACGGGGTCGCATGGCTACCCGACGGTGCTCGCCGGAAACCGGCGCCGCACCTACGCGTTGGACCACCGCCCCGGAGGCGCGCAGGTCGTCGAAGTGCACGGCCGTCAGCTCGTCGACACGGGGCTCGCCATACCCACTGCGGACCTCGCCGAGCTGCTCGAGTTCTACGTCGATGGAGACCGGCTGCTCGAGCACCACCTGTCAGGGCGAAACGTCACGCGCCTGCGCGACGGCGGCGCCCGGCCGACTTGCTCCGACGGCGGGGCTTTGACCGGCATGGTCGACGGACCCGATGGAGGTCTGTGGGCCGACACCTTCCTGGGCATCGGCCGGTTCGATCCCGACTGCCGGGTCCTCGAGACTCGCGCGCGCCGCCGGGCGCTGGCCGACTTCGATTCCGACGGGTTCCTCTGGTCCGTCCAGGAGCAGACGCTCCTGAGGGCCGCGCCCGATGGCGGCGAGGAGCTCGTCGCCACCCTCAGCGACGTGCCCATCGCGTTGGCGGTCGAGAGTCCCACGTCCGCGCTGGTGCTCGTCCCGCGCGCGGTCGTCCGCATTCGCCGCGCGCCGTAGCCAGCCTTCGACACGGCCCGCAACGTGCTCGTCGTCTTCGGAGGCCAGAGAGACACGGCGGGCTGCAACGACGAGACGCACGAGTACTGAAGCGGCCGGGCGCCACCCGCGTCAGGCGGCGCTGTCCGCTCGGGCGCGAAGGAGCCCGCTCACTCCCAGAACGGCTCACCCGCCAGCGCCCGCCGGACCATGTCGTCCATGCCGTGCGACAGCGGCGAGGGCAGGGCGTGCTTGTCGAACAGCTCGACGGCGGTGATCTCCATGGGGTTCATCGGTGGCTGCTTCGGCTCGCTCACCGTCGCGCCCACGACGACGGTCACTGCGTGAAACCGCGGGTCCCGTCCGGGCGCCGAATACACCCCGAGCAGCGCGCCGGGTGAAAGCAGGTCGACGCCGGCTTCTTCCGCGAGCTCCCGCGGCAGCCCGTCGCGCAGCGTTTCGCCCCACTCGAGCGTGCCCCCCGGGAGCGCCCACTGCCCAGTGTCCCCGCGCTTGATGAGGACGACACGGCCGTCTGGCGCAGTGGCCAGCACGACGAAGCCCACCACCGGGCGCCGCAGCAGGTGCCGGGCGACCTCCTTGACGATGCCGAACGCAGCTTTGGGGATCCGCACGACGCCGCGTGTACTACGGCGCGCAGCGCGTGCGGCACTCGTGCGCGACGCAGGTCCCGGTGGGCGTGCCCCCGTCCGCGCAGTCGTCGAGGTCGTAGCCGGGCTGGCGACAGTCGCTGTCGGTGAAGCAGATGCCTCGCGCGGTGCAGACCCCGTCGCAGTCCGGGCAGGTCGCTCGGCAGTAGGTGAGGTTCGAACACAGCGTCAGCCCGCGGGACAAGTCACAGGCCGTTCCTTCTCGCGGCAAGCACGCGCCCAGGTGCAGCACCTCGACGGCCGCCGCCTGGGCGAGGCAGCTGTTGCCGTACGTCGCCCCGTTGACGCCGCACACCGGCGCGTCCGTCGAAGGACAGCTGGCGCACGCCCCGCACGTCGGCGCCACTGGGCAGCCCGTCGGCGACGCCGCGACGGGCACGAGGCACTGGCTGGGCTGGCAGACGGGAGGAGACACCGCCGGGCACACCTCGCAGCAGCTGCCGATGCACGCGCGGCCCTGGCCGCAGGCCAGCGAGTCCGAGCAGCGGCCGCCGTTGGCGCACGTCGGGCAGTCTTCGTCCCACCGGCCGTCGCAGTCGTCGTCGACGTAGTTGCCACACCGCTCGGCACGTCCCGGGTGCTGGCGTGGGTTGGCGTCGTTGCAGTCGCCTTTCCCGAGCCGGTTGGGGCAGCGCAGGTCCGCGTCGGTGCTCTGCACGTAGCCGTCACCGTCGATGTCGCGGCAGGGGTCGAGCTCACACCAACCGGGAGCGCAGGGGCAGGTCGTGCAGGCCACGCCGAGCCGGCAGATTCGGTGCGCCGGGCACTGCGCGTCGGTCCGGCAGCCAGGGACACACTGGCGAGGCGCGGTCTCGCAGCCCTCACAGACGAGGCCGGGTGGACAGTCGGCGTCGGTGCCGCAGCCCGGCGGGCCCGCATCGACTGGAGCGTTTGTGTTGGCCCGCGCGCGCTCCCCAGCCAAGTCGGTACCGCCGCCACACGCGACGAGCCACGCGCACGCGAAGACCGTCAGAATTCCGAGGCGAGCAGTCATGCGTGGGCGCAGCTCAGCACCCGCCGTGCCGCAGCACGAGGTGTCGATTGGGACGGTTGCGCGGGCGCCCACTTCGGGAATTCGAGGGGAGCGTGCTATTCGCCTTCGCCATGAGGCTTCGGTCCCTGGCGGTCGGCAGTGTCTTCGTCGGCGTCATTCTCGGGTGTGGCGGCGAGCTGGGCACGCTGACGTGGTGCAACAACCTGTCGAGCGCGCTGACGACGGCGCGCAAGCAGGAGATGCCGTGTGGCACGCCGAGCGCAAACCTGCCGTTCGAAGGCGAGCGCTGTGAAGACGTCATCGTCCGGTGCACCAAGCCCGAGCAGAACGCGATCGCGTCCTACGCCGCTTGCCTGAAGAAGCTGCCCGCCTGCTCGCCGGGCAGTGAGGGCTCGTTCACGGCGGCGGTGCGGCAGTGCAGCCAGCTCGTCAGCGGCGTGGCCCAGGCCTGCCAGCCGTAGCAGGAGGCATGGGGCGGATGGCGGCCCCCGAGGCCGACACCGGGGCCGGCCGTTCGACGTGCTGATGCGGCCCACGAGGGGTACGTCGCTCTGCCTGAGGTCGGGAGCGCCGCTCGAGTGCCGCCTGCGCGTTGGCCGATCGACCGCACGCCGCAGCGTTCGATTCACCGCTCGCCGAGGTGACGCATGTGCTCGCAGGGCGTGGGCTGCGTGGTGCTGCACCGCCGCACGTCACCGCGTTGGCTCCTTCGCTCGCGGACGCGGCGCACGTCCACTCAAGGCGTGGACTCTGCGGCGGTGCACGGCAACACGTCGCAGCGTTCGATCCACCGCCCGCCGACACGGCGCACGCCGGCCGCCGGCCACTGGTTCGCGGGCCGCTGCGCGCCGCTGTCCACGTCGATCGCCAATGCCCAGGTTGGTGGCGTGTCACAGGCGACGAGCAGCTCGTGGCCAGCCAGCCAGACGTGGTGCGCGGTGTCGCAGGGCACCTGGTCGAAGGTGACAGCGCCCAACGCGTCCACCACCAAGACGCGAGGCCCGAGCTGAACCGCCAAGCGCCCAAGGTCGTCGCTGCTGCTCAGCGTCGGCTCGAGCGCGGTGTCCAGGTCGACCGCCGCGGTGACACCGGTCGGCCCGACCAACACCAGCTGCCCCCGGTGGTCGACGAGCGCGACGCCGTCACCCAGCGGCGCGAGGGCCTGCGCACGCACGAGCGTCCCCTTCGACAGCTCGCCGTGCTGCCAGGCCTGGAGTCGCTCGGTGGTGGACAGCCAGAGGGTGCCGTCCCTGGCGAACGCGGCGTGGGTGACGCCGGGCAGCGCCACCTCCGCAGGCGCGGCGTCCACCTCGCACACCACCACGGCCTGACGACCGAACACCGCGACCGCGCCGAGGTCAGCGCGCACCGCGAAGCCCAACCGTTCTTGGACCCGGTTGAGCGCGCAGTCGTTGAGCTTGCCGAAGAGCGGGTCGGAGGTGGGCGACAGCGCGAGGAACGGCACCGACGTGGCGGCGAAGTACGCGCTCACGCCCACCGCGAAGGCCAACGCCACGGACAAGGCGAGCGTCACGGCGTGCTGCCGCCTCGCCGCGGGGGTCATCGGGCCTTGAGCTTGAGTCGCTTCTTCTTGCCGTCGGCTTGGTTGAAGAACGCGGCCAGGCCTTCAGGCGTCTTGTCGAAGCGCACGCCCATGCGGCTGTACACGCTCGTCATGGGGTTGCCCGGCTCCGCCCAGGCGACGGTGCCTTGGAAGGACACCTCGGCCTCGTTGAGCAAGAAGTACCCGTGCACGCGGGAGCCGGGCAGGAAGACCTGCGGCAGCTCCGCCATGAAGCCGCCGCGGGAAACGTCAGCGGTGAGCGCCGGCAGCCGCCGCCCCAGGGACAGCGGCAGGCGCAGGCTCCGGCGAAGCGTGTGGCGTCGTGTCGTCATGTGTCACAGGGTGGCACAGCGCTGTGGCCCGTCCATTTTTCGCCCCGCGCGCTGAGGGGGCGTGCGCCGCCCTGAAGCTGGGGCCCCCGCGTGCCGAAGAGAGCGTTCGTGGGAGCCAACGGCACCATCGTGCACGTGGAGTCGCCGAGCGACGGGCGCCAAGGCGACAGCCGCTACCGCACGCGCCAGCCGTGTGACGCGCTGGGCGAAGCCGGGTACTCGGTGCTCAGCGGTCACCTGGGCAGCCCCGCCATCTGGGTGGAGGCCGAGTCCGCCGACGTGCTGGTGCTCTGCGACGTCACCGACGTCGACCTGTTGCCGCTGGTGCAGCGCCGCCGGGCGCGGGGGCTGACGACGGTCTTCGAAATCAACGACGACTTCCGCAGCCCGCAACCTTGGAGCCGCACGGCCTACTTGGCGCGCAACCTGCTCACGCGCTCACTCACCGCGCAGTTGGCCGCCAGCGCCGACGGCGTGCAGTTCACCACCGAGGAGCTGGCGCGGCGCTTCGCCGGGCTCAACGGCCAGCGCCGCGTGTTCCCGAACCAGCGCGCCGCGCCGCCGTCGCCGCTCATGCCTCGGGTGGGGCCGGTCGTGCTGGGGTGGGGTGGGAGCGCAGGCCACGTCGAAGACGTGCGCGCCGTGTTGCCGGTGCTCCAGCGGGTGCTCGAAGCGCGGCCCGAGGTGTCCTTCCAGCTGATGGGGCCGCCGTCCTTCGAAGCGCTCGCCCAGGCGCTGCCCCGGACGGGCTACGTGCCTGGCGGTGCGCTCGAGGACTACGAGGAATTCGTGTGCGGGTTGACGGTGGGGCTGGCGCCGAACCTGCCGACGGCCTTCAACCGTTGCCGGTCCGACGTGAAGTTCGTCGAGTACGCGGCGCTGGGCGCGGTCGCCGTGTGCCAGGACTTGGAGCCGTATCGGGCCAGCGTTCGGCAGGGCGAGAACGGGCTGCTGTTCGGGTCCGACGCGGCGCTCGAGCGGGCGCTGCTGCAGCTCATCGACGAGCCGGAGCTTCGGCGTCGACTGGCGGCGCGAGCGTGGGGCGACGTGCAGCAGCGACACGAGGCCGCGCACGTGCAGCGCCGGGTGGCGTTCCTCGAGGCGCTGCGGGCGTCGGCCGAGGCGCCGAGCGCGGACCGTGTCGGCGTCGAGCCTGGACACCGAAGGGAAGCGGACCCCGTGGGGTCCATCGTGCTCGAAGGCTTGAGCGCGCTGGCGGCGGACGAGGCCCCTCGGGCGGCGGCGTGCTTTCGAGAAGCGACACGCCGCGCGCCGCACTTCGACTGGGCGCACGTGCTGTTGGCGCGCGCGCTCGGCGGCGCGGCGGGGGAGAATGCGCTGAGGCCTTCGCTCGAAGGCCGTGTCCCGTCCGTGTCGGCGCTCCTGCTCAAGGCCGAGCTCGTCGAAGGGCGGCGTGCCATGGCCGAGGCCGCGGGCTGGTGGCGCGCGGTGGCCAAGGCCTGCCCGCAGCTGGGGTTCGGCCAGTTCAAGCTGGGCCTGTTGGCCGAGGCGGTGGGCGATGCCGAGCAGGCCGAGGCGTGGCTGTCAGCGGCGCAGCACCACAACCCGTACTTCATGGGGACGTGGGCGCGCCGGGCGATGAAGGCGCGGGACGTGGAGAGCACGCTGGACTGGGTGGCCCGCGGCCTCGAGTTCGACCCCGAGGCCTGGGTGCTGCACTTCACGCGCGGTGAGGCGCTGATCAGCCAGGGGGAGCCGGGCTTGGCGCTGCGCAGCTTCGAGAAGGCGCTCGAAGGCGGCGGCGAGCCGAAGGCCGTCACCGCGGCGCTCGCGCGGTGTCACGCGGCGCTCGGGCGCACGGAGCGGGCGGAGGAGCTGCTCCGCTCGCTGGCGGCGTGAGAGGTGGACCCTTCAGTCGACCAGCGCCTGCACCACGTCCGGATCCGACGCCGCGGCGTCCACCGCCCGCTCCCACAGCTTCCGGAAGTCCGACACGTTCTTGAAGTCCTTCTTCGAGAGCTCCTGCATCAACCCCAGGCCCACGGTGCCGGGAATCGTCTGGAAGAGTTCCTCCGGGTCGATCGCGCTCTTGCTCGACGCCACGCGTGCCTTGACGAACACGTCGTCCATGGCCTGGTGAATCGCCTTGGCTTCCGTTCGGTTGATCTTCTTCCCTTCCTTCGACGTCGGCGCCTTCACCTCGTCCACCGTCTTCCACAACTTCGTCATCGCCGCGTCGAGGGCGGCCTTCGCGTCAATTCTCGGCATGTGCAGGTCTCCGTTGGAAAGGCGTGAACGGCTCTTCTCCGCCGTTGGACTGCAGCTGCCCAGAAGCGTCGCTGTCAGACACGTTCACACACGCATGACGACGTGCGTCAATGTCAGCGGCGTCCCGGCGCGTTCTTTGGTACGCCCCGCGCGTCATGAATCCGCTCTTGGTGTCGGTCCTGTTGGTGGTGGGCATCTCCCTCTTCGCCCTGACCATGCGAGGGCGCTTGGGGGCGATGCTGGCGCTCAAGCCGGAGCCCGGGAACCGGACCGATCGCCTGTCCGAGCGGCTCGCGGCGCTGCTCCAGTTTGGCTTGGGTCAAAAGCGCATGGTGGACCGGGAAGAGTTCGTCCCTGGCCTCATGCACGTCTTCATCTTCGGGGCCTTCCTCACCCTGCAGCTGCGCACGCTCATGCTCTTCACCATGGCGTTCTCCGAGCGCGCCCAGGTGCTGCTGATGAACCTGAACGACGCGTTCTGGGTCGAGCACGGCGCGCTCAAGACGGCGTACGAGGTGTACCTGCTCGCGAAGGACCTCGCCGCGTTCGGAGCGGTGGTCGGCGTCGCGTACTTCTTCTTCCTGCGCCTGGTGGTGAAGCCGGCGCGGCTGACGCAGAGCTGGGAAGCGCTGCTGATCCTCGGCTTCATCGGCGGGCTGATGGTGACGGAGTTCGTCTTCGGCGCGTCGCACTTCCGCAGCCAGGGCCAGGGCTTCTACGCGTTCGAGCCCATCACCAGCGCGGTGGCCACGGCGCTGTCCCCGCTGCCGGACGGCGCGGTGCACACCCTGGGCCTCATCGGCTTCTGGCTGCACCTCGTCATCGTGCTGACGTTCCTGAACTTCCTCCCGCACGGGAAGCACTTCCACGTCATCGTCGGGCTGCTCAACGTCTTCATGAAGAAGCTGCCGGCGACGCCGGGCTCCACGGTGTCGTCGAGCGCGAAGCTGTCCACGCCCAACCTCGAGAAGGAAGAGTTCGGCGCCAAGGCGTTCACCGACCTGTCGTGGAAGCAGGCGCTGGACGTGAACACCTGCACCGAGTGCGGCCGCTGCCAGACGCACTGCCCGACGTACATCACCGGCAAGCCGCTGACGCACAAGCAGGTCAACCAGAGCATCAAGCACTACCTGTGGGACAACGAGGCGCTGCTCATGTCCGCGAAGAAGGCGGAGGACGGGCGCGTGCTGGGCAAGGACAAGGCCGGCAAGGAAGCCGAAGTGGCCGCGCTGGTGCCGGGCGTGCTGTCGGCGGACACCGTGTGGGCGTGCACGACCTGCGGCTGGTGTGAGACGGCCTGCCCGGTCTTCATCGAGAACGTGCCGCGGCTCATCGACATGCGGCGCTACAAGGTGCAGGCCGAAGCGGACTTTCCGGCGGAGCTGCAGCGCGTGTTCGAGGGCATGGAGCGCCAGAGCAACCCCTGGGGCCTGGGCCAGGACAAGCGCGACGAGTGGGAAGGTGACCTTCCGCTGCCGAAGTGGGGCGACGGCGGCACGTACGAGTACCTGTTCTTCGTCGGCTGCGCCGGCAGCTACGACGAGCGCATGAAGAAGGTGTCTCGCGCGGTGGCGAAGATCCTCACCGAGGCGAAGGTCAGCTTCTGCACGCTGGGCAAGGAAGAGACCTGCACCGGCGACTCGGCGCGGCGCGCGGGCAACGAGTTCCTGTTCCAGACCATGGCCAAGTCCAACGTCGAGACGTGGAACGGCAAGGGGATCAAGGCCGTCATCACCCAGTGCCCACACTGCTTCAACGCCATCAAGAACGAGTACCCGGAGTTCGGCGGCAACTACCAGGTCATCAGCCACACCGAGCTCATCAACCGGCTGCTCCAGGAGAAGCGGATCAAGCTGTCCACGGTGATGAAGGAGCGCGTCACCTACCACGACCCCTGCTACCTGGGCCGGCACAACGGCGTCTTCGACCCGCCGCGCGAGGTGCTCAAGGCGATTCCCGGGCTCGAGGTGGTGGAGATGCAGCGCAGCAAGCGCGAGTCCTTCTGCTGTGGAGCCGGCGGCGCCCGCATGTGGATGGAGGAGCACCTGGGCACCCGCATCAACCACAACCGCGTCAACGAGGCGGCGCTCACGCTGGCGCACGCGAAGGACGCGTCGCTGCCCTTCCCGGACGCGGCCGACAAGAAGAAGCCCGGCCAGGTCGGCGACTACAAAGACAAGGCCGAAGGGACCGTCGCGGTGGCCTGTCCGTTCTGTCACACCATGATCAAGGACGGCATCGCCGACACCAACCGCGAGGAGACGATGAAGGTGAAGGACGTCGCCGAGCTGGTCGCCGACGCCATGGAGATCGCGCCGAAGCCCGCCTGACGACGTGCTCAAGCCCGGCGACACCGCGTACGCGTTCGACACTCGCGACTGCCGCGGCGAGCCGGTCCGCCTGCTCGACTTCCGCGATCGCAAGCGGGTGGTCCTGTTCTTCTTCCCCAAGGCCTTCACGCGGGGCTGCACCGAAGAAGTCCGGCACTTCCGCGATCACTACGAGCAGATCGCCGCGCTGGGAGCGGAGCTGATCGGCGTCAGCGTCGATCGCGCCGAGACGAACTGCGCGTTCGCCCAGGCCGAAGGGCTCCAGTTTCGACTGTTGGGCGACGAAGACCGGTCGATCTCCGAGCGCTACGGGGTGGTGTGGCCGGTCTTGAAGGTGGACCGCCGCGCCACCTTCATCATCGGTCGGACCGGCGTCGTGGAAGCCGTGTTCCACCACGAGCGCAACGTCGAGTCGCACCTCGAAGACGTGCTCGCCTGCCTCCAGCGAGCGACGGCCGGCACGGTCAACGCGCCGTGAGCGCGGACGTCAGCCCGGCGCGGCCGTCTCCAGCGTCTTCAGGCGCGCCCGCGCTTCGGCCAGCTTCGTCGCCAGCCCCTGCGTCTTTTCGAACTCTTTCTGCAGCAGCGCCTCGAGCTCGGCGACCCGCCCCTCCGGCGCGGCCCCGGGCGTGGGCGTCTGGTGTGCGCTCATGGCCGCGAGCTTCGCACTCAGCTCGTCGCGCTCGGTGGTGAGCGCTGCGACCTGGTCCGTCAGCGACCGAACCTGGGCCTGGGCGGTGCCGAGCGCTTCCTCGAGCTCACCCCGGCGCGCCAGCTCGTGGAGGTCCTTGCCTTCGACGGTGTCCGAGGACGACTTGCGCAGCGGGCGCATGCGCGCGGTGTCGGCGCCGGTCTTCGGGTGGGCGCCGGTGACGATCGCGCTCTGCTGCAGCCCCGAGGCGGTCACTTCGTCGTCGCTGAAGAGCGCGGCGACGCCGGGCTTGGTGACGTCTTGGTGCAGGCGCGTGGCCAGCTCGGACTTCGTCGCCGCGTGCGCTCTGCGTTCGGCGTCGAGCTCGGCGTGGGTGGCCTTGAGCTCGGCGGCGGCGCGCTCGAGCAGGGCCAAGAGATCGTGTGGGCTGCTGGCCATGGCCCCTCGTCAGCGCGCGTCCTGCTTCTTGAAGCGCACGAAGTAGTTTCGCGCCGCGGCGTCGAGGATCTCCTCGCTCAGCTGCGGCGGCTGCCCTCGGTACGAGCTGATGTCGATGACCTGGTCCAGCAGGTCGCGGGGGTGGCAGGCGGCGAAGTTGCGGTTGAGCGGGCGGTAGTGGCGGTCGATCAGCCCGTCGATCGCGTCCGGGTCGTAGGCCACGCCGCGCTTGGTGCAGACGCCTTGCCAGATCGCGTGGAACTGGTCGTGATCCGGCGGCTTGACCTCGAGCTTGTAGCGGACGCGCCGGAGGAACGCTTCGTCCACCAGATCGCCTGGATCCAAGTTCGTGCTGAAGGCCACGAAGCAGTTGAAGGGGATCTGGAGCTTCTTGCCGGTGTGCAGCGTCAGGTAGTCGACGTCGGACTCGAGCGGCACGATCCACCGGTTGAGCAGATCTTTGGGGCTGATCTGCTGGCGGCCGAAGTCGTCGATCAGCAACATGCCGTTCGTCGCTTTGAGTTGAAACGGGGCTTCGTAGTAGCGGACCTCTGGCGAGTACATGAGGTCGAGCGTCGTCAGCGTGAGCTCGCCGCCGACCACCACCAGCGGCCGCTTCACGCGCACCCAGCGCGCGTCCGGCGACTGGGTCGCGCCTTCGGGCTCGGGTTGGATCTGGTGAATCGTCGAGTCGTAGAGGCGAATGATGAAGTCGTCCACCAGCAGCGCGTACGGCATGTAGATGTCGCCGTCGTAACACTGCACCAGCGACTGGCAGAGCGCGGTCTTCCCGTTCCCCGGCGGGCCGTAGAAGAAGATCGCCCGGCCGGAGTTGAGCGCGGGCCCCAGCCCGTCGAAGACGTCGTCCTTGACCACGAGGTCGCCGAAGCGCTCCTTCATCTTCGGGCGGGTCACGCGCATGCCGCGCACCGACTGCGCGAGCACCGCTTCGAACCAGTCTTCCATGCGCACCGGCGCCGGTCCGTTGTAGCGGTTGCGCTCGAGGATCTGCCGCACCAAATCGGTCGCGAACGTCGTCAGCACGTAGATCATCGACGACTTGCCCAGGCCCATGCCGCCGGCGCCCTTCTGGTCGATGTACTTGCCGCGGCGCAGCCCTTCGATCACCTCGTCGACGATGCTCTGCGGCAGCTTGAGCCGGTTGACGAGCTCGGAGCCGCGCAGCTCGCCAGCGAAGAACAGCGCCTTGAGCACCAGCTCTTCGATCATCGTCGTCGACAGGCCGGTCTCGGACAGGTTGCGCGGCTGCGTCGGGTAGAACTTGGGCTGCCCACCGGCCTTCGCCGCAGGAGCCGGCCGCGCTGCTGGCGGGACCGACGAGCGGCC
>JALHOS010000116.1 GCA_022842905.1 Myxococcaceae bacterium | reverse complement strand
CGGCGGCTGCCTCGTCGGCCGGGTAGGTGCGCCCGCTGCGCGAGGTGAAGTCGACGCTCAGCGCCCGCACCCGCTCCGCCACGCCGTCACCCAGGGCCATGCAGCCCGACGCCATGCACACCAGCGCAAACGCCCAGGGCCGCACGCGCGCCACATACCCAAGCGTGGGCCCCGGCGCGCGCATGGAAAATGAAGCGGGGGCGCGGCGCTCGCGTATAACGCCAAGCCTCAAGCTCCCATGCGTCCCTGCGTCCTCGTCACCAGCCTGAGCCTCTTCCTCTCCGGGTGTTTCTTCCCTGCCGATCGCGGCCGAGTCCTCGAAGGCCGGGTCGACTCGTTGGCCGAGGAAAACCAGAAGCTCAAGGCCGAGCTCGACGCGACGAAGAAGAAGCAGCTCGAGGCGCAGGAAGCGCTCAAGGCGGCGCTCGACCAGCTCGACGCCGCCGCGCGGACGACGGGCGCCAACATGGGCGTCAAGCTCGACGCCGCGCTGCAGGACGTAGCCATGCTCCGCGGCACGCTCGAGGCGACGCAGCACCAGGTCGGTGAGCTGCAAGCCAAGCTGGGGGCGCAAGACCGGCCGGCGGCCCCCGTCGCGCCGACGCCGCCTGAGCCGAAGAAGGAAGAGCTCAAGAAGCCGACGGACCCCGGCGAGTTCCTCGCGCTCGCGCAGAGCAAGGCCAAGGCGGGTGAAGCGGACGTGGCCAAGAAGCTCTTCGCCGACTTCCTCAAGCGCTGGCCGCGCGAGGCCGGCGTCCCCGACGCCCACTATGGGCTGGGGCAGCTGCTGCTCGCCGAGAAGCTGCACAGCGAAGCGCTCTACGAGTTCTCGGAGCTCATTCAGCACCACACCAAGGCCGACGTGACGCCCGCCGCGTACCTGGGGGCCACGGAGTGCTTCGTCGGCATGAAGATGAAGGACGAGGCCAGGCTGACGCTCAAGGAGTTGCTCAAGCTCTTCCCCAAGTCCGACGCCGCCAAGACGGGGAAGACGCGGCTGGCCGAGCTGGAGAAGAAGAAGTGAGCCGGGCGTTCGTGGTCGCCGCCGTGCTGTGCGCCGCGCCGGTGTCCGCCGGCACCGCGGCGCTGACGCTGATCTTCTCGGGAGACAACGGGGGCGAAGTCGCCCCCTGTGGTTGACGGCACAACCCAACTGGCGGTCTGGCCAGGCGGAAGACGGCGCTCGCCACGGTGAAGGGGCCCTCGCTCATGGTGGAGGCGGGGAACTTGCTGTTCCGCGCGCCGGAGCCCGCGGACGCAGCGGGCAAGGAACGGGCTGCGCTGATCCTCGAGCAGCTCGGCGCGCTGGGGCTCAAGGTCATGGTCGCCGGCCCGCGGGACCTCTCCGCCGGTCATGCGTTTCTGAGCGCCCAGGCCAAGAAAGCCAACGTCGCCGTCGTCAGCGCGAACCTCAAGTCGAACGGCAAGCTCGTGTTCCCGCCGAGCGCGCAGCTGAGCGTGGCGGGAAAGAAGGTCGCGGTGATCGGCCTGACCGCGCCCGGGCCGCTCGCCGGTGACGCGCAGCTCGAAGGTGGGCCGATCGTCGAAGCGCTGCGGACGGCGCTCGCGAGCCTGGGGCCGCGCGATCTGACGGTGGTGCTCGCGGCGTTGCCCTACGCCGACGCGCTGCAGCTCGACGCCGAGTTCAAAGGGCAGATCGATCTCATCATTCAGTCCGGGGACGGGCGGGGCACGTTGCCGCCGCAGCGGCTCGATCAGGGCGCGCTCCTCCTGGCGAGCGGTCAGCGCGGGCAGGCCGTGGGCCTGGCGGAGCTGTCGCTGAGCGGGAAGGGGCCGCTGATCGATCTGTCGGAGCAGGCTCGGCATCAGCAACAGCTTGAGCACCTCGACGCGCAGCTCAAGACGATCCTCGAGCGCCGCGCGAAGATCGCCGACGCCGCCGCCCGCAAGGACTTCGACCGCACCGTCGCCGAGCTCAAGCAGCGCCGCGCCGAGCAGGCGGCGATCGTCGCCAAGAGCGCGAAGCTCGAAGGGCGCGCGGTGAACGTGCGCTGGCTCGTGCTCGACTCAGCGTACGCCGATGATCCGCGCATCAAGGCCGAGGTCCTGAAGGTCGAGCCGACGTACGCCGGGCAGCACTGAGCGGGGTGGTGGCGCGTGGCCTCGCGAGGGAGCGCCTGCGACCGCGATCGAACGGTGCGCCGCGCACGAGCGCCGACCGCGGCGAAGTTCGATCAGCGCCCCGCGGCGGCGTCGGCGAGGGCCGTGCGACCGACGCGTGACCTCGCCAGACCGCACACGCGTTCCGAGTGACCGGCGGGCAACGCACCTGCTCCGTCTGCAGCGAACGCCGACCCATGGGCCGCGTGGGCGCGCGGTGACACCCGCGGGTCGGGCGCCGCAGGGCGGGCGTGCTCGAAGCTGAGACGCTCCGCTGCGGCGAACGACGACACCCGCGCCACGTCGGCGTCCGTTGAAGGCAGCGCGACCGACGCGTGGACCTGCCGCGTGGTCACGGCTTCGGTGGCGGCTCGGCGACAGTCGGATGCGCGCCCACGCTTCAGCCCCGCCGGGCCTGATCCACGTTGCGCTGGGCGTGCTCGGTGAACCCGGCGATCGCCAGCCCGGCGGTGAGGTGCCACAGCCCGTGCCCTTGGAGCCACGAGTCGGGGGCGCACAGCGGCTGCCCTTCGACCAGCGAGAGGAACCACACGGCGATGCCGGTCACGTGAAAGCCCAGCCCGAGCCGAAAGAACCGGCTGTCCACCGTCAGGCCTCGGCTCGCCGCGCGCACTTCGGTGCCGAGGATCGTCAGGAACAGCGCGAAGACGAGCGCTGAGACCGCGTCGCTCGAGCTCAGGCCCACCAGCAGGCCCAGCGCCATCACGCCGATCCACCCGCCGATGAGCTTTTGGGGCGTGACGAGCCCCAGCCGCAGCAGGTTGGTCCCCGCCAGCAACCCGGCGATCGCGAACATGCTCAGCGCGTCGATCGCGTGGCCCCAGCCCTTGAGGCTCGCGTGAAAGAACATGGACCCCCAGCCCTGGAAGGCGAGGGTTGCGGGGAAGAGCAGGCCGAGCAGATCGAGCGCCCTCGACGGCTGCCCGCGGCGCGCGCGCTCCTTCTTCCACCACGCGCCTCGCGCGCCCACGACGAGCGCCAGGGCGATCGGCGCCAGGTTCGTCCAGGTGTTCACCGGCTGCCGAATCCACCCAGCTCGCGGGGCTTCACAGAAGCAAGTGCCGTGCTCCGCGCAGTCGTACGGGCCTCCGGGCCAGCCCAGCGCCCCGAACAGCAGCACCGCGCCGACGCCCAGGACTGCGCTGAGGAGCCCGGCCCCGACCTCAGGGCTCCACCAGTCGCTTCGAGGCGCGGTGGGCTGAAGGGCCGCGGGCGTGGTGGACACGTCGAGCACGCCGTTGGGATGCCGGGGAGGCCGCGTGGGGTTCAAAGTCACCGGCTGCTCAGCACGCGGGCGACGACGAGGGCGCCCAGGACGATCTGGATGATCCCGAACCCGCCGCGCAGCCGGTCCGTCGGCAGGCGCACGGCCAGCTGGCTGCCCACCACCATGCCCAGCACCAGGCCCAACGTCAGCACCGCCACCCTCATCCACGGGAAGTCGGGGATCGCGCTCAGGTAGACGAGCACGCCGGGCAGCGCGAGCGGTGGGAGCACCGCCCAGGCCAGCGTCGCCTGTGCGTGCAGCTGCGGCAGGCCGAAGATCCGGCGCAGCAGGGGAATGGACACGACGCCGCCGCTGATGCCGAACAGGCCGGACGTCGTGCCCGCGATCGCTCCGACGAGCCCGCCCGCCCAGGCCGGCGCCTCCTTCGGCTCCGCGTCGCGCAGCGTCTTCGTCACGAACTGACGTACCGTGCGCGCGCCCAGCGTGATGATCAGCGCGCCGAACCCCAGCGCCAGCACTCGCACGTCGAGCTGGTTGGCCACCCATGCGCCGAACGCCGTTCCCGTCGCCAGGCCGATCGCCAGCATCACGCTCCGAGCGGGCTGCACCTTCACCACGCGGCGCAGCGTGAGCACCGCGGGCAGGCCGACCGGCGGCAGGGCCGCGGCCAACACGAGCGCCTGGGCGAGGTGCTGCGGCGTGCCGCCCAACACCAGCAGCGCCACCATGATGGCCTGGCCGCCGCTCCCGAAGGTCCCGGCCACGAGCCCTCCGAGCAGGGCGATGCCGAACGAGAGGCCCACCGCTCCGTCACCTCACCTGCGTCGGGTGTGTCCACCGCTTCATCGCAGCTGCACGCGGTACACGTCGGGCCGTCCGTTGGTGTCTTCTGGGACGAGCGCCGCCGACGTGGTGAAGACGGCGTAAGTGCCGTCGAGCCCGAGGCGCAGCTGGCTGCAGCTCGAGGTGGCCTGCGCGCCGGTGGACGTGAGGTTGAGGCGCCGCGCGGCGCCAGCGCCGGACAGGTTCAAGTCCACCTCGAAGCAGTCCTCCACGCCGTTGGTGTCGCCGGTGACGACGTTCGTCGCGCTCGACAGCAGGCCCAGGTAACGCTTGCTGCGGCTGAGCGCGCCGTCGCCGAACGTGGAGCTGCCCCCGGTCAACTGCGTGCCCGTCGCGACGACGTTGAGCCTCGTCAGCGTGCCGGTGAGGAGGTCCTTGGTGAACAGATCCGTCGTGTTGTTCGTGTCTCCGGCGACCAGGTTTCCGTAGGTCGAGGCGAAGAGCACTCGCGAGTCCGTCAAGAAGGCCGCGCTCGTGACGCCCCCGGCGGCCCCGGAACCCTGCGCGCCCAGTGTCGAAGTCGAAACCAGGCCGACCGCGTTGGTCGACAGGTTGAGCACGTGCGCGTCGGAGCACGCGTTCGTGTCAGCGGGCGCGTAGTCGGCGAAGGACACCCAGAGCGCCAGCGTCGCGGCCGGGGAAAGATCGCGACCGAAGTTGTGGGCGCCGGGCACCAGGCCGGCGCAGCCCGTCATCACCGACTGGCCAGGTCGCGACGCCTCGATCGTCGTGCCCGTCATTCGATTGCGCAGGAACACGTTGAGGTCTCCGGGCGGAGACAGAGTGAACGGAGCGCCACTGGTGAACAAGACGTACTGGGCGGTGTCGCCGTGTACGGAGAACTCCGGCGCGACCGTGGCGCTCGGCTGCAGGCCAGCGATCGTCCTGGTGATGACCTCTCGCGCGTTGGTGTCGAGGTTCCACGCGAAGATGTCCCAGTCCGCGCCGTTCAGATCGTTCGCCACGACGTCGGGATCCGCCGACGAGAAGAACAGCTCGCGGCCGCTGGCGCTGAGCACCGCCGAGCCGATGGACGAGAGCTGGCCACCGTCGAGCTTCGTCGGCCGCACGACGATGCCGGTCACCGTGTCCTTCACGAAGACGTCGAGCGTGCCGGTCGTGTCCAGGGGGACGAAGCCTCCCGCGTCGGACAGGAAGGACACGTAGCGGCCCGTCGCGCTGACCGTGGGGAAGGCCGCACCGGTTGGGGTCGCCTGGCTGCCGAAGACGCTCGAGACGAGCTGCGGCAGGTAGAGCTGCGTGACGTCGAGCCCGAAGGTGGCGGTCGACGGCGTGCTCAGCTCGGCGACGACGACGGAGACGGTCTGGGTTCCGCTCGTGGTGTTGGTGTACTCCGCGGTCTCGGTCCCGCCCGGGCCCGCGGCGTTGGCGGAGGCGACGCACGCGCTGCCGCAGGCGCTGGTGGTCGTCGTCAGGTTGATCGCCAGGTCGAGCCCCGTGCCAGGCGTCGCGGTCAGGCGCAGGGTGCGCCCCGGCGCCACGGTCACGGAGTACGCGCGGTCTGGGGCGCTGGGCGTGGCCACGCAGCCGTTGGCCGCCGAGAAGGCGTGGCTGGGCGTGAAGCTGCGCAGGTTCTGCCCCGACAGGACGCTGGTCCCCAGCGCGGAGGTCAGGCTCGTGGCTGTCGCGCAGGTGTCTCCGGGGAGCGAGAACGTGGCGGTGAAGGAGAACGTTCGCGTCGAGCTGGCCGCATCGCGATCGGTAACGACGGCCAAGACGGTTCGATTCGACGTCGAGGGGTTCGTATACGCGGCGGTCTCGGGGTCTCCGTCGCTGCCGACATCGACACCAGCCAGGCACGTGCTGGATGACGTGCACAGCGGGCTTGCAGCCGCGTCGATCAGGTTGAGCACTACGTCCAAGTTGGCTGACGGGTTCACCACCACGCTGACGCGCGTGTTCGGCGGAACGGTCAGGGCATAGACACGATCAGCGCCGCCGTGCGTGTTCTCGCAGCCCTGGCTCGTGTTGTGGGAGAAGTTCGCGGCGGCGCCCGCAAACGACTGGGACGCGAGGGTCGTGGTGGCAGTCACTGCAGGGCCTGGGTTCTGACAGGTGTCGCCGCCCGGCTGCGGGGCGACCGTCGTGAAGCTGAAGCTCGTCGTCCCCGCCAGCGGGTTCCCAGCCATGTCCGTCCCCGTCACCGTCACCATGTACGAGGTGCTCGTCGCCAGGCCGGCGGTCGTCACGGTCGCCTGTGTACCCGCGACGTTGAGGGTTGGGCTCACGCCGCCGACGGTCGGGGCGAAGGTCACGCCGATGGAGCTGGGCAGCATGCGCTCGGAGAAGGTGAGGGTGAGCGCCGCGCTCGTACTGACGTTCGTCGCGCCGTTGGCCGGTACCGTGGTCACCAAGGTCGGGGGCGTCGTGTCCGGAGGGCCGGCGTCCGGAGGGCCGGCGTCGGGAGGGCCGGCGTCGGGAGGGCCAGCGTCGGGAGGGCCAGCGTCGGGAGGACCGGCGTCGGGAGGGCCAGCGTCGGGAGGGCCGGCGTCGGGAGGGCCAGCGTCGGGAGCACCGGCGTCGATGGGCCCAGCATCGGGAGGACCGGCGTCGGGAGCACCGGCGTCGATGGGCCCAGCATCGGTGCCACCGTCATCCGCAATTCCCCCGGCACCCGCAGTGCCACCCGCTCCGGCAGTGCCACCCGCTCCGGCGGTTCCACCCGCTCCGGCACTTCCACCCGCTCCGGCACTTCCACCCGCTCCGGCACTTCCACCCGTTCCGGCACTTCCACCCGTTCCGGCACTTCCACCCGTTCCGGCACTTCCACCCGTTCCGGCGGCTCCACCATCGTCGGCCGTCCCACCAGCGCCAGCTGTCCCGCCAGCTCCAGCCGTCCCACCAACTCCCGCCGCCCCACCTGCACCGCCGCCGGCCCCGCAGATGAACATGCAGGCGCTGTCGTCACAGTCCGCGCGACCGTTGCAGTCGTCGTCCGCGCCGTTCCCGCAAATCTCGACCGAAGTGCACGTGGACGCCTGGCGGCACCGGCTCTGCACACAGCGAAACCCGGCCCCGCACTCGACGTCAGCGGTGCAGGAGAATCGCTGGGACTCGAGGCCCAACGGAGATCCGTCGCAGCCGAGCAGGCCTGCGACCAACAGCAAGGGAACGGCGCGGAGGGCTCGATTGGCCACGGGGCAGTCCTTGAACGTGCGGCTTACGGAAACGACCACGAGAGAGCGGCGCCACTGCCCGCGCGAGCGACGACCGGGGGCGGTAACCCGAGCACCCACACCACGACGCCGGCGGCGAGCAGCACACCTCCGGCGATGAACGCGACGTTGGCGCCGGTCGCCGTGCCGCGAACCGTGCCTTCCAGGTCCAGCGCCTGCTGTCGGGTCAGCCCTTCGAGCGCCCCGTCAGGCGCGCGGGCCGCGTTCGCGAAGCGTTGCCGCTCGCCGTTGCTGACGAGCCCGAGTACGAGCCCCGCTCCCAGGGCGACCACACCACTCACGCCGAGCCCGTACGCGAGCGGCCGGAGCTTGGGCTCCGCGGCACGTGCAGCGACGGACACGGGGGGCTGGGAGGCCGCCGGAGTAGGTGGGCTGGGGCTCGTCGAAGCGTTGGGCGGCGACGCCGGAATGTCGCCGAGCGCGGGCACGGCCACTGGGCCCGCGCGCAGCAGCTCCCAGCCCTGCGGGGTCAGCAGCCGCAGCGTGACTTGGCACGGCGCCGTCGGGCACGGGACGTCGACGATCGGCGCGAGGGGAAACGCCTTCGTCACCGACGCTCCCGTCGCGGGCGCGGACTCGGCGCTCAGGCTCGCGGCGAACGCCTCGGCGCGCCCCACGATCTTCACGCGGAGCGCGCGCTGAGCCGCGGGCCCCACCGCCTCCGACGACAGCCCCAGCGCACCGGCTTCGGCGGCGGCCGCCTTGGCTTCGAAGAAGGGCGTCGACACCTTGGGCGACGGGCGGCCTTTGAGCTTCGCGGCCGGCTCGAGGAGCGCGAACTTGAAGAACGCGTCCTTCGCCGCGGCGGCGTCTCCCAGCGTGGCCGTCACGATGCCGGTCGTCTCGTAGAACTCGATCACCTCGGCCCGACTCAGCGTCGCGCCGGACGCCAGGACCTTGCCGAGCTCTTCTTTCGCTTGGGCGTAGTTCAGGTCCTTCATGGCGCGCTGGACCGGCGCGAGCGGGGGCGTCGTCTGCGCAGAGATCCCCAGCCACACCACCGTCGCAGCCACCGTGACGAGCCCCATGGGCGCGCAGCTTACGCGGAGTCGACACAAAGATTGTGGCGCGAATGGCGAGGCACCTACACTGCCCTGCGCGTGGAAGAGCCGGGACAGGTGGACATGTGGGGGCCGGGGACCGCCGTCGGCAGCTATCGCCTGGTCCGACCGCTGGCGCGCGGTGGCATGGGGGAAGTGTGGCTCGCGCGTCAGTCCGGGCTGGCGGGCTTCGAGCGGCTCGTCGCCATCAAGCGGATCATCGCCGGCGGTGAAGGCGACACGACGCTGCAGACGATGTTCCTGGACGAAGCGCGGATCGCCGCGCAGCTGCACCACGCCAACATCGTGCAGGTGTTCGAACTCGGGCAGCTGGGTGAGAGCTACTACCTGGTCATGGAGTACCTCCGCGGCCAGAGCCTGGCGCGGGTGGCGCGGCGGCTGATCGAACAGCAGGGCCGGGTGCCGATCGACGTGGCGGTGCAGATCGTGGCCGAGGCGGCGCGCGGGCTGGGCCACGCCCACCGCAAGCTCGGGCCAGACGGGAAGTCGCTGAGCATCGTCCACCGCGACGTGTCTCCGCAGAACCTGTTCGTGTCCTACGACGGGCAAGTCAAGGTGCTCGACTTCGGCATCGCCAAGGCCGCGGGGCGCATCACCAAGACGCAGACGGGCATCATGCGCGGGCGGCTGGCGTACATGTCGCCCGAGCAGGCCATGGGAGTCCCCGTGTCGCCGGCGAGCGACGTGTTTTCGCTGGGCGTCATTTTGTACGAGCTGCTGTCCGGGGCGCGGCTGTACGGACAGGCCGACGACATCGCGATCTTCCGGTCGCTCGCCGAGCGGACCGTGCCGCTGCCGATCACCGACTACCCGGGGGTCGACCCGGCGCTGGGCGCGGTGGTGATGAGCGCGCTGCACCCCGACGCCCATCTGCGCCAGCACGACGGCTCGGCGCTCGCGGACGCGCTCCTGAGCTGGCAGCGGTCCGTCGCCAATGCGGGGGCGCAGAGCTTGGAGCAGGTCATGCGCCAGGCGTTTTCGAAGGAGATCGCCCAGGCGCACGAGCTCGAGGCGGCCCCAGTGGGCATGCCCGCGCCGACGACGATGACGCCGAGCAAGGAGCACCGGCGCGACGCGATCTCGTCGAACTCCAACTCGCTGCCCGACATGGGCGTGCCCAAGCCGCGCGGAGAGTCGCGGCTCGCGGTGGTTGGGCTCTTGGCCGCCGCGGCCGTGCTGCTCGTGGGGGGCGGGCTGTACGTGTTCAAGGGGAGAGGGGCGGAGCCAGTCCCTCCTGGGCCCGCAAGCCCCGCGCCCTCCGCGCCGCCCACGCCGACGGCGGCTGTGCCGACGCCCGCTCCGGCACCGACTCCCGCTCCGGCACCGACTCCCGCTCCGACGCCGACGCCAGCGCCGACCGCTCCGAGCCCGACACCGGCGGTCGTCCCGCCCGCGCCGACACCTCCGGTCGCAGCGGTCACCCCTCCGCCCAGTCCGAAGCCTCAGCTGCCCAAGCCGGCGGCGCCGACGCCCAAACCGGATCTGGGCAAGCCCGAGGCCGTCGCGGGGGCGAAGGCCGGCACGCTGTCCCTCGACACCGAGCCGTGGTCGCAGGTGTTCCTGGGCAAGAAGCTGCTGGGCGAGACCCCGCTGCTCGACGTGTCCGTGCCCGCGGGGCGTCACGTGCTTCGCCTGGTGAACGGCGAGCATGGGATCGACACGACGATCGAAGTGACGATCACCAGCCAGCAGCGCACCGTGAAGCGGCTGGCGCTCTAAAGGGCGTTGCTCGGCGACGTGCGTTTGGGGCCGATTTACCGGCCTGCGCCGCGTCGCGGTCGACCAAAACCCTCGCCGCTTCCAGGGCTTGTCAGACCCTCTTGCTACTGTTCGGGCGTTCAGTAACCCTGATCCGAAAGCGAGCGCCTGCCATGCCTTCCGAAGCCACCGCGTTGAACCTGAAGTCTGCCGACAAGGCCGCGACGATCGAGCGGCTGCGCGAGCAGATCCGCAAGGTGGAAGCGGCGCCGCGGCAGTACCTGGTGACGCTGGCGACGGGGATCCGCGAGCTCGACGGGCTGGGCGTGTTTCGGCTGGGCTCGGGCGTGGAGCTGAGCGGGGAAGAAGGGGCGGGGCGGGCGTCGGTGGCGCTCTCGCTGGCGGCGTCTGCCTGTCGGGAGAAGCGGCTGGTGGCGTGGGTCGACGGGCCTCAGGAGCTGTACCCGCCGGCGGCGGAGGCGGTGGGCGTGGAGCTGCGCCGCTTCCTCATGGTCCGCCCGAAGAACCCCGGCCAGCTCGTCTGGGCGGCCACACAGCTGCTCCGCAGCGGGGCCTTCACCTTGGTGGTGCTCGATCTGACGCACACCGGCGTCCTGCTTTCCATGGGCGACACCAAGAAGCTGCTCGACGCCGCGCGCACCGGTGGCAGCTTGTTGGTGGCGCTCACGGCGGGCGGAGTGCACGCGTCTGGGCTGCTGCGCTTGGGGCTGCGTACGCAAGCGCCGGCTGTCGGGGGAGAGAGTGCGCAGGCCCGCGCCGGGCACTTGCGGCTGTTGGCCGTCACGCCGAGCGCGCCCGTGCGCGCTGACGGCGTGGCGGCGACGTCGTCGTCCTCGCGGTCGGTGGCCGTGGGTAGCGCGTCGGCGCTCGATGGCCCTGGCCCGCGCGAAGGCCGTCAACTCGAGTCCACCGCCCCAGCCCGCGCGGAGTCGTTCGGTGCAACGCCTGAGGGGCCCAGCGCGTCAGCGGTCGCGGAGGCAGACTCGGCGCGTCGGTCTGGAGAGGGCACGGAGCGCTCGTCGAGGGCTGATGCGGAGCGTTCGTGGAGGGCGGATGCGGAGCGCTCGTCGAGGGCCGATGCAGAGCGCTCGTGGAGGGCTGATGCAGAGCGCTCGTCGAGGGCTGATGCAGAGCGCCCGTCGAGGGCTGATGCAGAGCGCCCGTCGAGGGCTGATGCAGAGCGTTCGTCGAGTGCTGATGCAGAGCGTTCGTCGAGGGCTGATGCAGAGCGTTCGTCGAGGGCCGACTCGGCGCGTCCTTCGTGGGCCGACACCGAACGTCCTTCGGACGCCGTGGGAGAGAGCCCGGCGGACGCCGTGGTGCTCGAGGTCGAGCGCGCCGCGGCGTCGTCTGCTGGCGGGTTGGGGCGCACCGTCACCTTCCGGCGCTCGAGCCTGGTTCGCAGAGGCAAGCCCTGGGCGCCGCGCGCGCGCCACGTTCGGTGGGAAGGCCTGGCCGTGCCCTCCGTCACGCCGCTCGAGGTGCTGCGCCGCGTGAAGCAGCACGAGCTGCGCGAAGGTCACGGCGGCTTCTACGGACAGCACCCGCGGCAGCTGTCGCTCGCTCCAGCTCGGGGGCGCCATGGGTGAGCCTGCCGCGCGCGGACCGAGCTCGACCGTCGCCTCAGTCATTCTTCCGCGGCCTTCGCGGCAGCTGTCGCTGACTCCGGCTTGGAGGGCCATGGGTGAGCCTGCCGCGCGCGGACCGAGCTCGACCGTCGCCTCAGTCATTCTTCCGCGGCCTTCGCGGCAGCTGTCGCTGACTCCGGCTCGGGGGCGCCATGGGTGAGCCCACCGCGCTCGGACCGAGCCCCACCGTCGCCTACGTCTTTCTCCCGCGGCTCCCGCTGCAGCGCCTCGTCGTCGAGCAGCCTTCGTTGCGCGGGCAGCCCCTCGTCCTAACCCAGCGGGACGGCCGCGGCATTCCCGTGGTCCAGTTCGCTTCGTCGGCGGCGCTGCGGCGCGGGGTGCGAGTCGGGCAGACCGGCGCGGCGGCCAGCGCGCTGGTGCCAGCGCTGGTCCAGCGCCCGTACGACGAAGCCCGGGAAGTGGCGGGCCTGCTGTCCGTGGGTGAAGCGCTGCTCACCTTCGGCCCGTCGTTCCAGCGCGACGGCGTCGACGGCCTGTGGCTCGACGCGTCGGCCGCGGGCTTGTTCGGGGGCCCCGCCGCCTGGGCCGAGCAGGTGCTCACGGCCGTCCGCGCGCACGGCTTCGAAGGCCTCTGCGTCGTCGGCCATGAACGCTTCTGCACCCAGGCCGTCGCGCGCTTCGGCGACGGGCCACAGGTCCAGTGCCTGCCGCCGCGGGGTGGAGCCCCTCTGGCCGCGCTGCCGCTCACCGCGCTGGAGCACGGCTGGCTGGGCGACGACGAGACGGCCCCGCTGCGTGTGCTGGGGCTCACCTCGCTCGGGGAGCTCCGGGGCATCGCCCCCCAAGCCTTGCTGGCCCGCTTCGGCGCCGCTGGCCACCACGCCGCCCGCCTGTGCCGCGGTGAAGACGAGTCTTCGCTCCTGCCCGAAGTGCTGCCCCAGGCGCTCGAGGAACGGGTGGCGCTGGACTGGCCGGTGGAGCAGCTCGAGCCGTTGCTCTTCGCCTTGAAAATGGCGGTGGATCGGCTCTGCGCGCGGCTCCACGGCCGGCAGGAGGTGGCCGTGCGACTGACGGCGGCGCTGCTGCTCGAGCACGGCGCACCCACGGCGGTGCCGCTGGTCCTGGCGCGGCCGACCAGCAGCTCGAAATTGCTCGTCGAGCTGCTGCGGCACCGCCTCACGGAGCTGACCGTCAAGGACAAGGTCGCCGGCGTCCACGTGCTGGTGGAAGAGACCAGCGCCGATCCCGGTCGGCAGCTGCGCTTGGGCGACGCGCCGGCGGGCGACGTGGAGCTCGAGGTGGTGCTGGCGCGGCTCCAATCAGCCTTGGGGCCCCAGGCGCTCTTCAGCCCGGTGACCGTGGCCAAGCACCGCCCAGAAGAAGCCTGGAGCACCACGCGCTTTCAACCGCCCGACGCAGGCCGGCTGTCCGACGTCTGGGGCCAGCCCGAGGACGTGCAGTGGACGCTCGGCGAAGGGGCCCAAGAGCCTGCCCCGCCGCGCCCGCCCACGCCCCCGCGGCCCGTGGCGCCGCCGCCGCTGCCGGTGTCCGAGCACCGCCTGCCGGATCCCTACGAGGCGACGCTGGGCTGGGCCAACGCCGCCGTCCACCGCGCCAAGCGCCCCGCAAAGGTGGAAGTGACGCCCACCGTGTCGGTGCCGCTCGGGGCGCAGCGCCCAGCGCGGCTGTTTCGCGCGCCCACCAAGCTCCTGGGGGAAGTGTCCGCCGAAGGGCAGCTGGTGTCCCTGACGGTGGTGGGGCGCCGCCGCGCGGTGCAGGGCGTGTGGGGCCCCGAGCGGCTGGCCGGCGACTGGTGGGCGCAGGACGCCTTCGCCCGCGACTACTTCCGCGTGCAGGTGGAAGGCGTGGGGCTGCTCTGGGTGTTTCGCGACGGCCACGACGGCCAGCTGTACGCCCAAGGGGTGTTCGATTGAGCTCAGCTCGGCTTGAAGTCCAGGTGCCCGGCCTCGTGCAGCGCGTACAGCACGTCGACGATCTGCGCCGGCGACACCAGCTCGCGCCCGGCCACCATCAGCTGCGACAGGTGATCGTGGCGCTCCAGCAGATCGATCACCGTGCGCGAAGCAGGGCCTTCGGCCGCGTAGCCGTTGAGGCTGGGGTGCTTGCGCAGGGCGGTGTTCTTCCGGAGCGCCAGCTCGAAGTCGTCCCGCGGCAGGCTCTTGAAGGTCACGTCTGGGGCGCCGTCTTCTTCGAAGTCGATGTCGATCGTGCTGTCCGAGCTGGCGGCGGCCGCGCTGGCTTGGGCGGCCGCGCTGGCTTGGGCAGCCGCGCTGGCTTGGACGGCTTCGTTGGCTTGGACGGCCTCCGCGAGCGACGACGGCGAGCTGGAGGCGAAGTCCTCGTCCGACACTTCTTCGACGGCCACCGGCTCCGGGGCGTCGCCGCCGATCGCCATGGCCCAGTTGTCGATGCTCTCGGAGCTGGCGATCGGTGGGCGGGAAGGGCCGGACGCGGCGGCTGGCGGAGGCGGAGGAGTGGGCGAAGCGGCCAGCGCCGGTGCGGGGGGCGACGGGTTGGGCACCGAGATCACCACCGAGGGCTGCGGCTCGTAGTCTCCGCTGTTGACGACGACTTCCTCTTCTTTGCTGGAGATCGCGGCGAGCAGCCCGCGCAGCTCCCGTTCCTTCTCCTTGAGCCGCTCGTTTCGGGTCTGGGCGTCCTTGAGCTGCTGCTCGAGCGAGGCGACCCGGCGGGCGTTGCTGCCGCCGTCGGCCTTCAGGCTGGCCAGCTCGGCGTCCGATGTGCGCAGCCGGTCGGCCAAGAGCGCGGCCTCGGCTTCGTGGGTCTTGGCGCGCTGCTCGGCGCGGGCCAGATCCAACGTGAGCTGCTCGGCCTTGCCCTGGGCTTCCTTGAGCTCGGCCTGCAGCTTGCTGACCTGCGCCTCGGCGTTGGCCAGCTTCTCGGTGAGCCGGCGCTTCTCGTCGTCGGAGCTCTGCTTGGCGGCGTTGGCGGTGGCCGCCGCTTCGGTGAGCCGGGCGACTTCCTGCGTCAGGTTCGCCTTGTCCTTGGCCAGCCCGGCGGCCAGCTTGCGGCTGGTGGCGTCGTCCTGCTCGAGCACGCGCAGCTCTTCGCGCAGGGCGCTGAGCTCTCCTTCGAGCTCGGCCTGGCGGGTCTTCCCTTCGGTCAGCTCGGCCTGCGCGGTGAGCAGCGCCTGCTCGGTGCGCGCGCTGCGATCGACGTCGACGGAGCTCTTGCTCGCCTGGGTGCGCCCGACCTCGACTTCGGCGAGCAGCTCATTGGCGCGGCGGGTGGCCTCTTCGCGGCGGGTGCGCTCGCCGGCCAGCTCCGCGTCGCGCAGCGCCAGCTGGCCCTTGACCTGCTGGAGCTCTTCGACGAGCGCTTCGAACTGCGGCGTGGGGGCGGTGGGGACCGGCGCGGACGGGGGCGGCGGACTGCCGCCGGACTGCGCGTACTCACCCAGCAGCGTCGCCAGCGCCTGCTGCACGGCGGGGTCGTTCCCCTCGAAGCGAATGCCCATGCCCACCGCGGGCTCGGCGGCGTGGCGGGCCACCTGGCCGGCCAGCTTCAAGGGCTCGGTCCAGCCCGGCGGGAGCAGATCGACCGTGACCGGCTTGCCGATGGGCAGCGGCTTCTCCGTCTTCACGAAGAGGCCACCTTCGGACAGATCCTTCAGGTACGAGTGGCGGAAGCGATCTTTGGTGGTGATCCGCACCAGAATGTTCGGCGTCTGGGTGCGAGGGCTCTTCCGGTTCTCGGGCTCGCTCATGGGCGCGCGAATGGTACCGCAAGCCGGAGTGATTGCTCGGTTTCCTTCCGGGTGACCCGGCGGCGGCGGGGCTGAAGGGAAGGCGAGGAGAGCCCATGGCCTACGCCGAGCTGGTCTGCGTGACGAACGGGACGTTCCTGACTGGGGCCTCGCACCCCGAGGAGCTGGTGCGCCGCGCCCACGAGCTGGGCCTGTCGGCCTTGGCGATCACCGACGTGGACGGGCTGTACGGCGTGGTGAAGGCGCACGGCGAAGCCAAGGCGCTGGGGCTGCCGCTGGTGGTGGGGGCGAAGTTGACGTTCGTCGACGCCCCTGCGCTCGCGGTCTACGCGCGCACGGCGCAGGGCTACGCGAACCTCTGTGAGCTCATTTCCAAGAGCCGGCTGGCGCACCCCAAGGGCGGGGCTGGGTTGCCGCTGCACGAACTGCTGGTCCGCAGCGAGGGGCTCGCGGCGCTGATCCCCGACGCGCTGGGGTGGGGGTCCGTCAGCGCCGGGTCCCCGCTGCGCGAGGCTGCGTCGTCGCTGCGCGAGGCTGCGTCCCCGCTGCGCGAGGCTCCGGCGTCGCTGCACGAGGCTCCGGCGTCGCTGCACGAGGCTCCGGCGTCGCTGCGCGAGGCTCCGGCGTCGCTGCACGAGGTTCCGGCGTCGCTGCACGGTGTTCCGTCGTCACTGCGCGATGTTCCGTCGTCGCTGCACGATGTTCCGTCGTCGGTACACGAGGCTCCGTCGTCGCTG
Source organism: Myxococcaceae bacterium (assembly GCA_022842905.1). GTDB lineage: Bacteria > Myxococcota > Myxococcia > Myxococcales > Myxococcaceae > JALHOS01. The sequence continues at coordinate 2,177 of JALHOS010000116.1, read as the reverse complement.
AACGATGTTCCGTCGTCGCTGCGCGAGGTTCCGTCGTCGCTGGGCGGTGCTCCGTCGTCGCTGGGCGGTGCTCCGTCGTCGGTGCGCGAGGCTCCGTCGTCGCTGAACGAGGTTCCGTCGTCGCTGCGCGACGCTCCGTCGTCGCCGCGCGGTGTTCCGTCGTCGCTGCACGATGTTCCGTCGTCGGTACACGAGGCTCCGTCGTCGCGGCGCGGCGCTCCGTTGTCACTGCGCGACGTGCTCCTCCCGCTGCGAGACGCGCTGGGCTCGTGGCTCTTCGTCGGGCTGTCGCGGACGTTGTCGGTAGACGACCCACGCAGAGAAGCGGCGGCGCTGAACCTGTCCCGCGCCCTGAACGCTCCCCTGATCGTCCACAACGACGTGCACACCCACGAGCGCGCCCGGCAGCCCTTACAAGACGTGATGACGGCGGTGCGCTACGGCACGACCCTCGCCAAAGCGGGCACGCTGCTCTTCCCCAACGCCGAGCGGACGCTCAAGGGGCCAGCCGAGCTCAGAGCGCTCTTCCCCGATCACCTCGACGCGGTCGAGCGCAGCGCCGAGCTGGCGGGGGCCTGCACCTTCTCCATGAGCGAGCTCAAGTACGAGTTCAGCCGAGAAGCGCTGCCGGCCGGGCTCTCTCCCGACGAGTACCTGGCGAGGCTGGTGCGCGAGGGCCTTCACACCCGCTACGGCGATCGGGTGCCGGCAGACGTCGAACGGCAGATCCACAAAGAGCTGAGCCTGATCGCCGCGCTGGACTACGCGGGCTACTTCCTGGCGCTCTGGGACATCGTCCGGTTCGCGCGGTCGAAGGGCATTCTCTGCCAGGGGCGCGGCTCGGCGGCGAACTCCGCGGTCTGCTACGCGCTGCAGATCACCGCGATCGACCCGGTGCGCATGGGCCTGCTCTTCGAACGCTTCCTGTCCATGGAGCGCCGGGAGCCGCCGGACATCGACGTCGACTTCGAACACGAGCGCCGGGAAGAGGTGATCCAGTACGTCTACGAGAAGCACGGCCGGCACCGCGCGGCCATGGTGGCGAACCTGATCTGCTACCGGGGCAAGTCGGCGCTGCGCGACGTGGGCAAGACGCTGGGGCTCTCCCTCGACCAGGTGGACCGGCTGGCCAAGGCGATCGATCTGGGCGGCGAAGGGGTCGGGCCGTACCAGCTCAAGCAGGCCGGCCTGTCGGCGTCGGACCGGGCGGTGCAGCAGACGATCGTGCTCGCCGACCAGCTCAGCGGCGCCCCGCGGCACCTGGGCATTCACGTGGGTGGCTTCGTGATCACCCACACCCCGGTGGTGCAGCTGGCGCCGGTGGAGAACGCGGCCATGGACGCCCGCACCGTCGTGCAGTGGGAGAAGGACGACGTCGCCGCGCTCGACATTCTCAAGGTCGATCTGCTCGGGCTGGGCATGTTGTCCTGCATTCGCCGGTGCCTGGAGCTGGTCGAGCAGACGACGGGCCGGCGCTACACCATGGCGACGATCCCCGCGGAGGATCCGGCGGTCTACGACATGTTGTGTGAAGGCGACTCGATCGGCGTGTTCCAGATCGAGAGCCGGGCGCAGCAGAACATGCTCCCGCGCCTCAAGCCGCGGTGCTTCTACGACCTGGTGGTGGAGATCGCGATCATCCGCCCCGGGCCGATCGTCGGGCAAATGGTGCACCCGTACCTGCGGCGGCGGAACGGCGAGGAACCGGTGACGTACCCGTCGGACGCGGTGCGAGACATTCTGTCGCGCACGCTGGGGGTGCCGCTCTTCCAGGAGCAGGCGATGAAGCTGGCCATGGTGGCGGCGGGCTTCTCGGCGGGGGAAGCGGACCGGCTGCGGCGGGCGCTGTCGAACAAGCGGGCGGAGCGGCTGCTGCCCCAGTTCAAGGACCGCTTCATCGACGGCTGCGTGCAGCGCGGCTACGAGCGCACGTTCGCCGAGAACTGCTTCAACTCGTTCAAGGGCTTCTCGCACTACGGCTTCCCCGAGAGCCACTCGGCGTCCTTCGCGCTCATCTGCTACGCGAGCTGCTGGCTCAAGAAGTACTACCCGGCGGCGTTCTGCGCGGCGCTGCTCGACTCGCAGCCCATGGGCTTCTACGCGGCGCACACGCTGGTCGACGACGCCCGGCGCCACGGGGTCGACGTGCGGCCGGTCGACGTGACCGCGTCGGGCTG
>JALHOS010000115.1 GCA_022842905.1 Myxococcaceae bacterium | reverse complement strand
GGGGCTCGTGGTGCACAGCGCCGCGGTGTTCGTCGCCGGCCGCGCACTCGACGCCCAGGCCCGCGGCTCGCTCGCGCTGTCCAGCGTGGAGCGCTGCACGGCGTCAGGCTGCACGCTCGTCGCGAACCTGACCGAGGCCCGGCAGCGCCACGCCGCGCTGAGCACCGCGGACGGAGGACTGCTCGTGCTGGGCGGCGTCACCGCGACTGGCATGACGAACTACGTCGAAGTCGTCTCCGCGCAGGCCGACGGCGGGAGCGCGGCGCTGGCCGAAGTGCACCTGCCCCTCGCGCGCGCCGGCCACACCGCGACCCTGCTGGGAAACGGTGCGCTAGTCGTCATCGGCGGCGAGACGCCCACCGCCGTCGACACCCCCAGCGTGTTGTCCAAGCGCGGCCTGGCGGCGAGCTTCTGCGAAGCCGGCAAGCTGGCCGTGCCCCGAAAAGGCCACACCGCGACGGCGCTCAAAGACGACTCGGTGCTGGTGGTGGGCGGCACGTCTGCCGGGTTGCCCGAAGCGTCCGTCGAGCGCTGGCGGCTCCACGGCGCCGGCTGTCCAGATTGACGCAGCGCAAGCGCCTGGCGGTTCGGCTGGCACTAAGTGCGCTTGGATCCACCTCAAAACGCACCGTTTGCACTTGCGGTCCAGCAACACGGGCCCGAGCGCTGGCACGCCAAGTGCTGACCTGGCGCAACATGATCGACGAATCGGTGCACGACTGCGCGAGCTGTCCGCTCAACGCGGGAACGCGGTGCCCCCTGGTCCACCGCAAGGTGAAGGCCGGCACGACGCTGTGGCGGCAGGGCGACGTGCCCAGCGAAGTCGTCTTCGTCAAAGAAGGGCTCTACAGCCTGTCGTCCACCGAGCCGTCGGGCACCGAGTCGCTCACCTCGGTGCGCGGGCCGCGGGCGCTGTTGGGCACCGAGAGCTTGCGCGGCGAAGCCACCACCGCGACGGCCGAAGCCATCACCGACGGCACCGTGTGCGTGGGCGAGCCGTCCACCCTCAAAGCGTGGATGGGCCCGCCGTCGGCCGCGGCCACCATGCTCAACCTGGTGCTCGACGAGCTGTCCCGGCAGTCGAGGGACCTCGCGCTGCGCACCGGCCCGGCGCTCGCCCGCGTCGCCCGCTTCATCGTCGCCTCGGCGCCCCTCATCGAAGGGGGGCGGCGAGCGCCCTTCTCCAAGCAGCACGTGGCCCGCCTCCTGGGCATGCGGGCGGAGACCTTGTCCCGCTGCCTGCGGCAGTTGGAGGACGACGGGCTGATTTCGTCCGGGCGCTCCGTCGTCGTGAAGGACGAAGGCCGGCTCCAGGCCGTCGCGAAGGGCGCGGCCTGACGTCCCGGCCGTGACGTCGCGCGGCCCGTCGACCCAAGCGCCCCGAGGCCTGCTAATGAGCCTGTCGGGGGGTTCGACGCCGCCGTGACTCAGGACGACCCGACGCTCTTGGTGTTCGGCTTGGCTGCCGACGAAGTGGCCGCGCTCTCTGGCAAGCGCTGGTCCTTCTCGCCGCGTGTGGTGGCGACGAGCGACCTCGACGCGGCCCAGCGACACGTCGGCAGCACCCCCGTCCTCGCGCTGCTCGTCGACGCGCGCCGCGGCACCCCGGAGCGCGAGGCGTGGCTCACCCTCGCCCAGCGCACCAAGACGCCCCTCGTCGTCGTGGCCGACGATGAAGACGAGGCCCTGGAGTGGATGCGGGCCGGCGCCGCGGGCTTCTCGCTGCGCCCAGGCTTGGCGGGCCTGCTGCCGGTGCTCGAAGGGGTGCGCGTGCGCGCGGCCACCCGCGCCAAGACCGAAGCCGCTGACGCGCGGCTGCGCGAGGCCAGCGCCGAGCTGCTCAGCCTGGCCCGCGGACCCTCCTTCCGCGGCGAAGACGTCGTCGAGGCGGTGCGCGCCCTCACCCAGACGGCCACCCGGGGCCTGGGGGTCAGCCGCTGCGGCGTGTGGCTCGCGGACGAAGCCCGCACCCACTTGACGCAGCTCGACCTCTATGACGCCCGAAGCTCGAGCCACAGCAGCGGCACCACGCTCTCCTTCCAGGAGCACCCCGCCTACGTCGAAGCCCTCATGACGCAGCGGCTCCTCTCGGTGCCCGACGCCCGGCACGACACGCGCACCCGGGGCTTCACGACGGCCTACTTCGAGCCGGTCGGCATCCACTCCACGCTGCACGTGGGGCTGCGGCTGCGCGGTCGCACCGTGGGTGTGCTGTGCGCCGAAGCCACCGAAGCGCCCCGCAGGTGGACGCCGGGCGACGAAGTCTTCGCCGGCGCCGTGGCCGACGCGGTGTCCCTGGCGCTCGAAGCGTCGGAGCGGGCGCGGGCTGAGGCGGCGCTGCGCCAGGCCGAGCGACGCTTCTCGGACCTCTTTCGCTACTCGAGCGACTGCATCGTGCTGTACCGGGTGACGCTGGACGGCAGCGTGGTGTGCGAAGACATCAACCCCGCGACGCAGGCGGCCAGCGGCTTGAAGCCCGAGCAGGTCATCGGCAAGCAGGCCCACGAGGTGTTCGACGGGGGCAGCGCGTCGCGGCTGCGGCGCCGCTACGAAGAAGCGATTCAGCAGAAGCAGCCCATCAGCTACGAACATGAGCTGAGCCTCCGCAGCGGCGGGAAGCTCGTCTTCAACACCGCCATGGTGCCCATGCTGGACGACCAAGGGCGCGTCTACCGGCTAGCCGCCATCGCCCGAGACGTGACGGCGCAGCGAGACGCCGAGGCCGTCAAGCGCCAGCTCGAGGCGCAGCTCGTCGACACCGAGAAGCGCGCCGCACAGCGCAACGACCTCAGCCTGGCCGCGCAGGAGCTGAGCGACGTGCTGTCGGTGGTGGCCGTGCACGCGGCGCGGGTCGCGGGGACGAACCAGCCGCCTTCCCCCGTCGCGCAGGCGCTGCTCGAGTTGGCCGACCAGGGCCAGACGCTGACGCAGAAGCTCACCGCCCTCGACGCCGTCGCGCCGAGCGCGAACGAAGACGTGGACCTGGCCGCGCTGGCGCGGGACCTCCGCGCGCTGTTGGCCCCGGCGGCCCCGGGTGTCCAGCTCGACGTCCACGCCGGGCCCGAGCGCCTGCTGGTCCGCGCCACCAAGCCCGCGCTGCACCAAGCCCTGTCTCGCCTGGTGACGCGCTCACTCCGCGCGCTGCCGGCGCGTGGGGCCGTGACCGTCGACGTGTCCACCCCCAAGGTGGACCGGCCCGGCGCCCGGCGGTGGGTGCGCGTCACCGTGTCGGACACCGCCGCCACCATGGAAGAGAGCGCCCAGCAGGCGCTGCAGCGAGGTGTCGCTCCCGAAGGACGACAGGTTCCCCTCTGCGGCGTGCACCACACGGTGACGGCGCTGGGCGGCTTCGTGGAGGTGCGCGGGTCCGAAGGGGGCGGCAACGTCGTGCAGCTCTACCTGCCGGCGCTCGAAGCCAGCACGGCCACGGCGACGGGCCACCGGCTGCTCTTGCTCGACGACCACCCGGGCATGGCCAAGGTGAGCGCCAAGCTGCTCGAGACGCTGGGCTTCCACACGACCGTGTTCGACGACCCGCGGGAAGCGCTCGACGCCTTCCGCGCCGCGCCTGCCACTTACGACGTCGTGCTGACGGACATGTCCATGCCGCACATGAGCGGCGCCGAGTTCACCCGCGCGGTGCAGGCGGTGCGCCCGGGGACGCCGGTCATCGTCACGTCGGGCCTGGGCACGGAGCTCGACGAAGCCGAGCTCTTTCGCCTTGGCGTGCGCAAGGTGTTGGTGAAGCCGTGGCGCGTCGAAGAAGCGCTCTCCGCGCTGCGCGCCGTGCTGGCCGACGTTCGCCCGGCGTGACGGCGCGACGCTTCGCGCTCTTCAGCGCACCTCGAGCACCGTCAGCGCGCCCATGAGCGGCGTGGAGCCGCCGGGGCCCAGCGAGTCGAGCTGCAGGTGCGCGGCCGACGCCACGGCTTCGCCGAACGTCGGGTCCAGCTGGGTCCACTCGCCCACGAAGGCTTCGACCCACTCGTGCCATTTGTAGGCCGGCGGGCCCGCCTCCTTCCCTTCCACCAGCCCCCCGACGACCCGCGCAGGAATACCCACGGCGCGCAGCATGGCCACGGCGAGCAGCGCGTGCTCCGTGCAGTCACCCCGCTTGGCCCGGAGCACCTCGCTGGCGCGCACCAACATGACGTCTTCATCGGCGACGGCGCCGTCCACCCACCGGACGATGCGCTTGGCCGCCTCGTACGCGTCCTTCGCGTCGCCCACCACCTTCCGTGCCTGCTCGCGGACCGCGGCGTCGCCTGAGTCCACCGCCACCGTGCGCTTGAGGTTGGCCCCGCGATCCGGGTCCTCCACCGGCAGCCTGGCCACGCGCGTCGGCGCCCGCGCCACGACGTCGACCTGAATGGAGCCGTCGGCCCGCACGCGGTACTTCTGGCGGTAGTCGTCCACCAAGCCTTCGGCCGGCAGCCCCCGGAGCACCACCTGGGCCTTGCCCGGCACCCGGCGGCTGGCGGCGCCGAAGCCGCGGGGGAGCCTCACTTCGGTCACCACTCGAATGCCCGCGTCCGCGGCGAGCGCGGCCTTGGCACTGCGCTCGTCCTGGGCAAACGCCACCATCGTGGGGCCAAAGTGCAGCTCGAGCAGCCGGCCGCTCTCGTCGACGTAGGACACGAGCGGGTCCTTCGACTTCTTGGTGCGTGTCTCGACGCGCCAGACGGGCACCTCGCGCCCCCCCAGCAGGCGCGTCTCCTGACCGGCGAGCGTGGTGACGAGCGGGTACTGCTCGAGGTCCGCTTCGGTGATGGTGCCGATGACGTCGGTCTTCCGGCGCAGCGCGAGGCGCACCTGGTCCGCGTCTTCGACGACCTCCTTCGCCGCGGCGATGGTGCGGGTCTCGTTCGGCTGGCCGGGGCGCTTGCGCAGCACGCGCATGCCGGTGGGCGTCGCCTGCACTTCGAGCGTCATCTCCCCCGAATCACCCGACTGCTCCACCACCAGAGAGAGCAGCGCACCACCCGGTCGCGCGTCGTACACCCGCGTCGTCTTCTCGTAGCGCTCGGTGTGGGTGCCGTCGATGACGGCGCTCCACTTCTGCTCGATGACGGTGACGAAGCGATCGCCCTCGAGCCGCTCCTGCATGAACATGTAGCCGAGCTGCTGGCCCATCAAATACAGGCCGAAGTGGGTGCCCTGCGCGGGGCGCGGGACCGTCACCACGTCGGACAACGTCGGGCCCGCGTCGACGGGGCCGTTTCCGGCGCCACCGCCAGCCTTGGGGTGGGTGACGATGAAGCCCACCAGGCCCACCAAGAGCAGCGCCAACACCACGGCCAGCGCCCACCAGCGCTGGGCGCCGGGCTGCGGCTGCGTCACTTGAAGAACAACCAGGCCAGCGCGAGGCCGAGCACCGCCCCGAGCGCCAGCCCCGCGAAGAAGCCGTTGCGGAACTCGCGCTGCGCGTGCACCAGCACCGCGGCGTCCACGCGCTTGGCCGAGCTGGCAGCGGGGGCCGGCGCGGCGGCCGGTGGCGGAGCCCCCTCGTCGAGCTGCACGGCGATGCCGCGCTCGGTGAAGAAGGCCGTCGCGTCGTGCACGAAGCCCTCATACGCGTCGGGCTTGAGGCTGAAGGGCGCCCCGCTGCGCTGGGCGTGCAGGCGCGCGAGGTGCGCGTGGGTCCGCAGCGTGGCGGTGTTGGCGTTGGTGTCCACCTTGCCCAGCACGAGCGGGGGCGCGCCGTCGGGGGAGTGCAGCCGCAGCGACTGCGCCGCTTGGACGCCGCCGGCGGTCGACGGCCCGTCGGGCGCCGTCATGTCCACGGCGTAGCCGGGCTCGAGCTTCTTCTGCCCGAAGTTCAGGTTGAACTGCACGGCCGTGGCGGTGGCCTTGGCGGCGAAGACGGTCTGGAGTTGGTTGGTCACGCGGGCGCCGTTCCTAGCGCATTCGTCGGCGCTGCCGAAGGGCGGCGCTTGTCGTGCGACACCGAGGCTCGCGGTCAAGGAAGCGGCGCGCTGACGAGGTCCCGCCGCAGTCGCGCCAGCCGAGCCGAATCGTCGAGCACCGCGCGGCCGTCCACCACCGCGCCCACGCCCAGCGCCCGCAGCAGCTCGTCGAGCGGCAGCGGCGTGCGACTGGCCAGGTGGGTTCGCGCCAGCGGCCCGCCCACCGCCGCGTCCAGCGCTTCCACCACCTGGGCTTCGGTCAGCTTCACCTTCGAGCTGCGCAGCGCGCGGAGCACGTCGTCGAGCGACTGCTTTCCCTTGCTGCGCTGGCGAATGGCGACGTCCACTCGCAACGCCAGGCACGCGCCACCCCAGTACACCCGCTGCCAATTCTGGACGCGGCGCAGCTCTCGGCTGGCCTGGCCCAAGGACACGCCGTCTTCCGGCTGGCAGTACGTGCGCAGGCCCTGGGCGAGGTCACCCCACACCCGCGCTTCGTCGCGCGCCCCGGCGCGGCCGCGGAGCAGCTCGCTGACGTACGTGGTGAAGCCTTCGATGAACCACGCGAAGCGCCCGTCGATGGGTGGGTTGCCCAAGTGAAACAGCTCGTGCAGCGCGACCCAGTCGTCGTCGAAGCCTTGCGTCGCCTGGGCGCCGAAGAGGAGCAGCACCGAGGGCGCCTGCCGGCGCAGCACCGTGCCGAACACGCCGGCCTCGTCCGCCGGCACACCCGCGAGGACGACGTGCAGCGGCCCGGGCCAGGTCGACGGCCACGCGCGGTAGTACGCGCTGAGCGTCGAGAGCTGGCGGGCGAGCCAGTCACGCAGCGTGGCGTCCGAAGCGCGCTTCGGTGCGTCGAGGACGGTGAGCTGCGCGGTGCCCTGAGGGGTGGTGATGGGGGCGAGGGTGCGCAAGGCGCCGAGCGCGACGTAGGCCCCGGCGTCGTGCTGGCGCCCAGAGAAGACGAAGCGGCCGGGCCCGTCGGCTTTCCACGGTGTCGCCACGCTGACGCCAGCCCGCACGACGAACTCCACGCGCAGCTCGGCGTCGTCGGGGAGGTCCGCGGGATGGAGCAGCACGGCCGCGTCGTGAAACACCCACCCGCCGGGCAGCTCGCTGGCGAAGTCGGCGTCGTTGTGGTGCCGGGACAGCGCCGCCAAGTCGACGACGTAGCGAAGGCTCGCCTGGGTTCGCGCCGACGGCAGGTGCACACAGTCTTCGTCGTCGGGGTCCGCCTGGAGCTCGGTGGGCGAGCCTCCGTCGGCCGGGTGCAGCACCACGTCGCGGAGCGCGCCCCCTGCGCCGGGCATGTCCACGCAGAGCCGGGTGAAGGCGGAAGCCGACACGGCCGTCGCCACCTCGAGCCGCCGCTGCTCGAGGCGCGGGGTGATGACGTAGCTCACCCGGGCGGGCACACCGGCGGCGACGGAGGCAGCGAGCAAGCTCAGGCCGAGCAACACGAAGGACACCTGCCGGCTCGGTGCGGCGAACGCAAGTCGAAGTGGCGCGCGCCGTCAGGCCCCGTGGCGCCCGAGGACGATGCCCGCACCGCGCAGGTCTTCCACCGTCGACGTCCACCGCGACGAGTCGACGCCGGTGGGCACGCCCAGCCCCTGCCCTTCGACGACGGCCTTGAGCACCGCGAGCTCGACGGGGTCGGTGTTCGCCCGCCGCTCTTCGAAGCGCGGGGTGCGCCAGAACAGCACCAGGCACGGCGTGGCCTCGGGCGCGGCGGACCTCGAATTGCCCTCCGCGTCCAGCCACCCGACCAGGTCCCACGCGTACGGCCGCAGCTCGACGGTGGACGCCAGCCGCAGCAGACCTTCGTCAGGCCGCTCGTCGTCCGCCACGCCCAAAGCGATGCGCGTCTGCCATTCCCACCACTCGAAGTCGGCGAGCGCCCCGAGCCACGGCGGCAGGCCCGCGCGCTTGGCGTAGCCGGTCTCGACGCCGTCGCCGTGCCCGAGGAAGTCCGCCAGCTGGGCCGCGTTCTCGTTGAGCTCCACGTGCCGCATGGGGTGCGCGCGAAAGTACGCCTCGTACAGCGCTTCCCACGCGGCGCTCCCGCCTTCCCGTTCGACCACCTCGCGCACGGTCGGGTGGACGGCGCCGGCGGCGTCGGAGCGGTGCCCTTTGACCAAGCGCGCGTAGACCGCCAAGCGCTGGGCGTCGACGGAGGCTGCGCCGCCGTACAGCGCGTGCTGCGTCTCCTGAAGCCCGACCTTGCCTTCGAAGAAGGGCCCCACCACTTCATAGAAGCGCTCGAGCTTCACGGCGTCACCCCCGCGGCGCTCAGCTCCGCGCGAGCGCGGTCTACCTCGTCGAGCACCACGTCCAGCGGCGGCAGCTCCGCGTCCCACTCGATCAGCGTCGGCAGCGCGCGCCCGGCCTTGCGCAGCGTGTACCGGTACAACGCCCACACCTCGTCGATGATGGGCCCAATGTGCGTGTCCAGCAGCAGGCCGTCGGGCTGCGGCGTGTGGCCAGCGAGGTGCACGTAGCGCACGCGCTGAAGTGGCAGCCGGTCGATGAAGTCCCGCGCGTCGTACCCGTGGTTGGTGGCGTTGACGTACACGTTGTTCACGTCGAGCAGCAGCTCAGCGCCGGCGCGGTCCAGACACTCGACGAGGAAGCCCGCTTCGTCGAGCCCGTCGGGCCCCGCGGGCATGTGCGCGTAGAAGGTCGCGTTCTCGAGCACGAGCGGGCGACCCACCTGCGCGGCGGCCTCGCGCCCCCGGTGGCCCACCAGCTCGGCGGCCTCGCGGGTGAAGGGGAGCGGCAACAAGTCGTGCAGCGGCCGGCCGTCCACCGACGAGTAGCAGACGTGGTCCGAGAAGCAGGGCGCGTCGAGCCGGTCCACCAGACTTCGGAGCGAGTGGAGGAACGTCGCGTCCAGCGGCCCGCGCCCCCCGACGTCCAAGCTCACGCTGTGGGGCACCAGCACGAAGCGCTCGGCCAACTCGTCGAGCAGCTTCCGGCGGGCGCCGCCGTAGAACATCCAGTTCTCAGGGACGAGCTCGAGCCAGTCGACGCGCCGGCTCGTGCTGAGCAAGGCCTCGGCGAAGCTCGTCCGCACCCCGACGCCGATGCCGCTGGGCCCTGTCGTCCTCACGCGCGTCCTCGCTCGAGAGCGGTCCTGGTCAGAAAAAGACGACGGAGAGCCAGCCAACCCGCGCCAGCCCTCCGTCGATTCGATTCCCTACGGACCCCGATGAAATCTGTTCAGTGCGCGCCGCAGGACTTCTCGCCGCCCTTGGCGTCCTTCTTGGCGTTGCAGGACTTGCCGTCCGCGCCGCAGGACTTCTCGCCACCCTTGGCGTCCTTCTTGGCGTCCTTCTTCTCGTCCTTCTTCTTCGCCGCGTCCGCCTTGGCCGCGTCGGCCTTGGGGGCTTCCTCGGCGAGCGCCGCGGTGCTGAGGGCCAGGCTGCTCAAGACCGCGCCGATCATCTTCTTGTTCATGTCTTCTCCGTGTGTGCCGCTGAGTCGTTCAGCGGGCGCGGCACCGTAGGCGACGCACCCGGCCAGGGGGAAGCCCTCCGGCGCCTGGGTGTACGCGGCTGCCGCGGAAGAGTTACGGAAAGAAGCGCTGGAACGTGGTGGGGAACGCCCCCTGAACGACGGGGCCCGCACCGACGAGGGCGGCGAGTGTCAGGCACCGCGGCGCGCGTGGGGGCTGCTCACACGCGGCGAGCAAGGCCTGGAGCGTGGTGATTGCCACCTCCGAGTTCACTTCGTGTTGGAGCGCTTCGGACACGTACACGCCGACCTCGCCGGCGACGCGCGCTTCGTCTCGGTGACACAGGCCGCAGCGGCTGGCGGTGGGCTGGAAGGCGAGGTGTTCAAAGGCGTCCTTGCGCGTGACGGGCGTGGGCAGCGGGAAGACGAGCTCCGCCTTCACCGAGCGCGTCTGCGTGACGTACTCGGCCAGCTCGAGCAGCTTGGCGCTCGGGCCGTCAGGCACCACGGACAGCGTCAGCTGCGGGAAGAGCGCGAAGACGCGGGGGCTCTGCACGTCGGGCGGGGGCTGCGCGCTGAGCTGGCTGGTGGTGGCGACCAGCGTCAACGGCCGCGGGAGCGCGGCGACGAAACACGGGACCGTCGCGGGCTGGGGCAGGCGGTTGAGCAGCGTGATGACGTCATTCACCGTGGCCGGTGCCGCGGTGCGCAGCGCGACACACGGCGCGAGCGCCTCGTCCCACCACGCAGGCCCGGCGTCACGCGGCGGTGACACGGGGCCGCAGCCGAACAGAGCAAGTCCGAGGAGGGTGAGCCCACGCACGTGCCGCGTCATGCCACGGCGCCGAGGGGCGCGGCGTTGATCCACCTAAAACACCGGACCCTCGGACTCTCAGCAAGTGAGCCGACGCAGCTGTAACCGTCGTTGCCACCACGAAGTGGAGCGCACATGTCCGTCGCGGAGCGCCGCCGCCTTGACGTAGGAGCGCGCGTGAAAGGCCCCCCATGCCCCGCACCCTCATCGTCCTCTTCTGCGCGAGCTTGCTCGCTTGTGGTCCCGACGCGTCCGCTGTCCTCGAAGAGCCGTCCCTTGATGACACCGTGGAAGGCGGCCTGAGCGGCGCCGTGGCCGTCGGCGCGGTGCTCGAGGTGAAGAGCGCGACGACGCTCAAGGCGCGGCGGAGCGCGAGCAGCCCGACGCTGGCGCCGCTGCCGGTGGGAAGTCTGCTCGTCGCCACAGCGCGCACGCCGACGGCCGGCTACTACGCGGTGTCCTTCGACGGGCAAGAGGGCTTCGTGCTGGGCAGCAAGCTGAAGCTCGGCACGCAGGACGCCGGCGTGCCGCCGGAGCCGGGGGGTGCGCTGGAGTTGACGGTGGCGCCGGACGGCCTCGATTCGAACCCGGGGACGGTGGAGCGACCGCTGGCGACGCTGCAGCGCGCGGTCGACCTCGTGGGTACGCGCGAAGGCACCATCACCGTGCGCGGCGGCACCTACCGGGGCCGGGTCGTCCTGCGCGGGAGCGGCAGCGCGAGTGAAGGCCGCCTGACGCTGCGCGCGGCTCCAGGCGAGCGCCCCATCATCGATGGGACGGGGTTGCCGGTGCGGGATCAGCAGGGGTTGGTGGACATCGACAGCCGCAGCCAAGTCACCCTCGAAGGCTTCGAGGTGCGCAACTTCCGCAGCCCAAGCTCCAGCGGCGTCCCGGTCGGCATCTACGTGCACGGTCGCGGCACGGGCCTGACGGTGCGAGGGAACGAGATCCACCACATCGTCCAGGCGCGGGAGTCCTGCAACGGCGGCGACGCGTTCGGCATCGCCGTGTACGGAGACCAGGCCGAGCCATGGACGAACGTGGTGTTCGACGGCAACGAGATCCACTCCACGCGCACCGGCTGCAGCGAGACCTTCACGCTCAACGGAAACGTCGACGGCTTCCTCATCACCAACAACTTCGTGCACGACGTGGACAACATCGGCATCGACATCATCGGCTTCGAAGGCACCGGCCCGACGGCAGCGGTGGACCAGGCGCGCAACGGCGTCATCCGCGGCAACCGAATCCGCAACGTCACCAGCCGCGGCAACCCCGGCTACGGCGACGAGACGTCTGCCGGCGGCATCTACGTGGACGGCGGGAAGAACGTGCTCATCGAGCAGAACGTCATTCACGACGCCGACATCGGCATCGAGATCGCCAGCGAGCACGCCGGCAAGGCGTCGAGCTACGTGCTGGTGCGAAGCAACGTCATCACCGGCAGCCGGCAGGCGGGCCTGTCCATTGGCGGGTACGACGCGCGGCGGGGCAGCACGCACCACTGCGTCTTCCTGAACAACTCGCTGTACGAGAACACCGTCGAGTTCCAGGTGCAGCACCACGTGTCGGCGACGCGGTACCAAAACAACGTGGCCTTCAACGCGGCCGGCGAGTTCACCAACGGCTCGCTGGGCGGCGTCGAGTCGGTGTCCAACGTCACGCGCCGGGCCAGCGCGAGCGGCCTGTTCGCATCGGCGCCCGAAGACCTGCGGCTGACGGACGGCTCGCTCGAAGACACCGGGACGGCGCTGGCCACCTGCCCCGCCGGCTGGGTCTGCCCGCCGTCGTGGTCGACTCCACTGCACGGCGGCCAGGACGTGGCGAACGCACCGCGCGAGCAGGGCCAGGCGCTGGACGTGGGCGCCTACGAGCGCGCGCCCTGAACGCAGGCGTGACAGCCGCCGCGACGAACGGCGAGGGCGGGAGTACCCTGCCGCGCCGTGCGATGTGTCTGGCTGGCAGTGCTCCTCGCCGCGACGAGCTCTTCTGCGCAGCCCGTGCGCGTCACCATTGGCGCGGCGCTGCGAAACGTCGAGGCGATCAACCTCGAAGAGAACTCGTACCACCTGAGCGCGGTGGTCTGGCTCAAGTGGCGCGGCGAGCGTGACCCCAGCAAGACGCTGCGCTTCGTAAACCTGCTCGAAGCCTGGGCGCTGACGCAGGTGCCGGTCTACGAGGAGCCGCTGACGCTGCCCGACGGGACGCGGTACCAACGGCTGCTCGTCGAAGGGCGCTTCTTCCACAAGTTCTGGCTCGGGACGTTCCCGCTCGACTGGCAGAAGGTCATCTTCGAGGTGGAAGACACCCAGCGCACGTCGGCGGAGCAGGTGTTCGAGGTCGACGCCGCCAGCGGGCTGGACGAAGGCCTCGCCATTCCCGGGTGGACGGTGCGCGCGCCCGTCATCGAAGAGCGCCGCGTCGCCGAGGCCAGCGGGTTTGGGCTGGGGGCCTTCGAACATTCCCGCTTCCGCTTCGGCGTGGTGCTGCAGCGCCCCTTGCGCGTGCTGTTCACCACCATGATGCCGCCGCTGCTGCTGGTGCTCCTGTGCTGCTGGCTGGTGTTCTTCTTGAAGCCCGTCCACGTCGAAGCCCGCGTCGGCACCGTCATCACCGCGCTGCTCACCATCGTCTTCCTCCAGCTCGCCTTCACCGACGACCTGCCCTACCTGGGCTCGACGGTGCTGCTCGACCAGCTCTTCAACTTCTCGTACCTCGTCATCACCGCCATTCTCTTCGAGTGCGTCGTGGTGACGCGGACCTTCGACCAGGCCCAGGCGCTCGAGGCGCGGCTGCCGAGCCTCGACGGTGACGCGAAGGCGACGGCCGAGCAGACCCTGAAGGCCCTCAAGGAGCGCGTGGAGTCGCTCGACGCGAAGTCTCGGCGCTGGTTCCCGGTGGGCTACGGCGTCGGCTGCTTCGCCATCGTGCTGCTCAGTCGTGGGCTTCAGCTCTTCTCGGTGCCGCTGTGAGCCCCGCGGAGGTGCTCGCCGTCGAAGCCCACCTGCGCCGCTTCGTCGACGACACGACGGCGTGGGGCGTCTACGGCGACTGGCTGTGTGAACGAGGCAACCGGCTGGGTGAGTTCGCGGTCCTGGCCTCGCAGCCAGGGCGCCGGGACGTCGAGGTGGCGCGGGTGCTGCTCGAAGGGGAGTTCGAGTCGGCGTGGGCGGCGGAGCTGCCGGCGGAGGTGGAGGTCGTCGACCGCCGGCACGGCTTCATCCACCACGCGCGGCTCTTCTGGGGGCCGCGGACCGGCGCCGCCCTCGCCACGCTGCTTGCAGCGCCCAGCGCGCGGCTCCTCTCGAAGCTGGAGGTGCGCGGCACGGCGACGGACGGCGCTTGGACGGAGCTGCCCACGCTCGACGTCGCTGGGCTGCTGACCCTCGACTGCGCGTACGTGCCGCTCGGCCTGGCCGGCTTGCAGGCGCTGGCCAGCGCCGACCTCTCGTCCGTGACGGAGCTGGACCTGCGCTACGCCGAGCTCAACGCCGACGCGGTGCGCGCGCTGGTGGCCTCGCCGTCTTTGGGCGCGCTCGAGTCGCTGTCCCTCGCGGGAAACGAGCTGGGCCCCCACGGAGCGCGGGCCCTCGCCGACGCGCGCTGGCCCCACCTCTGCGCGTTGGACTTGCGGCACACGCGCCTCGGCGAGCGGGGCCTCGAAGCGCTGCTGGCCGCGCCGTTCCTGCCGCAGCTGCGCCGGCTCCTCCTTTCGGGCGATGAGCTGGGACCGAGCGGAGCGCGAGCGCTGAGCGCGGCACCGCGCCTGTCGCCGCCGCTGCGCGCCTTGTGGAGCGCCGCTCCATGACGCCGGCGTCTGGAGAGCGCCTCCGCGACCGCTACTTCGCGCTGGCCGCGGAGCGCCCGCCGCGCGTCGACCCTGACTTCCTCGCCCTCGTGCAGACCGTGCCGCCAGCGCAGCACGCGACGGTGGACGGGCTGCGGCTGTCCTTTCACCCCACCCGCTCACAGCAGGTGCTGCGCCACGTCGCCGTCGATCGGCTGCCCGAGGCCGTGCGCCCGCTCTTCGCGCGCACGAGCCCAAGCCTGTCGAGCTTCGCTGCGGCGTTCGTCGACCCGGCGGAGTTGTCGCTCTTCACGTTCGAGAACCTCATCGGCCTCGACGAGCACTTCGCCTCGGCGCAGCTCGTGGCCCGACCTCCGCGGGAGCTGGGCGAAGGGGTGTTGTCCTTGTCGCTCGAGCCCGACGAAGCGACGCAGCGCGCGCTGGCGGCGCTGGACGGCCTGGGCCTGTACGCCCCGCCCTTCGACCCCGCCGCTCGTGGAGGAACGCGCTTCATCTTTCATGCAGCGCCGCTCGCTCAGGCGCTGACGACGGCGCTGCGCGCGACCCTGCCTCCGAGGTGGCTCGACGGCTTCGTGCACGTCAACCCGGTCTTCCGCTGCAACGCCTTCGAGCCAGACGACGCCGAGTTTCGGTGGCACCACGACACGCCGTACTGGGACCGGGCGCGCAAGCACGTCTCGCGCTTCACCGTTCTGCTCTACGTGAGCCCCGGGGCTGGGCGGCCGGCGCTGCGCTTCGAACATGGCGTGGAGGTCGAGGCCTTCGAGCCCTTCACCTGCCTGGTGTTCGACCAGCGCCTGACGCACGAAGGTCGGCCGTTCACCGACGGGCGCAAGGTGTTTCTGCGCACGGAGCTGCTCTTCGAGACGGCCGAGTTGCCTGCCGTGAAGGAGGTAGGCGCGCTGTTCGGTCGCGCCTGTTACCTCGGCTCCCAAGGCCCCTTCGACGCGCGCTTGGCGGCGTGGGCGCGCGAGGCGTACGAGCAGGTAGCGCTCGGTCACTTCGGCGCGCAGCCAAACGTGGCGGCGGCGCCGCTGCTCAAGAAGTCGCTAGACGGCGCGAGCTGGGTGTCCAACGGGTTCGACTTCTGGTTCCCCGCGTCGGCGGAGCTGGGGGACTGCGCGGTGCTGGCGGTGCTCGACTTCCTCAACGGCACGCTGCGGCAAGACGCCGTCTGGGCGTGCGCGAAGACCGAGCTGCTCCCCACGACGGACCGCGGGGCGATTGGCGCGGCGCTCGACGGGCCCTGGACGTCGCCGTTCTTCACGCTCGACGACGAGCTGCGCTCGCAGCTGCTGCCCGCGCCGGAGCTCGAAGACGACGACTGTTGTCCGACGCACACCGGCGCCTTCCGACCGGCGCGCAACGTGCGGGTCAACGAGGTCCTGCGCGAGCGCCGGCGGGAGGCCGCGCAGGGGCTCGAGCGCTGCGCCGTGGCCATCTTTGGTCAGCGGCTGTTCCTCCAGCGCAGCCTCGTGGTGGTCCGAGGTGGAAAGGTGCACCTACTGACGGACCGGCAGCTGCCTCCGCTGCACTTCGCGGCGTCGATGGCGTGTTGGGACGACGGGGTGGAGCCGGCGGACTACGTCGGCGCGGGGCATTCTGCGCAGGGCCTGAAGCTGTTGGTGCCGCCGATTCCGTACGCGACGGTGGACGGTTGCCATCACCTGCAGCTGGACGTGTTCCGAAACGATTGGCTGGTGGATGTGCGGGCGCAGGCGTTGGTGTTCCCGTGCGTGCGGGCGAAGCCGGTGTTGGCGGGGGAACGCTCGAGATGAGGATTTCTCTCGCCGCCCCGCAGAGGGCTACTTTGGCCGTCGCGCCAAGCATCGGACAGCGCCGTGCAGGAAGCTCGTGCCGGCGCACATCCATCGCTACGGTGCGGGTCGTCGCAAGCCAACCAAGGGTCCTTCGTCATGCGCGTGCTGGGCGTTGCCACGATTGAGTTGCCTGCGTCGTTCCGCGGCGGCGACGTACGGACGAACGACGACGCGGTGCATGCCGCGTCAGTCAGCCACGTGGAACCGCTCAGCTCAGGGCCAGCGCGCCGTCGCTCCCTGTGGCCCGCGGCACTCACGCTCTTCACCCTGGCCTGCGCGGACATCACCCCCATCGCGAACCAGCGCGAGTACGGCCCCGTCACCGCGCTCTTGGACCTCTTCACGAGCTGCCAGCTGCTGCGCACCACCGACGGCCCGGTCCTCATCGACGCCTGCTGGCGGACGGAAGAGCTGCGCGCGCGGCTCAAGGAAGCGGGGTTCCAGCCTGAAGACGTCAAGCGAGTGCTCCTCACCCACGCGCACCAAGACCACGTGGGCGGGCTGTCGCTGTTGACGCAAGCCCGCGTGGCCGCGCTCGCCGACGAGCGGCCGGTGCTCGCGCAGCACACGAAGCCTGCCCGCACCATCGACGACGTGCTGACGGACGGCCAGCGGCTCATGCTCGGCGGCGTGGAGGTCGTCGTCTACGCCGTGCCTGGCCACACCGCGGGGAGCGCCGCGTTCCTCGTCGGAGGCCAGACGTTGGTGCTGGGGGACAACGCGCTGCTGACCGGCAAAGGAGAGCTCGGCCCCGTGCCTCGCGATCGCTCCGCCGAGCCCGACCGCGCCGTGCGTTCCCTGGTGGCGCTCATCGACCGGCTCGAGCGCGAAGGGCAGCGACCGCGGTGGCTCGCTCCAGCGCACAGCGGCGGCGCGCCGAACGTCGGCGTGCTCGAGCGCTACGCCAACGCGAACCGGTGACCACTTTTCTCGGGAGGAACGACGCTCGTGAGCGACACCATCAACAACACGCCGACCGTGCCGACCCCGGCCTTCGAATGCGCCCCGCGCACCGTGGACGAAGTGCTGCGCGCCGTCGACGACGCCGCCAACGGCCGCACCCCCAGCGGCACCGTGCCGGCGTTCGCCAAGGCCGTGGCCGGCTTCTGGGGCTTCAACGTGGGCGGCACGACGAACGGCACCCGCGTTCGAGTGACGAACCTGGTGGGCGTCGAAGCGCCGACGGACCTCCTGCCGCACGTCGCGCCCAGGCCGCTCCCGTCCAGCCCAATCATGCCCAACGAAGCGCCCGGGCCGCTGCGCCGGGTGTACGCCGGGACGACCTACTCGCAGGTGAACACGCTGCTCGCGCCGTTGACGGTGCGAAACCAGCCCGGCTTCGGCGACCTGACGGTGGGCGGCGTGACGCTCGTCGGAGGCCACGGCAGCGGCCTCGTCGAAGGGAACATGGCCAGCCAGGTGCGCAGCTTGGACCTGGTCGTGGTGAACGCGCAGCGCCGCGCGGAGTTGGTGCGCCTCGAGCCCGCGTCGGACCCGGTGACGGACCCCGCGAAGTTCTCTGGACGGCTGCTGCGTGACGACGCGCTGTTCGCGGCGGCGAAGGTCAGCTTCGGGACCATGGGCGTGCTGACGTCGGTGCTGCTCGACACGCGGCCACAGTACCGGCTCGAGGAAGACCGGGACCTGCGGTGGCTGTGGAAGGACTTCGCGAAGATCGAATCCCAGGTGCGCGACCCGGCGGTCAGCGCAGTGCACCTCTGGGTGAACCCGTACGCGACGTTCGGCGACCACCGCGCAGTGCAGTCGACCTACCGGCGGAGCCTGGACACGCAGCGCAACACGCGCGGCCCCGGCATCGTCAGCGCCGACACCAAGCTGTCCTTGTGGTTCTCGCGCTTCGTCGCGTCCAGCCTGCCGGGGTTGTTGCCGCTCGCGACGGACCTCGCGCTGTGGATGGTAACGGGAGACGACGTCGTCATGCCCAGCCCCATCGCGCTGGACTTCGGCCCACCCAACCGCATGGCCGTCTCCGCGGCGAGCTGCTCCGTCCCCGCGGCGGACTTGAAGGACGTGCTGCAGCGGCTGCTCGAGCACTTCAAGGAAGGCTTCGGCCAGCGCTGGGCGTCGAGCCCGGTGGGCATTCGCTGGGTCAAGGCGTCGGACGCGCCGCTCGCGCCGCAGCACGGTCGCGACTCGGTGATGATCGAGGTGCCGGTGCTGCAGGGAACGCCCAACCTCGACCAGACGCTGCAGGACTACGTCACGTTCATGGTGAACGAGCTGGGCGCACGGCCGCACTGGGGACAGCGGCTGTGGCTGGACGGAACGCAGCTGCGCAAGGTGTACGGAGAAGCGAACGTCGCGCTGTTCCGCACCGCGCGGGCCACGCTCGACCCGCTCGGCGTCTTCGACAACGAGCTGACGCGCGCGCTGGCGCTGTGAGCTGAGCGCTCGGCGAACGGTCCGGGCCAATTCGAGCCAGTGATCCACGATTTGAGGTGACCGTATTACCCGGCCATGAACCGGACCCTCACCTCGCTGTTGGTGCTCGTACTCGTCGGTTGCACTCCCACACCCACCCCCGCAGATGGCGGAGAACGTGGCGCGGGCGCAAACGCCGGGGGCACCAGTGGCTCGGCAGGCGCAGGCGGCTCGGCAGGCGCAGGCGGCTCGGCAGGCGCAGGCGGTTCGGCAGGCGCAGGCGGCTCGGCAGGCGTGGG
>JALHOS010000114.1 GCA_022842905.1 Myxococcaceae bacterium | reverse complement strand
GCCGGGGCGATCACCGCTTCGAGGAAGGTCTCACAGAGCGCCGCGGCGGTCGCGGCGTCGACTTCCCGGTTCAGCGCGACGATGCCACCGAAGGCCGACGTCTCGTCGATGCCGCGGGCCGCCCGGTACGCCGCTTCGAGCCCGCCCTTGCTGGCGACGCCGCAGGGCGTGTTGTGCTTGATGATCACCGCCGTCGGACGCGAGGGGAACTCGAGCACCACGCCGAGCGCCGCGTCGAGGTCGAGCAGGTTGTTGTACGAGAGCTCCTTGCCCTGGAGCACCGCGCTGAAGGCGACCGTCGGCGCCTTGGGCTGCGCGTGATCGCGGTAGAACGCCGCGCGCTGGTGGGGGTTCTCGCCGTAGCGCAGGTCCTGCGCCTTGAGGCCCGCGACGCTCATTTCGCTGGGGAACGGCTGCGCGGCCTGGTCCGCCAACCACGCCGAGATCGACGCGTCGTACGCGGCCGTGTGGGAGAAGGCCTTGAGCTGCAACCGCCGCCGCGTGTTTTGGCTCGTCGGGCCGCGCTCCAGCTCGGCGAGGACCGCGTCGTAGTCGGCGGGGTCCACGACGATCGTCACTCGGTCGGCGTTCTTGGCCGAAGCGCGCACCATCGCCGGCCCGCCGATGTCGATCTGCTCGATCGTGTCTTCCAAGCCCGCGCCCTTCGCGACCGTCTGCCGAAACGGGTACAGGTTGACGGCCACGAGATCGATGGCCTCGATGCCGTGCGCCGCCATCTCTTGCGCGTCGGACGGCAGCGCAGGGCGGCCCAGGATCCCCCCGTGGATCTTCGGGTGCAGGGTCTTGACCCGGCCGCCCAGAATCTCCGGGCTGCCGGTGTGCTCGCTCACCTTGGTCGCGGGCAGCCCGGCGGCCTTGAGCGCGTCGAGCGTTCCGCCGGTGGACAGGAGCTTGAACCCGAGCCGAACCAGGCCCTGGGCGAAGGGAACCAGACCGCGCTTGTCGGAGACACTGAGCAGAGCGAGCACGAAGGCGCTCATAGCGCGCCGTGGGTGCGGTGGCGCGCAGGATCGAAGGACCGTTGGGTCAGCCGCGCGGTCGCTTGGGCTCGGCTTCGGTCGCGGTGCGGACCTTCTCGAGGCCCCGCGTCTCGACCTGGCGAATGCGCTCGCGGGTCAGGTTCATGATCTCGCCGACCTCCTCGAGCGTGATGCCGCCCTTCTCGGCGACGTCCAGCGCGCAGGTGTACTCGAGGTCGAACAGCTCCTTGTCCGGGAAGTTCAGCTTGATGGAGCCCGTCTCCGGGTTCACGTCCAAGTACAGGTTGTACTTGCAGCTGACGAAGACACACGGGCGCGGGCTGTTCACGCAGTCCGCGCGCGTCTTGGGCCGGTTCGAGGTCAGCTCGCGCAGCAGATCGAGATCCTCGGGGTCCATGGTGCCCTGGAGCCGCTGCCGACGCAGCTCCCGCGCCATTTCCTTCCGGCTCATCGTCTTGGAGCGGCGACGATCGGCCTCCATGGCCAGCGGCGCCCCCTCCTCCATCTTCAGCTCAGCGTTCATGTCGTGCCCTTTCCACTTCTCCCGACGGTTCTCCGGACTGCGTCACTCCCCCAAGAAAGCTCTGCCTGTTCAGTGTTCGACGGCGCCCTGCGCTCCGGCGGACAGCGCGCTGCCCAGCCGCGCCACGTCCTGCGCCAGCTCCCTCGTGCGCGCGCGCACGTCGATGAGCTGCGTCGTGAAGTCTCGGCGTGCCCGATCGCCCGGCCGCAAGGTCGCCAGCCGGCGATCGAACGCCTGGTAGACGAGCTCGAGCTCGCGCTCCGCCTGATCGATGTGGCCCTTGAAGACGACGAAGGACGTCTTGATGTCCTCGAGCGTGAGCCCCTCGGCCATCATGCGCTTGATGGCGTTGATCCGCCGCACCGCGTCCACTGGGTAGAGGCCCTGGCTGCCCTGGTGCTTGCCCTTGCGCCCCACGCGCCGGCTCCGCGGCAAGAGCCCCGCCTGCACGTACTTGCGGAACGTCGCCTCTGACAGGCGAACGCCCTTGGGCCGGAACAGCTCGACGATCGCCCGCGCGGGCAACCCGTGGGCGAACTCGCGCTCGATCCGCTCGAGCTCGTCCGGCCGAAGAATGTCGCCGCCTCGCGGCTGATCGACGTCCACCGTGGCTTCTCCCTCACCCGCTCCAAGTGCCTTCTGACTGCGTCCTGCACTGCCTGGCCTTGGTGCGCCCTTGAACTGCCAAGACAACTCGCCATTCACGACGTTCACGACATTCACGCGACTCTTGTGAATGGCGGCGCGTGAGTAGCAGCCATTGAATAGCCTTGTCAAGCGCGATCGCGACAAATCGATCAGGCCTTCGGCTCAAGGTGAGACAGCGAGGCGGATACCGTCGTGATCGCGGGCAGATCCGCGCGTCACTGACGCAGGTGTGTACAGCCCGCACCTGCCGGCACACCTGATCGGCCGATCAGGTTGACGACAGCGCGAGGGTTACGGTGACGGAATCCAGCGCACTGCGGGCGCCGGCGAGACGTGCGTCGCGAGGCGATCGAGCAGCGCGTGGGGGTGCGGATCCGCGACGAGCACGGTGGCCAAGGACGGCGCGATGAAGCCCTGCTCGAGCGCCTTGGCGACGAAGCTGAGCAGCGGGTCGAAGAAGCCTTGGGTGTTGAGGACCCCGATGGGCTTCTGGTGAATGCCGATCTGCACCCAGGTGACGGCTTCGAACAGCTCGTCGAGGGTGCCGAAGCCGCCGGGCATGGCGATGAAGCCGTGCGCCCGTTCGGCCATGCGCGCCTTGCGCTCGTGCATGGAGTCGACGAGCACCAGCTCGGTCAGCTTGGGGTGAGCGAACTCCTGGCTGAGCAGCCCCTTGGGAATGACGCCCACGACCGGAGCGCCGGCCGACAGCGCGCCGTCCGCCAGCGCGCCCATGAGCCCGTGCCCCGCCCCGCCGTAGACCAGTCCAAAGTCTCGGCGGCCGAGCTCAGCGCCCAGCTCGTTCGCGGCCTTCGCGTAGGCCGCAGACGCGCCCGCGCGCGCGCCGCAGAAGACCGCCCACCACTGGCTCACGTTCCGGCTCATGCGTGGCGCTGCACCACGGTGTCGGTCAGCCAGTTCTGATCGTCGGACTCGGGGTAGTCGAGTGTGTAGTGGAGCCCCCGGCTCTCCTTGCGGCGGGTGGCGCACTCGACGATCAGGTGCGCCACGTCGGCGATGTTGCGCAGCTCGAGCACGTCGCGAGTCACCTTGAACGCCCAGTAGTACTCGCGGATCTCCTCGCGCAGCAGATCGAGCCGTCGACGCGCGCGGGCCAGCCGCTTCCCGCTGCGGACGATGCCGACGAAGTTCCACATCAGGCGGCGGACTTCGTCCCAGTTCTGCGCGACGACGACGGCTTCGTCGGACTGCACCGCCTTGCCCGGATCCCAGTCGGCGACGGTCTGACCCAGGCCCGCGCGCGCGGCGGGCAGCTCGGCCGAAGCGGCGGCGACCGCGCGGTGCCCGAAGACGAGCCCCTCGAGCAGCGAGTTGGACGCGAGGCGGTTGGCGCCGTGGAGGCCGGTGCAGCTGACCTCGCCCACCGCGTACAGCCCGGGCACGTTCGTCTTGCCGCTCACGTCGGTCACCACGCCGCCGCACATGTAGTGCGCCGCCGGCACGACGGGGATCGGCTGCGCCGCCATGTCGACGCCGAACTCACGGCAGGTCGCGTAGATGTTGGGGAAGCGCTCGACCAGGTACGCCTTGCCCTTGTGGGTCATGTCCAGCGTCACGCACTCGTCGCCGGTGCGCTTCATCTCCGCGTCGATCGCGCGGGCCACGACGTCACGCGGGGCCAGCTCGCCCATGGGGTGGTAGCGCTGCATGAAGCGCTCGCCGGTGCTGCGCAGCTTCAGCCGCCCGCCCTCGCCGCGCAGAGCCTCGCTGATGAGGAAGCTCTTGGCGTCGGGGTGAAACAGGCAGGTGGGGTGGAACTGGTAGAACTCCATGTTCGCCACCTTCGCGCCAGAGCGGTAGGCCATGGCCACGCCGTCGCCCGTCGCGACATCGGGGTTCGTCGTGTACAGGTACACCTTGCCCGCACCGCCCGTGGCCAGCACCGTCACGGCACCCCGCAGCGTCTCGATCGTGCCGTCGTCCTTCAGCGCGTAGCAGCCCAAGCAGCGCGCCTGGCCCCGCGGGGCGCTGCGCTCGAGGATCAGATCGATGGCGCAGGTGTTCTCGAGGAAGGTAATGGTCGGCCGCTCGTCACAGGCAGCGAGCAGTGCGCGCTCGACTTCTCTGCCGGTCACGTCACCGGCGTGCACGATGCGGCGCTTGCTGTGGCCGCCTTCCCGCGTCAGGTCGAACTCGCCGTTGGTGCGGCGGTTGAACTCCGCGCCCAGCTCGACCAACGCCTGGAGCCGCGCCGGGCCCTCTTCGACGCAGATCTGCACCACGTCTTTGTGGTTGAGGCCCGCGCCGGCGACCACCGTGTCCTCGAGGTGTTTGGCCGGTGAATCGTCGGGCGCGAGCACCGCGGCGATGCCACCCTGGGCGTAGAGCGTGTTGCCTTCGGAGCGGGCCCGCTTGGTCAGCACCGCGACGGTGCCGTGCCGGGACGCTTCGAGCGCGAAGGACAGGCCGGCGACGCCGCCGCCGAGGACGAGGAAGTCGAAGGAATGAGCCATGCGGGACCTGAGGTTTTACGCACGCCAGCCGAGCGCGTCAGGTATTTGAGAGGACCCCGAAGCAAAGGTAGGTTTCGCGGCCGATGAGAGGACTGCTGTGGCTGTGCGTGTGCTGGCCCGCGCTGGCGTTCGCCGGTGAGATCTTCCGCTACGTCGAGAAGGACGGCACCGTCGTCTACACGAACGTGCCGCCGCAGGGCCGCACTGCCCGTTCGGCGCGCAAGCTGTCCGGCGACTTTCGCCCTGCGCCGTCCTCCGGCTCGCCGGCCAAGGTGACGGCGGCCTCGAGCGAAGCGCTCACGCAGTTCGACGAAGCGATCGAAGCCGCGGCACTGCGCTACCGGATCCCCGGGCACTTGATCCGCGCGGTCATGCACGCCGAGTCGGCGTTCGATCCCAACGCGGTGTCCGTGGTGGGCGCGTCAGGGCTGATGCAGCTGATGCCGCAGACCGCCCAGGAGATGTTCGTGAAGGACATCTTCGACCCGGACCAGAACATCGAAGGTGGGGCGCGGTACCTGCGCGTGCTGGCCAACGAGTTCGACGGCAACATGGTGAAGATGGTGGCGGCCTACAACGCGGGCCCCGAGGCGGTGCGCAAGTACGGGGGGCAGATCCCGCCGTACGCCGAGACGCAGGCGTACGTTCGCAAGGTGCTGGCCCTCTATTTCCAGTACAAGGCGCGGGCGGCGAACGCGAACTGAAGGTCGCCACGGGGTGCGGCAGCCAGCGCTTCGACGGACGAGGGACACGAAGGAGCACGATGGGGACGGTCGAGAGCCAGGTGGAAGAGGAGTTCCTCGCAGCGCTGCTCAAGGGCAGCGAGCTGATGTCCGCCGGGAAAATGGCCGACGCGCGTCCGCACCTGGAGCGCGCTCACCAGCTCAAGCCCAAGAACGAGAAGGCGCAGAACCTGCTCGGGCTGGCGTACTTCAAACTCGGCCTCTACCCCCAGGCGTCCGCCGTCTACGAGGCGCTGGTGCTCGAGAACCCCGTCGATCCGACGCTGCGGGTCAATTTGGGCCTCGTGTACCTGAAGGCCAACGAGCTGGACCGCTGCATCAAGGAATTCGAAACGGCGACGGACCTCGACCCCGACCACAAGAAGGCGCACAACTACCTCGGCCTCGCCCTGGCCCAGAAGGGGCAATACGCCCAGGCCAAGCACCACTTCGTCTTGGCCGGCTCCGACGCCATGGCCGACAAGATGGAGAAGGCCCTGGCTGCCGCCGCGAAGCCAGCACCCGCCCCGGCGCCTGCGCCACCCCCACCTCCTCCTCCGGCGCCGCTGCCGCCACCACCCGCTCCTGCGGCCGTGGCCGCCCCGGTGCCCGCCTCGCCCAAGCCTGACGAAGGCATCGAGGTCATGCACGCGGAGTCGGGCGACTCCGTCGAAGAGGTCGCTGGCGAGCTGCCCGCGGCGTCGTTGGGCAGCGACTGGGGCGATCAGCTGGGGAACGCGCCGCCAGCCGAGGCAGCCGGCCACGGAGCCGAGGAGCCACCGACCGCGAGCGAACCGCAGGCCGACGCGCCCCCAGCCCCCATCACCGTGCGGCTGGGTGGCGATCCCGAGCCGCCGATGATCGACGCCACCGTAGACGCCGGTGAGCAGCTGCCGGTCGTCGAAGCGACGGTGGAGCCCGCGGTCGAAGAGGCGTTGGACGTGACCTGGACGGAGCCGTCGCGGACCGCGCCGGTGGCGGAGCCTCCTTCACCCGATCAGGCGTGGGTGGTGTCGACCCCGACGGTCGTGGTGGAGGACACGGCGCTGCAGGCGTCGGTCACCGACTCGGTCCCGCCCGAGGTGACGGAGCAGTCCACGCCGAAGCTGTCTTCGGCGTCGGGGGCCTTCGCTTCGACGGCGTCGGGGTCCTACAGCGCGTCGTCGTCGTCGGTGCTGAGGCAGCCGACGGAAGCCGAAGAGCAGGACTGGGGCGGCGTCGCCGACGAGGTGACGGTGCCGGTGAGTTCGCCCGTCGCCGAGCCCCTGCCAGAGCAGCACGCCGCGCCGGCGCCCGCACCGGAGCCGGAGCCGGTCGCCGAGTCGGGCACCTGGGAAGGTGAAGGCGTCTCGAGTCCGAGCTCGGTACAGCCAGCCGAAGAGGCCGGCTGGGCTGGTGAAGGCGTGCCGCCGGTGAGCGCGGAAGAGCCGTGGACCGAGCCGGTGGCGAGTCTCCCCATGGCCAGTTCGGGGAGCGCGAGCTGGTCTGACTCCGAGGTGGCCTCGGCGCCGACCGAACCAGTCGACGCGCAGCCGGCGTGGAACGAGACGCAGCCAGCGCAGGAAGCCTGGGCGACGGACGCCGCCGACGGGTCGGGTGCCTGGTCTTCTCGAGATTCCGGGACGGAGCCGCTGCCGGGCAGGGTGTCTCAACCAGCCGAGGCGCCTGCCTACGAGCAGCCGGCTGAGAGCGCGCACGTGGCCCGGCCAGAGGCGCAGCCTTCCTGGGAGCACTCCCATGATTCCCGCGCCGACGCACAGTGGGATCCAGAGCCGGCCGCCGCGCCGCAGCCCGTGCCGTCATCACCAGGCTGGGTGGCCCAGCCGCTGTCTGAGGTGAGCCTGTCGGCGGGAGCGACGGAGAGCGCGACGGACACGGGGCCCATGCCCCAGGACACCGTGGTCGACAGCCCGCCGCCCGTGAGCAGCCGTTCGTCGTCGATGACGATCGGCGCTCCTGCGCCAGCGCCGCTGATCAGCGGCAGCTCAGTAATCTCGGCGACGCCGTCGACGGAAGGCGCGGCGCCGACGGGTTACGCGGTCATGGCGGCGCAGCGTTTGGTCGAGCTGGGCGCCAGCCAGGCCTGGGAGCCGTCGAGCGACGAAGGGCCTTTCCACCAAGGCAAAGACGGGCTGGCCGTCACGGTGCGCGGCGAGCTGCTGTCCCGGCTGGTCGGGCTCGTGGCGATCGTCGGCGGGCTCGAGGCCAAGCCGGAGACGAAGAAGCAGCGCGGGCGCGCGACGGAGCAGCCGTTCGGCCAAGGCCCCTCCCAGCTTCAGCGGGTGACGGGGCACGGGGTGCTGTACCTGGAAGGTGGGCCTGGGTTCCAGGCGATCGATCTGTCCGACGATGACGGGACCTACCTGCGCGAAGAGCGGGTGTTCGCGTTCGAGGAACCGCTCGCGTTCGAGAACGGTCGGCTGACGGCGGCGGGCGGGCTCACGTTGGATCTGGTCAACCTCAAGGGCCAGGGGCGCGTGCTGCTGTCGCTCGACGGCTCGCTGAAGGTCATGCCGGTGCCCGCGGGCTCACCCATGGTGGTGCCGCTGGCGCGGGTCGTGGGCTGGTTTGGCCGCGTGACGCCCAGGCTCATGGGGTTCGCGGGCCAAGGCGCGGTGGAGCTGACCGGCGACGGGCACGTGCTGCTCGGCGCGCCGAGCTAGCAGCGGCACGAGACGAGGGCCCGAAGGCTTGGACAAGCTGACGAAGCAGCAGCTCAAGCAGGAGGCCCGGCAGCGCAAGCGGGAGGACCGCGCGCGGCGCAAGGACGAGCGGCTTCGGCGCCGTGAGGAGCGGCGGCGAAACCGCAAGCCGTCCGTGCTGCTGCAGGAGTTCTGGAACCTGCCCAACATGCTCACGCTCGGGCGGATCGCGCTGATCCCCCTGTTCGTCTGGCTCACGGCCGACGGCGACCCGATGAGCTCGTTTCTGTCCGCCTTCGTCTTCACGGTGGCCGCGGTGACGGACGTGATCGACGGCTTTCTGGCGCGGCGCTGGAACATGATCACGGTGACGGGGAAGCTGCTCGATCCGCTCGCGGACAAGCTGATCGTCGCCGCCGCGCTGGTGATGATGGTGCGGCTGGGGCGGGTGCCGGCTTCGTTGGTGATCGTGCTGCTGTCCCGCGAGTTCATCGTCACCGGGCTCCGGCAGATCGCTGCGAGTGAGGGCATGGTGATCGCCGCAGGCCAAGAAGGGAAATGGAAGACCAGCCTGCAGCTGGTGGGGATCATCGCCCTGTGCGTGCACTACACCCACCCGACCTACCTCGGCGTCGGCTGGTACGACGTGAACTACAACGCCGTCGGCCAGACGCTCTTGTTCCTGTCCACGGCGTTCTCGGTGTGGAGCGCGGCCAACTACTTCCGGGCGTTCCTCGCCATGCTGGGGCGGCGCGGCGAGCCGACCAGCTGACCGTGAGGCCGATGCACCGAAAAACCGTTTGACTGACCGTCAGGCGTTCGGTACGAGTTCGTCCGCTTCACGCCACTCGGCAGTACGACATGCGGGAATAGCTCAGCGGTAGAGCATCGCCTTGCCAAGGCGAGGGTCGAGAGTTCAAATCTCTTTTCCCGCTCCAAAGCAGTGAAGAACCCCAGGAATCCCCTGGGGTTTTTCGTTTCTAGAGACCTGCGTGCTGCGTCGGGCCGCTCACCCGTCGACGCCGGGCGGGTCGAAGCCCAGCACGACGATCTGCCCGTCGACGATCTCGATTGGGTACACGGGCTGATCGTCACAGACGCCGGGAGACGTGGCGTTCTTTCCGGTGTCCACGTCGAAGCCGACCTCGTGGCAGGGGCACACCAACAGCCGCCCGTCGAGGTGCCCGCCGGACAAGAGGCAGCCAGCGTGGTTGCACCAGTCGTCCATGGCGCGCAGCGAGCCGTCGACGTTGGTGACGACGACGTTGCGCTTGCCGACGCGGTAGCCCTTCAGGCTGCCGGCCGCCAGATCGGCGGGACCCAAGACTCGACGTGACGTGCTCATGCGCCGGCTGCCGGGCGTAGCAGGCCCCTTTGCCAGCGCTACCGAAAAGCTTGGTAAGGCGTACCCCGTGGCCAGCGTGGACAAGCACCAAGTCGTCAAGGCGCTCAGGGACATGAGCGCCTACCTCCAGCTCAAGGGCGAGAACGCGTTCAAGACCCGCGCGTACGACGTCGCGGCGGATCGCATCGCGGGCGTCGGCGACGATCTCGCCACGCTCGTCGCGCAGAAGCGCCTGACGGAGCTGCCCAACATCGGCGAGAGCATCGCCACCAAGATCGCCGAGCTCGTGACCACCGGCGCCATGCCCGCCCTCGACGCCCTGCGGGCCGAGTTCCCCCCGCGCATGCTCGAGCTGCTCACCATTCCCGATCTGGGACCCAAGAAGGCCAAGACGCTCTTCACCGAGCTGGGCGTGGGCTCGATCGACGACCTCGAGAAGGCCTGCGCCGAGCACCGGGTGCGCGCGCTCAAGGGCTTCGGAGAGAAGACCGAAGAGAAGCTGCTCGCCGGCATCGCCGTGGCCAGGCGCGCCAGCCAAGGTGGGGCCCGGAAGAAGCTGGCCGACGTGCTGCCCCAAGCCGAGGCCGCGCTGAAGTGGGTGCAGCAGGCGCCCGGGGTGATCCGCGCGAGCTTGGGCGGCAGCGTGCGGCGGCTCCGTGAGACGGTGGCCGACGTGGACCTCATCGCCAGCGCGCCGGACGCCGCGCCGGTCTTCGCCCATTTCGAGAAGTTCCCCGGCATCGCCGAGGTGCTCGGCCACGGCGAGTCCAAGTCGTCGGTGCGGCTCAAGGAAGGCGACCTCCAGCTCGATCTGCGCGTGCTGCCCGACGGAGACTTCGCCTCGGCGCTGCACCACTTCACCGGCTCCAAGGCGCACCACATTCACCTGCGGGGGCTCGCGCAGGACCGCGGCCTGACGATCTCCGAGTGGGGTGTCTTCCGCGTCGGGGCGCAGCCCGCGGCCAAGCCCGGCACCGCCAAGCACGACGGCGCGCAGGAGAAGCTGCCGATCCACACCGAGGCGGACCTCTACCGCTTGCTGGGCATGCAGGAGATCCCCCCGGAGCTGCGCGAGGACTGGGGCGAGATCGAAGCCGCGCTCGCGCAGCAGCTGCCGGCCGATCTGCTCCGCCAGGCCGACGTCGTCGGCAACGTGCACATGCACACGACCTGGAGTGACGGGCGCGATTCGCTGTTGGCCATGGTGAAGGCGGCGCAGGCGCTGGGCATGACCTACGTCACGGTGACCGAGCACTCGCAGACGTCGGGCTACGCGGGCGGGTTGACGATCGACCGGCTCAAGGCCCAGCGGGACGAGGTGGCCCGGGTCCAGGAGCAGGTGCCGGGCGTGACGATCTTGCACGGCGTGGAGAGCGACATTCTGGAAGACGGCCGCCTGGACTACCCCGACGAGGTGCTGGCGACGCTCGACGTGGTGATCGGCTCGATCCACCAGCGCTACGGCCTCGACGAAGCCGGCATGACGCGGCGCGTGCTGCAGGCCTTCGACAACCCGTTCTTTCAGATCTGGGGGCACCCGACGGGCCGGCTTCTCGGGAAGCGGGAGCCCGCGCCGCTGCGAATGGAGGAGGTCCTCGACAAGGCCGCGGCCAAAGGCATTGTCCTGGAGGTCAACGGGTGCCCGGAGCGCCTGGACCTGTCGGCGGAACACGTTCGCGCGGCGCTCAAGCGGGGGATCAAGCTGAGCGTGTCGACCGACGCCCACTCCACCGAAGAGCTGGCGGTGCACCTGCCCTTCGCGGTCGGCACGGCGCGAAAGGGCTGGGCGCGGCGCGGCGACGTGATCAACACCATGGACGTCAAGGGCTTTCGCCGCTCGCTCCGAGCGCGCTGAGTTTTCCCCAACGCGACGCCGTATTTCGTACAGTCTCCGACTCGATGGCGGCCGTACCCGATCCCATTCTCGGAACCACCCTCGGGTCCTTCAAGGTCACGAAGGTGATCGGCCGGGGCGGCATGGGGACGGTGTACCTTGGGGAGCACGCCGTCATCGGCTCTCGGGTGGCGATCAAGGTGCTGCAGGAGCGCCTGGCCAGCGACGAGAACTTGGTCGCCCGCTTCTACGCCGAAGCGCGCGCGGTCAACATGATCGGGCACGAGAACATCGTCAACATCTTCGACATGAACGTGGCGGGGCCCAACCGCTACTACCTCGTCATGGAGTACCTGGAGGGCAAGCCGCTCAACGCGCTGCTCACCCGCCCGGTACCGCTCGAGGTCGCCGTGCCGATCTTGCTGCAGGTCTGCGACGCGCTGCAGGCCGCGCACGACGCCGGCATCGTCCACCGCGACCTCAAGCCCGAGAACATCTTCCTCATCAAGCGTGGGAGGCACGACAACTTCGTCAAGGTGCTCGACTTTGGCCTGGCCAAGCTGCTCGACACCACGCTCGCGCCGCAGCACACCGCCGCCGGCCTCATCGTCGGCACGCCGGAGTTCATGTCGCCGGAGCAGGCCAACAGCGCGCCGGTCGACGGCCGGTCCGACATTTATTCGCTCGGCTGCATCGCCTGGCTGCTGGCCACCGGCAAGCTGCCCTTCCCCCAGCGCGGGTTGACGGATCTGTTGGTGGCGCACCGCCAGCTCATGCCGGACCCGCCGCACGTCGCGAACGCTCAGGTCCCGCGGGCGCTGTCCGACGTGATCATGAAGGCGATGGCGAAGAACCCCGAAGCGCGCTTCCAGGACGCCAAGAGCTTCGCCACGGCGCTGGACGCGGTGCTCAAGGGGGCGCCGGTCCCGGCGTCCACCAGCGGCTCCGGGAACAACTTGCCGCCCGTCAGCGCGGCCCCGCGCCCGGCGAGCCCCGAACAGCCCGCGGCGCCGGCGATCCCCACCCCGGAGCGCCGCGAGGCCCGCTTCGACGCGGTGGTGGCGACGCTGGACGGCAAGGGCTTCGGCACCCTGCCCTGCAAGGACATTTCGAAGGGCGGCATGTTCCTCTGCACGTCGGGCCCCATGCCCGCCAGCTTCTCGCGCGTGAAGATCACGCTGCCGTCCGTCGGAGGCCTGGAGCTGCTCGCCGAGGTCGTTCGCCAGGTGCCGCCGGATCAAGCCAAGGCCTGGGGCATGCAGCCGGGCTTCGGGGTGCAGTTCGTCGATCTGACGCCGGCGCTCCGTGAGGTGGTCGGCCGGCTCGTGCAGGGCTTGCCGCCGCAGCCCGCCGCCGCCAAGCCGGCGAACACCACGGACGATCCCCAAGCCGAGCAGGTGCTCGCCAAGTACCGCGCGCGCGTCAACGGCGACCACTACGTCATGGTCGGCGCGGCCAGCGACATGGACTTCGGCGACATTCGCGCGAGGGCCCGCGACTGCGCGCGTGAGCTCGACGCGGTGAAGGCGCGGGCGCTGTCCGATCAGCAGCGCGCCCAGCTCGAGGCGGCGCTCGTCCGGATCAAGGCGGCGGTGGACGTCATCGGCTCTCCGTTGCCCCGCGCCGAGTACGACGCGAACCGGGGGAACTACCGCGGCGTGGCCCGGGCGATCGCCGGGGGCATTGCGGTCACCGATCTCGAGCGCATGCGCAACGCGTTCCTCCAGGCGAAGCCCGGGGTCGCGGGTTCAGCGCACGTGCGCTTCCTGACGGCCAAGGCGTACGAGGCCAAGGCCGAGTGGAAGGCCGCGATCGACGCCTGCGAGGCCGCCCTGCAGCAAGATCCGCTCAACCTGCTCTTCCACCAGCGCTACGCGTACCTGCTCAAGAAAGCGCGCGAGGCGCCCAAGCCGTGAAGAGCTTCCTGATGTCGGTCCTGGCGCAGCGGTATGCCCGGGGCGACTTCGCGACGTTCCGCTTGGCACACCCCTACGCGTGGCTGGTCTGGGAGCCGGGCGACTGGAAGCCGTCGACCGGCGCCACCCTGACCATGTCGGCCAACCCCGCGAAGGCCGGTACCGTGCGCGCCGGCGAGTCGTTGGGCCTGGCCCTGGGGACGGGGCCGAAGCTGGTGCTGGGCCGCACGAGCCCTGCGGATCTCGAGATCAACGACGGTACGCTGTCGAGCCGGCACCTCGCGCTCCACGCCACTGACGCGGGCTGGGCCGTCGAGGACCTCAAGTCTCGCAACGGCACCAAGCTCGACGGCGTGACGCTCGTGCCGGGGCAGCGGCACCCCTTGGCGAACGGGGCCAGGCTCGACGCGGCCAACTGCGTCTTCACGTTCCTGACGCCCGAGGGCCTGTGGACTCGGCTTCGCTCCCGCCCGTGAGCGACGGTGGGCCCGCGTGGCTCCCGCGCAGCGCGGTGGGTGAAGCGCTGACGCTCTGGGCCGTGTGCTTCGGCGGCATCGCGCTGGCCTACCCGCTGTCGCCGACCGTGGCCAAGCTCGTCGCGACGCTGGGCTTCTTGTACCTGCCGGGCTTTGCGATGGATCGCCGCGGCGAGGACTACCCGGACTACGGCCTGTCGGTGCGCACGCTCGGCGCCGATCTGCGCCAGTTCCTGGTGGTGAGCGCCGTGTTCTTCCCGATCTTCATCGCGGGCTACGTCGCGTTCGCCCAAGGCTTGAGCCTGCTTCCCGACGCGTGGGTGCGCGTGCTCACGCCGTACACCGGGCTGCCCCACTTCGCTTGGCGGCTGCCGGACCGCTTCGCGGAGCTGGTGATCGATCACACGTTCGTCGTCGCGCTGCCCGAGGAGTTCTTCTACCGCGGCTACCTGCAAGCGCGCCTGCGCGACGCCTGGCCGCAGGGCCGACGCTTCTTGGGCGCACGGCTGGGCCCGGCGTTCTGGCTGACGGCGGTGCTCTTCGCGCTGGGCCACCTGGCGATCTTCCAGGTCTGGCGGCTGGCGGTGTTCTTCCCGGCGCTCGTCTTCGGGTGGATGCGGGAGCGCAGCGGCAGCGTCGTGGGCGCGGCGCTCTTTCACGCGGCGTCGAACCTGCTCGTCGCCACGCTGGACGCCTGCTTCTTTGGGCGCTGAGGTCCACGCCCATGACCGATCCCAAGCCCTGGCTTCGTCTGCGCGAGCGGCACGTGCGGGACTACCGGATCTTCCGTACCCGCACCTTCGACGTCGCCGATCCGCGCGACGGCGCCGAGTACGTCCGCACCGTGTTGGACAGCCCCGACTGGGTCAACGTGGTGCCGCTCACGCGCGACGGGCAGGTGGTGTTGATCCGCCAGTTCCGCTTCGGCACCTGGTCCAACACGCTGGAGATCCCCGGAGGCATGGTCGACGGCCCCGAAGCCCCTTCAGCCGCGGCCGCTCGCGAGCTCGAAGAGGAGACCGGCTTTCGGCCCGCGCGCCTGGTGAGCACCGGCTGGTGCCACCCCAACCCGGCGATCCAGGCCAACCGGCTGTTCACCTTCGTGGCGTACGACTGCGAGCGTGTGCACGAAGGCCACCAGGACGGCAGCGAGGACATTCGCGTGGAGCTCTACCCGGTGCAGAGCCTGCGGCGGCTCGTCAGCGAAGGGCAGATCACCCACGCGCTGGTGATCGCCGCCCTCGCGCTCAAGGACTGGTCAGCGGCCACACCTTGATCGTCACGCCGTCGCCGGCCGCGAACTGGGTCCAGCTCGGCGAGACCGCGATGGACACCCGCGTCGCCACCGGCCACCGGGAGAGCACCTGCGCCTTGTCGACGTCCCACAGGCGGACCTGGCCGTCGTGGTACGCGGCCAAGAGCCTTCGGCAGGCCCCGTCGGCGGCGACCCAGGCGACCTTCGGCTTGTCGGCGCCGTCCTGCACCTTCACGCTGAGCGTGGCGGTTTCCTTGAGCGCCTTGCCGGTGCGCAGCCGCACCTCGACGGCGGTGGGGTTGAACGTCAGCACGCGCAGCAGATCGGGCGACGCGCGCACGAAGGGCCCCACGCCGTCGCTCCCCTTCACTTCCGACAGATCCTTCCACGTGGCGGTGTCGAGCAGCGTCAGCGATCCCGAAGCCTGGCCCCAGAGCAGCCGCTTGCCGTCGCCGCTGAACGC
Source organism: Myxococcaceae bacterium (assembly GCA_022842905.1). Lineage (GTDB taxonomy): Bacteria > Myxococcota > Myxococcia > Myxococcales > Myxococcaceae > JALHOS01. Next base: position 3,319 of record JALHOS010000114.1, on the reverse strand, counting down.
CGCGCTGCGCCCGCGCAGGCCCTCTTTGATCGGCTTGCCGGTGACGCCGTCGAACACCGCGCCGTTGCCGGTCTGGCCGCCCACCGCCAGCCGCGTCCCGTCGGCGCTGAAGGCGAGCTCAGCCACCTGATCGGAGTGCACCGCGGTGCCGCGCACCGTCCAGCTCGCCGTGTCGAAGAGGTGCACCTGGTAGCTCATGTCGCCGACCGCGACGGTGCGGCCGTCTGGGCTGTACGCGAGGGCCGTCGGCACGTCCTTGAGCGGGTGCACGCGCACGCCGCCGTCGGCGAGGCTCCACACGCGCAGCGTCTTGTCCCGCGCCACGCTGGCCAATTCGCCGCCGTCGGGCGCGAAGGCGACCGCCATGATCGCCTCGGTGTGCCCTCGCAGCGTCGCCGGCTTCCCGTCCACCAGCGGATCGGGCGCGAGGCCGCAGAGCACGAGACCGACCGCGAGCGCGATCACGACCGAGCTCCCGGGCGGCGCCAGTCGCCTGACTTTCCACCGCTCTTCGCTTCGAGCTGAATCGAGTCGATCACCATGCCTGGATCCCGCGACTTGCACATGTCGTACACCGTGAGCGCCGCGGCCGAGACGGCCGTGAGCGCCTCCATTTCGACGCCGGTGCGGTCCGTCGTCTTCACTTGCACGCGTATGGCGACGTGATCTCTGCGAACGCGGAGCTCGACGGCGACGCCGGTCAGGGCGATCGGGTGGCAGAGCGGGACCAGGTCCGGCGTGCGCTTGGCGCCCATGATCGCCGCGAGCCGCGCGGCCTCGAGCACGTCACCCTTGACGATCTGCCGCCGGGAGATGGCGCGGAGCGTGGCCGGCGCCGCCGTCACGCGCCCAGTGGCGACCGCGAGCCGATCGGTCCGGGCTTTGTCGCCCACGTCGATCATCTGCATGCCGGTCGCTCCAGCCGCAGCCCGTCAGTCGTCCAGAATGAACTTGCGCGGGTTCTGCGCGATGCCGTTGACGCGCACTTCGTAGTGGAGGTGCGGGCCCGTCGAGCGCCCGGTGTTCCCCATGGCGGCGATCATCGCCCCGCGCTTGACGCGCTCGCCGGGCTTCACTCCGATCGACGCCAGGTGCCCGTAGCGGGTCTTCACACCGTACCCGTGATCGAGAACCACCACGTTGCCGTAGCCGCCCTCGAGGCCGGCGAAGACGACGGTGCCGTCTGCGGGAGCGATGATCTCCTTGCCGAAGTTCCCGGCGATGTCGATGCCGGCGTGCATGACGCGCTCGGAGGTGTACGGATCGAGCCGCGAGCCGAAGTCGCTCGTCACCCAGCCGCGCACGGGCCAAATCGAGGGCACCGACGCCAGCAGGGACTTCTGGCTCTGAAAGTACGCCTGGAGTTCCTGCAGGCTCTGCTCTTGCCGGGTGGCCTCGGCCGACAGCTTGTCGAGCTTGGATGTCAGCACCGCGGGCGACTCGTCGGCGCGGGCGCGGACGAAGGAGTTGTCCGCCGACTCCGGGGAGCCGGTCGGCTGGGTCGGGCCGAGGGCCAGGTTGCGCTGCGGATCGGACAGGAGCGTCATCGCCCGGAGCTTCTGGTCGAAACGATCGACGCGATCGATCGTGGCGCTGACGTGCTCGAGCTGCTCGCGGATCACCGCGAGCTCCTTCTTCAGCTTCAGGTTCTCGTCTCGAAGCGCGGGGTTCTCCTTCGCTTCGGTGACGACGCGCCCGTAGTGCACGGTCAACGCGACCGCGATCACCACGACGGTCAGGAGCGCGCCGAGGCCCTGCAGGAGCCAGCGCCGCTCCACGTGGTACCGCTTGGCTTCAGCGTGCCGATCTGGAACGACGATGAGGGTGTAGCTCTTGTTAGCCAAGGACCGCCCCTTCGGTTTTTTTGACAGCCGCCCCGAGCCGGGGCAGGCGAACAGGGGGCTTCACTTGCCTGAGGAAGCAGCGGGCTGCAACTGATTTGTCGACGCCAGCCCAGGTCCGCCGAGAACGGAAATCTCTAGGTGTTCTCGACGACTTCGACGCAGATGACGGTGATGTTGTCGTCGCCGCCGCGCTCGTTGGCCAGGTCGACGAGCGCCTTGGGCGCGTCGGCCAGCGGCCGCTCGGAGACGAGCTTCCGGATCTCCGAGTCGTCGACCAGGTTGGCCAGGCCGTCGGAGCACAGCACGAAGCGATCGCCCGGCTTGGCGACCAGGCCCATCACGTCGACCTGCACTTCCTCTTCGAAGCCCACCGACCGGGTGATGATGTTCTTGAAGCGGGAGTGCTTGGCCTCTTCGGCGGTGATCATGCCCGCCTTGATCTGCTCGTTGACCAGCGAGTGGTCTTCGCTGACCTGCTGAATCAGGTCGCCGCGGATCAAATAGGCGCGCGAGTCACCGACGTGCGCGAACAGCGCGTGGTCGTTCTTCACGCACAGGGAGATCACCGTCGTGCCCATGCCGGACAACCGGGGGTCGTCCTGGGCCGCGCGGTAGATCGCCAAGCAGGCCTTCTCGACGGCCGACCGCAAGAAGTCAGGCAGCGGAGAGCCCTGGAGATCGCTCGCCGCGTTGAACGGGTTGTCGGGAGACGACTTGGCCGAGCGCATCTCGCCGTCGATCGTCTCGACGGCGATCCGAGAGGCGGTCCCGCCTCCCGCGTGCCCACCCATGCCGTCAGCGACCACGTACAACTGGAGGTCCTGATCGATCAGGTAGCTGTCTTCGTTGTGGTTGCGCTTCCGACCGACGTCGGTAAGCCCAGCCGAGACCGCCTTGAAACGGTTCGCCGATGTCTTCGCCACGGCGCGCACGTTACGCGCGGGCCAGTGACCCGGCAAGCGAACGTTCGCGGGCGCGGCGAGGGACCGTGACGCGGCTTCCGCTCGGCGCCGAGCCCTGCACATTTCTCTTGCGTGTGGAGCGAGAAGGGGCGCCGGCCCGCGCCGCACGAAGCAGCGCCTGCGCGGCCAACAACGCCTCACGTGTCACCGTCAGGCCCGACAACATGCGCGCGAGCTCTTCGGTGCGCGGCAGCCCTTCCTCGAGGCAGACGACAGACGAGCGGGTCCGCCCGCCGGCTTCCCGCTTCTCCAGGCGCAGGTGCGCGTCCGCGTGGGCCGCCACCTGCGCCAGGTGGGTGATGCACAACACCTGGCAGCGCCCGGCGACCTCGCGAATGAGGCGGCCGACGACGTCGGCCTGCGCCCCGCCCAAGCCCGCATCGGCCTCGTCGAACACCACGCAGGCGGCGCCGTCGACGCCGGCGAGGGCGGCGCGCATGGCCAGCATCAGCCGCGACGCTTCGCCGCCGCTGGCGACCTTCGCCAAGGGCCGCAGCGGCTCGCCAGCGTTCG
>JALHOS010000113.1 GCA_022842905.1 Myxococcaceae bacterium | reverse complement strand
TTGGGGGTGTTCTGGTGAGGGCCGCGCGGCAGCAGTCGGCGTGGCGCGCCGGCGCCCAAGGGACGGCGCTCGCGGTGCCGGTGGCGCTCGAAGCCCGCGCGCTGGTGGGGGAGTTCTGGTGAAGACCGCGCGGCGCCGACAGGGTGGGGTGATAGACGCGGTCGCGGCGCTCCTGTGCTGCTGGGCCGCAGCGTACCACACGCCGGCTGGGGCGCTGCTGCGCTCCGCCGTCGCCCGCGCTGTCGGCCGCAGCGCCGAGGTTCGGCCGCTCCTGGCCTACTACTCGGGTGGTCTCTTCGACGCGCAGCCGGTCGTGGCCGCGCCCACGCCCGACGGCGTTCCGTCGCTCGAAGCGGCGGCCGTCGCGCAGGTCGGCCCGGGCGACGCGCTGGCCAAGGGCGTCTTCGTGAGCGCGCAGCGGACGGCGAACGTGGCGCTCCCCACGCTGGCCGCGGCGACGGAGCGGATCGCCTCACTGCGCTCGCAGCTTCCCAGCGAGGAAGCCGTGGTGCTGGCGATCTTCGCGGGTGACTCGCTGGCGGACTTCGCGGTGCGCCGGACCCGGGCCGAAGGCCGTCCGCCCACGCTCGAGGCGTTCGCGAAGGTACTGCCTCCGTCCTCGGCGAAGGCGCTGTCCGCGGCGTCCGAGGCGCTGGTGCTCGGGACCGCGTTCGGGCTCGGGTGGCCGGTGTCTCGGAGTACGCGCATCTCGTCGCCCTTCGGCTGGCGCACGCACCCGACGCTGAGCCGGCCGCAGCTCCACACTGGTGTGGATCTGGCGGTGCCGTCCGGGACGCAGGTCGCCTCCACGTTCGCGGGCACGGTGCGCCGGGCGAGCGAGGACGCGGTCAACGGGCGCGTGGTGATCATCGACCATGGCCACGGCGTGACGACGGCGTACTGTCACAACGAAGCGTTGCTGGTGCGCGTGGGTGAGCGCGTCGCTCAAGGGCAGACGGTCGCCCTGTCCGGCTCGACGGGTCGGTCCACCGGGCCGCACGTGCACTACCAGCTCGAGCTGGCGCACCAGCCCGTCGACCCGCTGCGCTTCACGGGGCCCCTCGAGCAAGTGCGGGACGTCCCGAGCACGCCGCCGCCGGCTCCGCGTCCCGTGCAGCCCGAAGGCCCTTCAGCCGCGCTCCGGTCCGCGCTCCAGCGCAGCGCCGTGCCGCCGGCCACCGAGGACTTGCCGTGACGTGCTACACGCCCGCGCATGGGCGAGCTCGTCATGGCCGTTCGCCGCGTTCGGGACAACGCGGACCTCCCGCTGCCGGCGTATCAGTCCGCGCTCGCCGCAGGCATGGACCTGCGGGCAGACCTGACGGAGCCGGTGACGCTGGCGCCCTTGGAGCGCCGCCTCATTCCGACGGGGCTGTCGCTGGAGATCCCCGCAGGCTTCGAAGGCCAGGTCCGGCCCCGCTCAGGCCTGGCGCTCAAGCACGGCGTCACCTGCCTCAACACCCCGGGGACGATCGACGCCGACTACCGCGGCGAGGTGGGCGTGCTGCTGGTGAATCTGTCGGCGGCGCCCTTCACCGTGAATCGGGGCGATCGCATCGCGCAGCTCGTCGTCGCCCGCCACGAGCGCGCCCAGCTGGCCGAGGTGAAGGACCTGTCCGCCACCGAGCGAGGCAGCGGCGGCTTCGGGTCGACCCAGATCGCTTAAGGCTGTGTGCAGAGGATTTGATGGGCGGCTCCAACTGCACTAAAACGGCAGTCCAATTCGCACGTTACGCCGGCCCGAGGTGAGGGCTCCGAGGTCCCGTTGCTCTGCTACCGCTGCGGTACACACGCGCCCGACACCGCACAAGCGTGTCCGAACTGCGGGCAGAAGCTGACCGGCAGCGGGCTGCGGCAGGCGACTGGGACTTTCAGCCGGCGCCGGGCGACAGCGGGCACGCTCGAGGGCGCGCCGTTCAAGGCCCAGGAGTTGATCGCCAGCCGGTACCTCATCAAGGAGGTCGTCGGCGGGGGCCCGCTGGGCTTCGTCTTTCGAGCGCAGGACAAGGAGATCGACGTCGAAGTCGCGCTCAAGGTCATCAACCCCAAGCTGGTGCAGACGCCGGACGAGCGGAAGCAGTTCGCCAAGCAGCTGCGCCTGGCGCGCAAGCTGTCGCACCCCAACTTGGTGCGCGTGTACGAGGAGGGTGAGGATCAAGACCGCCCGTACTTCACCTCGCAGTTCCTCGACGGGCTGACGCTGCGGAAGATCATCGAGCTGCGGCTGCAAAAGGGGCAGTTCTTCACGCTGGTGGAGATCGAGCCGATCCTCAGCCAGATCTGCGGGGCGCTCGATGGGGCTCACAAGGTCGGGCCCCACTCGGACGTGAAGCCCGAGAACGTGCTGGTGCTGCCGGACCTGCTCAAGGTCACCGACTTTGGGCTGGGCTTGGCGATGCCGCGGCTGCCGTTCGTGCAGGCCATGAAGGCGCGGAAGCTGGATCGCTACTTGGCGCCGGAGCTGGTCGACGGCGGGGAGATCGATCTGCGGGCCGACCTCTATTCGGTCGGCGTGATCATCGGCGAGATGCTCTCGGGGCAGACTCCCGACGGGGCGATCCCCGAGCTCGGCAAGAAGAACGAGACGATCCCCGCGGCCGTCGAGGGCTTCTATCGAAAGTGCATCAACGCCAACCCGCTCGCGCGCTTCAAGTCGGCTGGCGAGCTGATGGGGGAGTTCTCAGACCTGGTGCGCAAGCACGGCGGGGCGGTCGGCGCGGCTCCGACTGAAGTCCCTCCGCTGGGCGCGCCGGGCGTTGCGCGGCCTCGGAACCCGACGGGCATGCTCCAGCTGCAGCCGCGACGGCCAGGTCCCCCGGTGCCCGCGCCGGGACCCACGTCCGTCGGCGGCATTGCGCCCCCTCCGCCACCGCCAGTGACCGGTGAGACGGCGCTGCCGGACGCCACGCAGCCGGTCGACTCGGTGAACCTGCGTTCCGCGCTCGAAGCGCCGATGAGCGCGCAAGACGCCAAGGACAACCGCGAGCCGACGGCGGTGATCGACTCGGGGCAGCTGCTCGCCGTCAACACCGACGACGAGGAAACGAAGGTCGGGGTCGAGACGACGCCGGGGCTGGCCGCCACCGCTCAGCCGCTGCCGCCGACGGCGCCCCCTCAGTCCGCGCTGCGCCCGGTGCCGGCGTCGAGCTCGTCGACGTGGATCTACGTCGCGGTGCTGGTGATTCTCGGGGTGGGCTTGGGCGCTGGCGGCGGGTACTACTGGATCCAGAAGCAGCGCGGCGGCCAGTCGAACCAGGTGTCCGAGGCTGAGCGCGCGGCGATCGAACGAGAGGTCGCCGACCGACTGGCCCGAGCCGAGAAAGAGGCCGCCGAGAAGTTGGCCGCGGAGAAAGCGGTGGCGGACAAGGCGGCCGCTGAGAAGGCAGCGGCCGAGAAGGCAGCGGCGGAGAAGGCCGCCGCGGAGAAGGCCGCAGCAGAGAAGGACGCTGCCGACAAGCTCGCTGCTGAGAAGCTCGCTGCTGAGAAGCTCGCCGCGGAGAAGGGCACGCCGCCCAAGCCACCCGATCCAACCGCCGCCAAGCCGCCCGACAAGGCTCCAGAGAAGACTCCCGCCGTCGCGCCGCCAACGCCGGCCCCCGCCGCGGCCGCCGGAGGCTGCCCCGAAGGCATGAAGCCAGTCGCAGCCGGCGCCTTCCGCATGGGCACGGCGAAGGACGACCCGATGGCGGGCTTCGAAGACAAGGCGCTCACGTCGGTCACGGTGGCGGCGTTCTGCGTGGACACGTTCGAGTACCCGAACAAGCGCGGTGTCGCGCCGACGGTCTCGGTGACCTTCGCCGACGCCGAGCGCATGTGCACGTCGGCCGGCAAGCGCCTGTGCAGCGAGGCGGAGTGGGAGAAGGCGTGCAAGGGGGCCGGCTCGGCGAAGTGGGGCTATTCGAACACCTTCGACGCGGACGCGTGCAACACGGAGGACGACACGGGTGAAGCCCGCTCGCTGGCCTCGTCGGGGCGGTTCGGTCGCTGCCGTTCGAGCTACGGCGCGCAGGACATGTCCGGCAACGTCGCGGAGTGGACCAGCGAGCGCGTCGTCAAGGGCGGCTCGTACGCCACGAGCGACTACGGCGTTCGCTGCGCGGCCCGCAAGACGAGCGGGGTGACGAAGTCCTCCGAGGTGGGGTTCCGATGCTGCGCCGACTTGCGCTGATCCTCCTGGGCGTGGCGCTCAGCGCCGCGGCTCCGTCGGACGACGAAGACGACGAGCGGCCGCCGGCGTCGCCGCCCAAGCCTCGGGTCGTCGTCGTGAAGTCGTTGGAGCTCGCCCCGTACAACGGCTTCGTCGCTGGGTTCGGCGCGGAGGTGAGGGCGCAGGTGGACGTGGTCGTTGCCGAGCCAGGCATGGAGGGCGCCGCGACGACGCTCAAGGCGATCGCCGCGCAGAAGCCGGCGCTCATCGTCGCGGTGGGGCCGCAGGCTGCCGTGGCCGCCAAGGCGCAGGTCCAAGGGACGCCGGTGGTGTTCGTGCTGGTCCCGTCGCACCAGAAGTACGAGCTCGAGGCACCCAACGTCACCGGCATCGCGCTGACGAGCGATCTGTCCTTGGAGCTGTCGCTGCTGGCCGCGACGAAGAAGGTCAAGCGCGTGGGGATCGTCGCCGACCCGCGCTATTCCACCCAGCTGCTGGAGGACGTGGGCAACGCCGCCAAGTCGCGGTCGCTCTCGCTGGTGCCGCTCGAACTGGACTCCGTCGACCGCCTGCCCCGCGTGCTGTCCGAGGCCGCCGGCCGGGTGGACGCCATGGTGATGATCGCCGACCGCACGGTGGGGTCCGCCACGGTGGTCGAGAAGATTATCGAGTGGTCGATCGCCCAGAAGGTGCCCTGCGTCGCGCTGTCCGCCGCCCAGGTGCGGCAAGGCGCGCTGATCGCCGTCAGCCCAGCGCCGGTGCTCGTCGGCCAGCAGGCCGCGCGGCTGGTCAACCGCATCGTCCACGAGAAGGTCGACCCCGGGACGATCGCCGTGGTGCCGCCTGAGGGGCTCGAGCTGCAGTTCAACGTGACGACCGCGCGGCGGATCAGCCTGTCGGAGCGCTTCCTCATCGAAGCGTTGCTGTTCGCGACGCGCCAAGGCGTTGCGGTAAGAGGCATGGAGTGATCCTCCGCTATTCCCGACCGGACATGGTGTCGTTGTGGTCCCACGAAGCCCGCTTGGCGCGGTGGCGGGACGTTGAGCTGGCCGCCCTCGAAGGCATGGTCCTCGAGGGCATCGCCCCCAAAGCGGCGCTCGACGCCTGCCGGGCGAAGGCCGGCTCCTTCACCGCCGACGACGCGGCGCGGATCGACGAGATCGAGAAGACGACGAAGCATGACGTGATCGCCTTCCTGACGTTCATGGAGCAGCGGATCGGCCCCGACGCGCGCTGGCTGCACTGGGGCATGACGTCGAGCGACGTGCTGGACACGGCGCTGGGCATGACGCTGCGCGACGCGGGCAAGCTGCTGATCGCCGGCGTCGATCGGGTGCTCAAGGCCGTCGAAGCCAAGGCCTTCGCGCACAAGCGCACCATCATGGTGGGGCGCAGCCACGGCATTCACGCCGAGCCGATCAGCTTTGGCCACAAGCTGGCGATCTGGTTCGACGAGCTGCGGCGCGGCCGGGCGCGGCTCGAGCGGGCGGTGGAGGTGATCGCCGTCGGGAAGATCTCCGGCGCGGTGGGCACCTTCGCGCACCTGCCGCCGACGGTCGAAGCGCACGCCATACGGCTGCTCGGGCTGGCGCCTGCCCCCGCGTCGTCGCAGATCGTCCAGCGAGATCGCCACGCGGAGTTCTTCGCGGCCCTGGCGCTGCTCGGCACGAGCCTGGAGAAGTTCGCGGTGGAGATCCGCCACCTGCAGCGCACCGAGGTCCGCGAGGTCGAGGAACCATTCACCGCCGGCCAGAAGGGCAGCTCGGCCATGCCGCACAAGCGCAACCCGATCTTGTCCGAGAACCTGACCGGGCTGGCGCGAATGCTGCGGGGCTACGCGGTGGCGGCGCTCGAGAACGTGCCCCTGTGGCACGAGCGCGACATTTCACACTCGTCTGTCGAGCGCATGATCGGCCCGGACGCGACGGTGACGTGCGACTTCATGCTCCACCGCTTCGCCGGGTTGATGGAGAGCCTCAACGTCTACCCGGAGCAGATGAAGAAGAACCTGGCGCTGCTCGGCGGCGTGGTGAACAGCCAGCGGCTGCTCCTGGAGCTGGCCAAGCGGGGCCTGGACCGGCAGGCGGCGTACGTGATCGTCCAGCGCAACGCGATGAAGCTCTACGAGGACGGCGTGGACTTCAAGTCGGCGCTGCTGGCGGACACCGAGCTGGCCGCCGCCATGAGCGCCGCGGACGTCGAAGCCTGCTTCACGCCGGACTACCACCTGCGGCACGTGGACGTGATCTTCGACCGTGTCTTCGGTCGGCACTGACCCCAAGGGGTCGTCGCGACCCGTCCAACGTCACTGCGCTGACGCGTAGTTGGCGCTGGCCTTCCGGTTGCTCTGGCTGACGTTCACCATGAGCTCACTGACCGCGCGACTCGAAGGGCTGCTGGCCGAACAGACGGACGAAGTGGAGCCGGGCGACATTCCTTCGGCGCTCGAGCTGGCCGAGACGATGACGTGGAGCCCCGCGCCCTGGTTCCGAAGGCCCGCCGCGGTGGCGCAGCACCAGGCCGTCGTGTTGCGCCCGTGGGCCTGGCGCGCCACCCACGACGACGTCGCGCCCGAGCTCGAGCCGTTCGCCAGCGCGGCGTGAGGGGCGAAAGCCGTCAGAGCAGCTTCGCGCTGCGCAGGTTGCGCTCGAGGCGCGCGCTGACCTGGCCGACGTCGAGCGGGAACGCGGTGCCGGTCAGCTGCTCGTACGCGCCCAGGTACTTCTCGGTGAGGCTGACGCGAATGTCGTCGGGGATCTGCGGCGGCTCGCCGTGCCCGGAGAAGCCGCGCTCGTTGATGAGCCACTGGCGCAGGTTCTCCTTGTCGAGCATGCGCTGCGGCTCACCCTTGGCCAGCCGCGCCGCGTACTCGGACGCGACCCAGTAGCGGCTCGAGTCGGGCGTGTGGATCTCGTCGATCAACAGCAACTCATTGCCGGCCAACCCGAACTCGTACTTCGTGTCGACGAACAGCAGGCCGCGCTCAGCCGCCAGCTTGGTGCCTTCGGCGAACAGGCCGAGCGCGAGCGCCTTGGCTTCTTCGAAGCGCTTGGGCGGGACGAGGTTGCGCGCGAGCACTTCGGCTTCGGACAGCGGCAGGTCGTGCTCGCCGGCGGGGGCCTTCGTCGACGGCGTGAGGATCGGCCGGTCGAAGCGCGAGTCCTTGGCGAGGCCCGGGGGCAGGCTCAGCCCGTACGGATCGTTCCCCGCCGTGTAGTCGCGCCAGAGGCTGCCGGTCAGGTACCCGCGCACGACGAACTCGATCCGCAACGGCTCGGTGCACCGCGCCACCGTCGCGCAGGGATCCGGCACGTCGAGCACGTGGTTCTTCGCGACGTGCGCCGTCTTCTTGAACCAGTGGTGAGACAGCGTGTTGAGCAGGTCGCCCTTGAAGGGCAGCGTCGTCAGCACGCGATCGAAGGCCGACAGACGATCGGTGGTGATCAGCACCAGCACGTCGCCGCGCCGGTAGGTGTCGCGCACCTTGCCCTGGTAGCGCTGCCCCAGCGAAGGGAAGTCGGTCTGTCGCAGCGTGAAGGGGAGCTGTTGCGTCAAGCGCGGGTCGGCCATGGCCCCGTGGCTTGTACACCCGGCCGCGCGGCGGATCACCGCGCTTCGAGCGTTCAGGGCTCGACGGCCGCGGCCATGTAGACGAAGGCCGGGTTGAGCCGCAGTACGCCGTCCAAGAACGCGGCGGCGTACGGGGCGCCGGGCGCGCGCACGACGGGGATCGCCGCGGTCGAACTCACGCCCCACCGGCTGAGGAGCGCGCGGGCGATCTGCTCCGCGGCTTCGCGCTCGGACAAGCCTTGGTAGGCGTCTCGACGATCCTCGGTGAACCGCTCGCCGCGGTTGCCGAAGACCAGGAGGAGCGGGGCGCCTGCGTCGTGCCCAGCGAGCAGATCCACCCGGCCGTCGAGCGCTGGCGCGCCGACGACCTCCCCCGAGACGACCATGGGGAAGAGGAAGGACCCGCCGACCTGGCCGGCCTGCTGCTGCGCCTGGCGCACGACGTCGCGGAACAGCTGCGAGCGCACGGGCTTGAGTTCGAACTCGAGCTGCTCGGCCGTACCGGTCAGCGCCTGCGCCGTGCTGAGCGTGGCCGGGCTCGACGCGCCGACCCCGCAGCCCACCAACCCGACGAACAACATCGCACTCGCGCAAGCCCGCATGACGCGAACCACCCTAACGCAGGGCCCTCCGGTCGGCCAGTGCAGCACGGTTGCCCTCGCCGTCTCGGCGGGCATTGTTGCGGCATGTGGCCGCCTGTCGTCGTCTGTCACCAGCTGCGCTCGAAGGACAACCTGGGCTCCATCGCCCGCGTCATGGCGAACTTCGGGCTGACGCAGCTCATTCTGTCCGATCCGGTGACGCATGACTTCCGCGGCGCGGAGCGGCTGGGCGTGGGCGGGGAGGCGATCCTCCAGGGCCTGGCGATCGCGCCGAGCTTGGCCGAAGCGCTCAGCCGCTGCGTGTACGCCGTGGGGACGACGTCTCGCGACAAGCTCAAGCGCCGCGAGCCGGTGAGCCCCGAAGACGGGGTCGCGGCGCTCAAGGTGCACGCCACGCGGGGGCCCGTGGCGCTGGTCTTGGGCGGAGAGAAGCGGGGGCTGTCCGACGACGAGCTGAGCCTGTGCCAGGACGTGATCGTGATCCCCACGCACCCGACCCAGCCGTCGATGAACGTGGCGCAGTCGGCGGGTGTGCTGGCCTACCTGATCAGCCGCGAAGGAGCGGTGGGCTCACCGCCGCCAGGGCCCGCCGAGGGGGCGCGGCTGGGGGCCGTCGAGGATCTCGAGCGGAGGCTCGAGCGCCTGCTGCTCACCGCCGAGTTCCTCAACCCGCAGGCGCCGCAGCACGTGCTCAAGGAAATGACCCGGGCGCTGGTGCGAGGGCAGGCGACGCCGCGGGAGGTCGAGCTGTGGCGCTCGGCCGTCGTGCACTTGGAGCGCGCCGTCGGACAGCGTGTCAGCGCTGGCCCTTCTTCGCGATGAGCGCGTCGACGGCGCTCCGGTCCGCTTCAGAGTGGCGTTCCTTCGGCGCCGGATCGTTGAGCGTCGTGCGCTTGATGGTGTCCACGGCGTCCTGGGCGTGCTCGGTGAGCTTTTCGAGGACTGGTCGGTCCTGCTTCGGCCGGCGCTCCGACTTCTCGGGTGACTTCTCGGCGAGCTGGGAAGGTGTCGTGCGGTGGGTGGCCAGGAAAGCCCCCACACCGGCGCAGGTGACCGACCAGACGGCAAGCAGGACGAGGCGCATGCCCGCCACGGTAGTGGTTCCCACGCGGGCGTCGATTTCTTGGGCGTGGCCGTGCTACCTCGGTGAGTCGTGTCGATGAGGTGCGCGTGAGCTTCGAGCAGCTGCGAGCGCGGGCTTTGGAACGGGCTCGGCACCCGGAGGGCTTGGTGAGCGATCCCGAGCTGCTGCGGATCGAGCTGGGCCGGTACTTCGCGGAGCTGCCCGAGCCACCGGTCTATCGGCGCAGAGACGATCCCGCCCGTCCGAAGGCGCTCGCGCTGGCCACCGAAGGAGAGCGTCTCCTCGCGTCGGCCTATGCCGTGGTTGCGCCCGGCCTCGCCTTCGACGTCCTCGCGCTCGAAGCGCACCTCGAAGCGCTCGTGGCCGTCGCCGAAGGGCGCACCGAGGCGGCGGAGCTCCCCTGGCGGCGCGCGCAGGCGCTCGAAGCGAAGGCGCTGGAGGGCCTGCGGCTGTGGCGGCAGCCCGAAGCGGCCAGTGGTCCCGCGTTCGATCGGGAGTCCGGCCGTTCCCGCTACGATCCGCGGCCTGACGCGCGCTTCGAGTGCAAGCTCATCTGCCCCGGCTGCCGGAAGGTCGGCGACTACGCCGTCTCTCCGCTCCACGCGGCCCACGTGCTGAGTTGCCCGGCCTGCGGAGCCCCGTTCGAGGTGTTCGTCGGCGAGCTGCGCGAGGCGCAGGTGACGCGGCGTGGCCGCGCGCGGGAGTACGGCCTCAAGCTCAACGCGCTGGGCGGCGTGCCGAGCATGGTGGAGGTCGCCGACGCTTCGGGCGTTGAGCTGGCGCTGCGGCCCAAGGACCGTCTGGCTCTGCTCTACCGGCCGGCGCGGACGCTGCGGGCGGTGCTGAACCTGAGCACCAGCCGGGTGCTGTGGGTGCAGGAGCCCGGGGCGTGTTTCATCGCGACCGCGGCGCTCGGCCCCGACGCGCCCGAGCTCGCCACCTTTCGGAAGCTCCGCGACGAAGTCCTCCAGCGGACCGAGCTCGGGCGACGGGGCGTGCGCTGGTACTACCGCTGGGGCCCGGCTGCGGCGCCGCTCGTGCGACGACACCCGCTGCTCCAACGGTCCGTAGCGCGGGGGCTGCGCGGGCTGGCGGCCTGGCTCGAGCGAAAGGGGGCCGCGCCGTGAAGCGACAGCTGCTGCGCACGGCGATCGTCGGGTCCCTCTTCTTCGGCGCGATCCTCCTCGGGCTGGGCTCCCAAGAGGCCACGCTCGAAAAGGGGAGCGCGGCGCCGTCGCTGGCGTGGGATCGGCTCGATGGGTCCCGCGGTGAGCTCACGCAGCACGCAGGCCAGGTCGTGCTGATCAACTTCTGGACGACCTGGTGCCCACCGTGTCGCGAGGAGATGCCCGCGCTCGTCGCCGTGGCGCGGCGGTTTGGGGAGCGGGGCGTGGTGTTCGTCGCGGCCAACTTGGACGACGCGGCGGAGCAGAAGGAGGCCGTCGCCCGCTACACGCAGCCGCTGCCTGAGCTGGCGGCGCACACCGCGCTCGTTCCGCCGCAGGCCGCGCTCGACTTCCAGGTGGACGTCTTCCCGACGACGTACGTGCTCGATCGGCAGGGCGCGGTGGCGTGGGCCCACGTCGGCGCGGTGACCGAAGCGCAGCTCGCCGAGGTGCTGGAAGACGTCCTCGCCGCGCCGTGAGTCAGTCAGTCGGGGAGGTTCGGCTCGACGAGGGCAGGGCGCCGGTCTACCTTGGCCCGAGCGGTTTGCGGTTCTTTGACAGTTTGGGGGCGAAATGGTCTCGACGGGGGCATGGACGCCCCTCAGCGCGTGCCGAGTGGGCTCACCACACTCGTAAATCCAAGTGGGCAAAACACAAAAGCCAACGACAACGTTGAGCTGGCTGTGGCGGCCTAAAAAACCGACCATGCCCGGCTGCTCCACCTTCGGCCTGTGAGGTGGAGGTCAGCCGTCATTCAGCGGGCTAGGCGCTTCAAGCCCCTGGGCTTGAGGTGAAGAAGCAACACCAACCAGGGAGGCCTTGGACGATCCCACTCGCGGGAGCGTTCGAGGCGTCATCAAAACGCGAGCGACGCACGTGGTGCTGGGGAGCCGAAGGCTTTCGGACGCGGGTTCGATTCCCGCCGCCTCCATTCTTCGTTGTTGGTCGGCTCACGCCGACGTTCCGAGTCGACCTCCCAAAGATGCGGGCGGTCGCCTCGCGCCTTCTCTGCCCCGGCCGCTTCAGCTGACCTTCACCTCAGTGGCCTTGGCTTCCTTGCGTTCCACCTTGGGCAGCCTGACGCTCAGCAAGCCGTCCTTGTACTCCGCGCGCACGTGCGCCGCGTCGACGTTGTCGGGCAGCGTGAACGAGCGCATGAACGAGCCGTAGCTGCGCTCGATTCGGTGGAACTTCCGCCCTTTCTCTTCCTTCTCCAGCTTCCGCTCACCGCGGATGACGAGGGTTCCGCCTTCGACGGTGACCTTCACGTCCTCCTTCTTCATCTCGGGGAGCTCCGCCTTCACCAAGAACTCCTCGGGCTGCTCGACGATGTCCACCGTCGGTGCCCAGTCGGCCGTCGCCAGCGTCGTCTGCGCTTCGGTCCGAGGGCCGAAGATCCGATTCAGCCGCGACGACATGTCTTCGAGTTCACGAAACGGATCCCAACGCATCAGTGCCATGACCGTCTCCTCGTGTCGGGCGCCGTGAATGGCCACTGCCGACGCGCGCTGCCCTGCGCCCGACCGTTCGAAGGCGAACGCGCGCCGTGCCACCCCAGACGACAGCAGCACACGTGCCAGCGAAGGCGCCCTGGGACCGCGCGGGCGCCGCCGCAGTGCTTGCGTTCCGTTGACGCGCCTCAGGCTGATTTTTCGGCCACGGTGCGTTCGAAGCACGACGGCCCCGCGCCGCTCAACCGAGTCAGCGCGAGGCCGCGAGCCCTGCTTTGAAGACGGAGCGTCGGCGTTACGCCGGCGGGCCCATGATCTTGCCCACCTCGGCCGCGAGCGTGTTCGCGACGGGACCAGCCGGCGGCGCCGTGAACGTGCGCTTGCCGGACTTGACGGTCAGGCCCGTGAGGTCGGCCTTCGCCAGCCGGTGCAGCGACAGCATGATCGCCCGGACGTCAGTCGAGCCCTGCGATCCGACGGCCGAAAGGAACTTGCCCCACTCGTTGACCGGCTTGCCGCGGTTCTTGCCGATCTGCTTCGCCATCTCCTGGGCGGCCCGGTACGAGGTCAGGTCCTTGTCGAAGTCGCGGCCGTCCACGTAGTCGCGCGTCGGGTCGTACCCGCCGTCACGGTTGAGCTGGTAGTCCCGCGCCTGGGAGATCAGCCCCTCGAAGCGCTCCGGCCGCTTGGCCCACATGGGCGGCTTGGTCCCGTCCATGTCCGCCAGCGCCTGGCCGTACGCCGCCAAGATCTGCTCGTCGGACAGCTTGCTCAGGCGCTTGACGTCATCGTCGCTGAGCGAGAGCTGCACGTCGTACCGGACCTCGCC
Organism: Myxococcaceae bacterium; assembly: GCA_022842905.1. GTDB lineage: Bacteria > Myxococcota > Myxococcia > Myxococcales > Myxococcaceae > JALHOS01. The sequence goes on along the minus strand of JALHOS010000113.1, from coordinate 5,863 downwards.
GAGCTTGCCGCCGGGCATGTCGTTGAGCTTGGTGCCCATCAACTTGGCCCAGCTCTGCATCTCGCGGTTCTCCCCAGCGCTGAAGCGCGGGTCCTTGACGGACATGTTCATGGCCACGGCCTGGCTGCGGCTCCCGTCGGGGCGCACGACCTGACCACCGGTGATGCGGACGTCGCGCTCTTCACCGACGAACAGCCGCGGCAGGAACCCGCCCAGGTGCTTGGAGTACTGCGATTCCTGCAGCTTCGTCTTGCCACCGTCCACGTGCGTGACGACGCCCTTCGTCGTGCCGGTGACCCGGTTGAGCGAGAGCACGTCGTTGCCGAAGAACGTGGCGTTGAAGCCCAGGGCGGTCGACTGCGACTGCTCCTTGTACTTGGGCCCCAGCTTGTTCTTCTGAATGTACTTGGCCGCCTCGTCGGGGCTCAGCTTCATGATCTTGTCGTACGCCGCGCGGCCCTCAGGCGTCTTGAGGTCCAGCACCGCGGCGCCCATGGACTTCTCACCGGCGGTGCGGTTGGCGTACGCGTTGATGCTGGCTGAGAGCTTGCTCTCGATCGCGCCTTCGACCTTGCCCGCGACCGCGTTGGCGATCATGCCGCCGGTCCGAGGCAGGTTCACGTCGACGCCCACACGCGCCCCCGCGTTGATTCCCTTGGTGGTGACGTCGTCCTTGGAGATCTGGACGAAGACCTTGCTGTCCTCGAGCACCTTGACGTTCTTCGTGTAGATGTCGGCGTCGTTGTACGTCAGGCCGATTCCCGCGCTCGCGCCCACCGAGACCAGGGGACCGCCCACGCTGGTGCCGATGCCCACGTTCGCGCCGGCGTGCTTGTTCACGGTGCCCCGGAACATCCACTCCGAGCCCGGCGCCTGGTTCGACTTGCGCAGCCACTCGCTGTTGAACGGCACCACCATGCTCTTGGCCTGGTCGGCGACCGCGCCCGGCAGGTCCTTCACGCCCTTCACGTGGTGCGCGGTGATGCTGGAGATTTCCACCTGGCCGTTGACGCCACCAGAGAAGCCCAGCGACACGGGCCCCAGCGGCAGCGACGCCGACGCGGTGCCGCCAGCGCCGACGAGCGCCTTGGTCTGCGCCCACGTCGCGTCCGGGTTGTTCTTCGTGTACTCGAGGCGCCGCCGATCGGGCGTAACGAGCCGCTCGAACGTCTTCGTGTTGCGCAGCGCGATCGCCTCGGCGAACTCGGCCTTGGCGTTGACGCCGACCCCGAGCGTGACGGGGATCTTCACCGGGGGCTTGGCGGCCGGCGCCGGCTGGGCCGGCGGCTTGGCGGGCGTCGGCGGCTGGGGCGTGGGGCTCCCTTCCACCGGATCCGGACCTTCCTTCGCGCGGCGCGGCGTCGGCGGGTTCGCGACGGGCGGTAGCGGCGCGGGCGGGACCGGCTGCTCGACGACGGGGACCGGGGCCTGGCCGCCGGTGCCCGGCACCGGAACGTGGAAGGTCGTGCTCAGGTTCGTGCCCAGGTTCACGCCGACCTTGTGCTCGCGGGCGATCTCCTCGCGGACCATTTGCTTGGCCTTGCCCGCGGCCTTCTCGAGCATGCCCTTCTTCTTGGGCGCGGCGGCCGGCTTGGCCTGGGCGGGTTCCGGCAGGTCCTTCGCCGGTTCAGGCGTCGGCTCGGCGGACGGGGCGGACAGGCCCAGCGCCTTGCGCGTCTGCGGGCCCACCTTGCCGTCGACCAGCAGGTTGGCGTCTTCCTGGAACGCGCGCACCGCGGCTTCCGTCTTGGGGCCGAAGTCGCCGTCGATGCCGCCCGGGTCGAAGCCCGCGTCCTTCAGCGCGCGCTGCAGATCGCGCACCGCCGGGCCCGTCGCGCCGCGCTCCATGGCCTTGAGCGCGACCTTGGACCACGTCGCCGGCTTGGCCTTGGGTGCTTCCCCGGGCGCCAGGTCGTGCTTCCGCGCCGGAACCTGGGGCAGCTCCGCCTGGGAGACTTCTGCCTTACGGACGGGCTTGTGCGCGTTCTGAATCGACGTTCCCATGTGTTGCCTTTCGTTCGTGGTCCAAAGGGGTGAAGAGTTGCGAGACGGACCGGAACAGACCCTGTTCGTCACGGGCCTTCAACTCACGCTCCGCGCCGGGTTTCGTAGGTGCCTTGCCCACCTACTTGATCACGTCCCCAGGCTGTGCTCGCCGGGTGCGGCGCCGGAGCGAAGTCAGGCGCGCTTGGCGTTCATGGCCGTGCGGGCCAGCTCGGCGATCTGCTCCGAGGCGGTCGGGAGCTGCCGGTCTTCGAGGTACTTCGCCATCATCGCCAGGTCGAACACCGCCATCGGGTAGTCGTCGTCCGCCTCGAGCGCGGCGAGCTTGCCCTTGATGTTCTTGAGCCCGTTCGTCGACAGGCCTTTGGTCTTCACGTCGTAGTTCACGACGTCCATGCACGCGTTGAAGAGCGCCTTGCGCCCCTTCGACATGTTCGCGGTGGGGCTGGTGTTTGGCGCGGGGCTCTTCTTGCTGGCGGCCATCGGTCGTCTCCTGGGGGTGTGCTCGTCGCTGGGCTGCGGCGAAGGGCCCCGGACGGTAGTGGCGGGCCGACACCCAGACAAGGTTCGCGTCGCGCTGCACGCTGTGCAGCTCACTGCACGGCCTGTCGGTGGCCAAGTCCAAGCGTGCTGCGCGGTTGTTGGCCGGCGCCGAGGCTGCAAACGTGGGGCGGCATGCTCTTCAAACGCTCCGACGGAACGCTGGCCAAAGATCTCCCGCTGACCCGCTTGATGATGCCGGTGCTCATGCGCACGCGGACCGAGGCGACCGTCTACTTCGAGCAAGAGCTCGACGTGACGGACGCGCTGCGGCGGATCGACGCGTTCAACCAGGCGCACCCCGAGACGAAGATCACGATCTTCCACGTCTACATGTGGGCGCTGACGCGCGCGCTCTCCGAGCGGCCGCGGCTCAACCGCTTCGTGTCCGGCGGCCGTATCTACGATCGCCAGGGGATTTGGCTCAGCTTCGCCGCGAAGAAGCGCAAGCTCGACGACACCGCGGCGCTCGTGACGGTCAAGCGCAAGCTCGAAGCGGACTCGAGCCTCGAAGACCTGGCCAAGGCGCTGCACGCCGAAGTGAAGGCGGGGCGGTCGGACAAGCCGCGCACCGTCGACAAGGAACTCTCGCTGCTCTTCGCCCTGCCGTTTTTCCTGTTGCGCTGGGTGTGGGCAGGCATGGGGCTGCTCGATCGGTGGAACCTGCTTCCGGCCCAGGTGATCGAAGCCGACCCGCTGTTCACGAGTGTCTTCGTCGCGAACTTGGGCAGCGTGGGCTTGGACGCCGCGTTTCATCACCTTTACGAGTGGGGGAACTGTCCGTTCTTCGCCGCGCTCGGCCGAACGCGCCAGGTGCAGACCGAAGCCGGGCCGCGCAGCGTCGCGACGGTGCGCTACGCCTTCGATGAGCGGATCGACGACGGGTTGTCGTGTGCACACGCGCTGGCCAGGGTGAAGGCGCTGGTCGAGCAGGGTGAGCAGGCGCTCAGCTCGCCGGCGCCGACGGCGGCGGCTCTTCCAGCGGCTTGAGGAGCGCGACGCGCTTGGCGTGGGCGCGTACGCGAGCCACCAGCTCCGAGCCTTCGAAGGGCTTGCGAATGAAGTCGTCGCCGCCGACGGACAGGCCCTTGACCCGCTCTTCGAGCGAACAGGCGGCGGACAGGAACAGGATCGCGGTGCTCCGCAGCTCGGTGCGGCGTCGCAGCTGAGAGCACAGCTCGAACCCGTCCATGCCAGGCATGCGCACGTCGAGGATGATGACGTTGGGTCGCAGCTCGACCAGCATCTCCAGGCACTCTTCGGCGCTCGCCGCAGGGACGACGGTCGCTCCGGCCGCCTTGAGCACCGTCTCCACCAGCGCGCGGCCGACCTTGCTGTCGTCGACGACGAGCACGGTGGACTCGGCGAGCGCCGCGTGGGGAGCGATCGGAGGGTGGGCCGACGCCATGGTCGGGCGTTCGGCGGCGCCCAGGGTGACGTCGCGATCTTTGGCTTCGCGCAGCCGGTTGGCGGCGCTGACGATCCGCCGGCTGTCCTCGGCGTCGGCGAGCGCGAGCACCTGCCGGGTGCGCTCCATCTGCTCGGTGAAGTGCTCGCCCATCCACCTGGCGATGTCGCCTTCGTCGAACATGTCCGCGCCGCACGCGTCTTCGATCGCCTTGGCCATGTCGCGCCCGGACGCATAGCGCTCGTCGCGTTGCTTGCTCATGGCCTTGGTGAGGACGGCCGAGAGCGCGGCCGGCACCTCGGCGCGCTTCTCGGTGGCCGGCGGAGGATCGTGCGTGAGCACGCGGTACATGATCGCGGGGTCGTCGTCCCCGTTGAAGGCGCGCTCGCCGGTGAGCAGCTCGTAGAGCACGCTGCCGATGGTGAAGAGATCGCTCCGGCCGTCGAGCGGCTCACCGCGCAGCTGTTCCGGCGACATGTACGCGATGCTGCCCTTGATGTTGCCTTCGCGAGTGGTGGACAGGCTGCCGCGGGCCTTGGCGATGCCGAAGTCGATCACTTTGACGTTGCCCGCGTAGGTCACCATGACGTTGCGCGGTGACAGGTCGCGGTGAATCACCGGCAGCGGCCGGCCGCCGGGGCTCGTGAAGTGGTGTGCGTAGTGCACCGCGAGGCACGTCTCGTGGGCGACCTTGACGGCGAGGCCCACGGGCATGACCGCGCCTTGGCGCCGCAGCGCGCTGCGCATGCGCGAGAGGTCCTGCCCGGCGATGTACTCCATGGCCAGGTACAGCGCGTCCGCGTCTTCACCCAGCTCGAACACCTGCGCGATGTTGGCGTGACTGAGCGCCGCGCTGATCCGCGCTTCGTCCAGGAACATGGCGATGAAGTCTTCGTCTTCGCGCAGCTGAGGCAGGATCCGCTTGACGGCCACGAACTTCCGAAAGCCACCGGGCCCGTCGACGTAGGCCAAGAAGAGCTCGGCCATGCCCCCTTTGGAGATCGGCGTGAGGACCGTGTATCGGCCGATCCGGTGCTGTTCACTGGCCATCAGCGGCGGCAGCATAGCCGCTTCGCTTCGGATTACAGCACCGGACCGTTCGGCCCCGAAAAGCGCCCGCCGCGATGCTGAGAGCGGCGAGCGTTTGGCTCGGCGGCTCGATCAGGCTTCGACTTTGACCTTGAACGTCTTGGGCAGCACCGCTTCCTTCTTCGGGAGCACCACGGTCAGCACGCCGTGCTTGTAGGTCGCGTCCGGCTTGCTGCCGTCGATGGTCTCGGGGACGGTGAACGTGCGGCCGAACAGCCCCCAGGCGCGCTCTTGGCGGACCCACTCACCTTCCTTCTCGTCTCGCAGCGCTTCGCGGCTCGCGCTGATCGTCAAAAGGTTGCCGTCGAGCTTGATCTCGATGGCGTTCGGGTCGACGCCGGGCATGTCGACGTGCAGCTCGACGGCCTTCTCGGTCTCGCGAATGTCGGCGGGCGGCAGGAAGCGCCGGGGGCCTTCGGTCTGGGCGCGCACGGGCACGCCGAAGTCACGGAACAGGTTGTCGAACTCACGCCACAGGGTAGGGAAGGTGTTCATGGGGTCTTCTCCGAGTCGTTGGGTTCCGCGGGGCGATGTGTCCCGCGGACGCGATGAACCTGAGTCGGCGTTCGGCGCTGTCAAGGCACCCGGAAGGTCGGTGGGGCTGAAGTTTTCTCGACGCCGCACGTCGAAGGCCGCACCCATGAAGACCGGCGGGCTCGCCATGGTGTTGGCCGTCTGGGCAGGGCTCGGCTCCACCGGGGCGCATGCGCAGAGCGACTTCGAGTTGCCCACGTTCCCTCAGCGGCCCGCGCCCGCGCCGACGGCCCCCGGCACGCCTCCGCCCAGCCCGCCGCCGCTGCCCCCGCCGACGGAGCCGGTCTC